>CALGOB010000001.1 GCA_937958005.1 uncultured Cyclobacteriaceae bacterium
TTACTAAATCGTAGGTAAATCTGGTTTTATACCAATTTAGATATAAAACACCGTTTATCTTCCTGTTAATTTTTCATTGCAGTGTATCAAAAAGCATTCCTCTAGCACTGGTAGAAGTTTATTTTTTGCCTTGGCGGCCCCACCTTCTTCAATAAAAAATTACCTACAAAATCTAATACGCTCTTTTATACCTAAATAGGTATTATTCTTTTCCAATAATCATCGCTTAATAGTCTTGCACTACCTATCACAGTAGCCTATTCCATCAAACTCAACACGAATATGTTAGTTTCTATTCCTTTTTCCTAAATTTTTTTTTGTAAGCGGTCGAAAAATAAATTGGATGCTTTCATAATATTACCAGTCTTTCCTAATACTTCTAGTAGAAACCTACTAAACCAAGGAATTATAAATGCAGATAAATTATCAGCATAATCTCAAAAAAAATGATAAATTCCTACATTTTCTAACACCACGGCAGCAACTCCTTTTACTCCTTTAACCCAAGTTATGCATTAGAAATCGTTATGAGATTATGAAGCTCAAAATGACAGTCGCTTATAAACTCTAATAGTTTAGCTCAAATTTTAGATAATTATTTTTTGGTTAAATGGTCGCCGATTAACTTTTATGATTTTTAGGTCAATAAATATTAAAATGTTTTCTTACTTCACTTTGATAATTTTTAGAAATAGGAATAGTTTCTTCATTTATCTTCAGAAAGTTTGCCCCCAACCCAGAAACAGCTAAAATATTAATGATGTAAGATCTATGAACTTGCAAAAAATTATCCTTGGGCAATCTTAGTTGAAAATCTTTAAGCGCCCCTCTAACCATGTGCTTCTTTTCATTGGTGAAAATTTGAAGATAATTATCATCGCTTTTTATAAACTGTATATCTTCTAATTTAATTTTTGAATAATAATATTCATCTTTAATGAACAAGGAATCGTTAATAACCACGTTCGGGTTAGATCCCGTTTTGGGTTCGTCTTTTTTAAGGGACTCGTATTTATGCACTGCTACTTCTATGGAAGCATGCAAATTCTGTTTTTCTACAGGCTTCATTAAATAGCCATAGGCATTAGTCTTAGCAGCACTTTCTATTGTTTTCTTATCTCCAAACGAAGTAAGAAAAATGAAAGGAAAATCAAATTTCTCCCTAATTCTTTCTGCCAGCCAAATTCCTGTCTCCTCTCCTTTCAGTCTGATATCAAGCAAAGCAAAATCGGGCTGATTTTCTTGAAAAGCATCCCACGCTTTTTCCGCTCTCATAAATTTCCCATAAACCTCATAGCCTAAATCTTCAACCATGTCATGCAAGGTTTCAGCATTGATCATCTCATCTTCCACTATGGCTATCTTCATTTTCTCCATTATGCCGCAAATCTTAAATTAAAATTCATACCTCCATTATTTTCAAATCTATATTCTCCTTCTAGTTGCTCACTTAGGACACGCACCAACCTCAATCCCAAAGACCTAGTTTTTCTAATATCTATTTCTTCAGGAATTCCTTTGCCATTATCAGATATCTTCAGTTCATAAACCCCTTCAGACCTGGTAATATAAATATTGAACTTACCTTCTTTTTGATCTCTATAAGCATATTTAAAAGCATTGGTAGTCAACTCATTAATGATTAAGCCCAAGGGCACAGCATTATCCACATCAAAATAAATCTCCTTCGCATTTATTTGAACAGAGACTCCTGCCCCTTGTTCTCCAAATGATGCCTGAATTTCATTGACTAGTTCAGCTACATATTCCCCAAAAGGAATGCTTTTCAAATCATCATTTTCATATAATTTTTGATGGATCAAAGCCATAGAACGGACTCTACCTTGGCCTTCTTCTAAAATATCTTTTAAATTTTCATCTTCAGATTTACTGGACTGAAGATATAATAGGTTAGCAATAATCTGTAAGTTATTTTTGACACGGTGGTGTATCTCTCTCAATAAGGTTTCTCTTTCTTCCAAAGACTTTTCTATCTGGGCTTTACTGATTTCTAATTCTTTAGTTCGCTCATAAACTTGAGTAGTCAATAGTTTACGTAGATTATCTAGGCGTTTCACTCGAAAATAAAATACAAAAGAGACGGACATTACCAAAATTATAGCCATCAATAAATACGCCCACCAAGTTTTCCACCAAGGTGGAGAGATATTCAACTGAACAGTTCGTGGTTCACTAAATACACCGTCATGATTCATGCTCCTGATCCCTACTTTGTATTGACCCGGTGCTAAATTAGAAAGTAATAAAGTAGTTTGATTTCCCAAGTCTCTCCACTCATGCTCATCAATCGCATACTGGAATTTAATCTGGGAAGAATGAATAAAATTATTGGCCGAAAAGTCAATAGAAATGTCATTCTGATTATACGCCAAATCAAGCTTTTCTACTCGATGAATAGTTGATTCTATTTGTTCATCAGATAAAGGTTCATTATTGACTTTTATATTTTCAAAGAGAATAGGCTGAGTCCTTTGATCGATGGTGATTTCATCTATTGATACTCGGTTAAACCCATTTACTCCCCCAAAGTAAAGCTTATTGGCAGATATGTAGGCCGAATTCTTATTAAAAAGAAGATCTTGTAAACCATCTTCTACTCCAAAAGTCATCATTTTACTTGTTTTAGGATTGTAGACTTTCAGCCCCCTATTAGAAGTAATCCATAATTTACCCCCCTCATCTGAGACAATACTCTTTATTTGATCGGTTTGTAAAATGGTATTTTGATTGGTTATAGAATTGGTAATGGTATTGAACTGGAGCAAGCCATTTTGAGCAGTTCCAAGCCAAAGCACATGATCTCTTCCTTGCGCTATAGACTCTATCGTGAGGTCTTTAAAAGACTTTCCATCATTTAAGAACTGCTTTTTTTCTAGTGTATTGGTATTGAACCTAAAAAGTCCGCTTCTCAATCCAGCTACCCACAAGATAGAATCAGACTCAACAAAGAGGGCTGAAATAGACCTTGAATCCGTGTAAATTTTCGAATTCCCTTCAGTGAAATAAGAGGTGGGCTTAGGCTTTTGGAGATCTATTTTTAGTAAGCCGTCGGCGAGTGTCCCAATCCATACTATTCCATCCTCTCCTTCTGCAATACAAGTGAATATTGTAGATTCCTTTTTTGAAATTTGACTAGTCACATTGAAGTAAGGGTCAGTAAAAAATATATTATCCTGATTTGATAATACGAAACCATTTGGTAATTGGCAAGAGATTCCTACTGATCCATTATCTCCTTCTATCGTTAATGGAACTAACTTCTTTCCTTCTACTAGCAAAAATCTGCCTTTAGAGGACTCTAATAACAAGCTATCTTTATTAATAGCTATCAAGCCTGTAATATTCCATCGATCAGTTTTCCCTTCTGTCCCTAGAAAATGATCAAACTTACGAGCCTCCATGTCATAAAAACCAAGTCCTCCATTACCATCCATACCCATCCAAATATGGCCATCCCTGTCTTTAAACAATGTCCAAATCAAGTTGTCCTCATAAGTAGTGGTTCTATTGGCAGTTTCCTTATGGACATTAAATTTTTGAGTCTTTTTATCAAAAACAAAAAGCCCTCCCCCATATGAGCTAAGCCATAGTTTATCTCCTTCTTCTATAATACTCCAAACATACTTATATCCTAAATCCCCTTCGGAGTTTGAAGGCTCAAACACTTCAAATATCTCTTCATCTAGTTGGTAATGAACTAGTCCTCCATCAGTCCCAAACCAATAGCTCCCATCTTTTGATTGGTAAATGGCCCTTACAATATTTAGCAAATGGTTTTTAGACTTGGTAGGGATCAGTAGGTCTTTAAATGTCCCTTGATTTTTTTGATAAATACGAACACCTCCGCCGTCTAGTCCTATCCATAAGTTACCTGAATCATCCTGTGTAATTACATTGATCCTATTGTAAGAAAGGTTCTTTTTTCCAAATTCATCCAGAAACACTCTTTTATCAAAAAAACGCTTAGCTTCATAGTTTTGGCTATTGAGTACATTTAATCCCTCTTCTGTTCCTACCCATATATCGCCTTGCTGATCTACAAAGACAGTTCTGATATGGTTATCACTGATGGTGTTGCTTTCTGCAGAAGATAAAAAGCGCTTAAACTGTTTCGTTATAGGATCATATCTGTTTAGACCAAAATTAGTCCCTATCCAGATGTTACCTTTGGAATCAGCATCTAATCCAAATATTAAGTTATTTGAAATACTATTAGAATCGGTAGGGTTATGCAGAAAGGATTGAAACTCATGTCCATTGAAGGTATTTAAACCATATTCTGTCCCTATCCAAATATGACCATATGAATCTTGGGTTATATTCCTCACTATATTATCAGAAAGCCCGTCTTCTATGCTATACATTTTAAACTGCATAGTTTGGCCTAAGGACTGTTCCTTGAAACAAAGTAATAAAAACAAAATCCAAATGGCATTTCTGATCATATATACAAATCTAATACATGGTGGTAAAACAATAAAAACCAAAGAGTGGTTGACCTGTCCAAACTCCTTGGTTTTATCGTTGTTGTTGAAAAACTATTGCTTAATTAACCCTTACTTTACTCTTATTTAGAATATTTCCCTCTTTTAAAAGTACCAAGAGGTAAAGTCCTTTACTTAAACCTTCCACATTTACATTAATTGATCTTGTGTCCATCGCATAATTAAGTACTTCGTTTCCTGAAATAGTGTATAAAATGGCCCTATCTACCTGACTTGCATCGTTCAATTCAATTTGAAAATTATCTGATGTAGGATTAGGATAAACAGAGATTTCAATATTAACTAAGTCGCCAGCCACTGTACTGGTAACTGTTGCCACTGATACCACACTACCATCGGTAGTTTCATTGATTGCAGGGGCATCATTTCCAGCCAAGTCAGTTACTGAAGCTATGTCAAAAGAAACCACGCCCACAGGATCTGTATCTAATACAGTAATCTTAGCACTGAAATTTAAATCTTCTACTTTCACAACCTCAGCCGTTCTACCTAAAATGGTAACTTGTGGGTCATTGGCCAACTCCTCTGAGCTGGTCAAAGAGATAGTAATCACATCCCCTACAAGTGCTGTGCTTGCATCTTCAGAATTATTTGAAGTAATATTTACTAAAGTTAATACTGGTGCAGTTCCATCAAAAATGGTAGAGAAAACCGCAGCCGCATTTTCATTTCCATCTAATCCTGTTACACTTCCAAACGGCAATTCTACGCTTACTATTCCATCTGCTGATGGAGTTACTGTAGCTGCATAACTACTACCTGAACCTGACAAATCACTAACGGTTGCATTAGTCGCCATAAAATCAGTTAAATCAAGTCCTTGTACATCAGCACCGAATTCTACTGTAATACCAAATGCTTCATTGATAGGTGAAGCAGCAGACGCAGTAATTTCCACTGTCACTAAAGCGCTATTGACTACCACTGTTAAGGTGTTAGAAATTGCATTCCCATTATTCGCTAAATCTGACACACTACTTGCTGGCAATGTGATCGTGATTTCTCCATCTGAAGCTGGGGAAACCGTAGCACTATAAGTATCGCCCTCTCCAGACAAATTATCTACTGTTCCATTGATAACTTGAAGATCAGACAACTCTAACCCTGTTATTTCCTCACTAAAAGTTATGGCAATGTCAAAAGCGCCATTGGTAGGCGAAATGGTTTCAGAAGAGATGTTAGCAGTTGGCACAGTACCGTCAAATAAGATGGATAAGTTACTGTCTAGAGCATTTGAATTGCCTGCTAGGTCATTTATACTACCGCTTGCTATGCTAACTGATACATTTCCATCTTCTGCTGGAGTAATAGTTGCTAAATAAACACCATTATCTACTTGTAAATTACTAGCTGTTCCATTGGTAATTACTAAATCCATCAAATCAAAAACTGAAACTTCCTCGCTGAAAGCGATCATTATCTCAAAAGCTGAGTTAGTAGGGCTAATTACATCTGTAGATAAAGTAACTATAGGTGGCGTAACATCAAAAATAACTGATAAGAGATTTGAAGCTACATTTTCATTGTTATTACTGTTACTAGCTACACCGTCTGCAACACTTATGGCAACTTCTCCTTCCGCAGTTGGCGTAACGGTTGCCGTATAAGTAGTCCCAGAGCCAGAGAAGTTACTAGCTACTCCATTGCTTACTGTCAATTCAGACAATTCAAATCCAGTTACTTCTTGACTGAACGTGACTGTTACATCAAAAGCTTCATTCGTGCTTAAGTTAACAGGACTACTGACAAGAACGGTCAACGTAGTGGCATCAAATTCAACAGCAAGTGAGTTAGAAGCAGAATTGCCATTACTTGCCGCGTCTATCACAACGTTTTCAGGGATAGAGACAGTTACTTCTTCCCCTATAGAAGGTGTAACTACTGCGGTATATTCCGCACCACTTCCTGCTAAATCACTTAATGTACCATTTGTTATTTGCACATCTTCAGAGGCAAAACCAGTTACTGCTTCACTAAAATTAATTGCAATGCTGAAAGAGGTATTCGTATGACTTTCCGACATTGATGAAACGGTTACTGATGGTAAAGTTCTGTCAAGAAGCACTTCACTTTCATCAGTTGTTAATGATACAGGTAGAGAAACATTTCCTGCAACATCTAAAAGCTCTGTAATGTTAAAAGAAACAGTTCCTTCTACATCTTCTTGCCTTACCGTATAAATTGCTTGGTAAGTAAATGTCTCCATATTGCTTAAGCTAACAGAGGCAGATTCTCCCAATACACTTACTTGTGGCAATGTTTCTGACAATCTTTCTGAACTAGTAAAGGAAACAGTAATGACATCTCCTACAGTAGCAAAAGAGCTATTCGCGTTACTTGAACTGATGGAAACTAAAGTTGTCTCTGGTATAATTGTATCAATCACAATTGTGTTTTCGGGAGATCGTGTTGCTGTATTTCCCGCTAAATCAGTCATCATAATTTGTAATCCAATGACCCCTTCTTCAAAAGTACCAGTTGCCACAGTCAAAGTACCACTGTACTCGTTAGCATTAGTAGTCTCAGTTACCTGTAAATTCACCCCACCTAACGTGACAGTAGGAATAGCATTCAATTCTTCTGTAGTGGTAAAAGATATCGTAATTTCATCGCCTAGGGTAGCACTAGCTGTATTTGAGTTATTTGAAACCAAAGACAAAGTTGAGATTTCAGGAACTATCCCATCCACCACAATAGCAGAAGTAGCACTCAATGAGCCAAAATCTCCCACTGCTGGCAAAGTAACATCTACTGTAATTCCTTCATTAGATAACAAAGTAGTTCCTGTTCCTAATTCAATTGAACTACTGTTGTAATCTAAATCACCAGAAACATCTCCTTCTTGCACTGTGTAAGAAAAAACCAAATTGGCATCATTATTTCCACCACTTACATAAGTGGCCACCCGATCTACCTCTCCTGTTTCAAGGGTAATGGTAGGGTTTTCACTTCCTAAGTTGATATTAATATTTCCATCAAATCCAGCTTGAAACTGAATCTCATCTCCTATCCCAAAAGTTTGTGACAATCCTGAAGTCACTTCTATTACATCAGGAACATTTAATACTTCTATCGTAAAAGACTGTTCTCCAAACAGGTTTCCATCGGATACCATTAAAACAATCATATGTTCTCCTAAATCACTAGCTGTCGGGGTACCTTCCAAAATAGGAGTACTTATATCACTGAGTGTAAGCCAGTCTGGAATAGAAACAGCACTAAAAAAAAGCTCATCATCATCTATGTCCACTCCTTCTAATGTATAAGTGTATGGCATTCTTTCAATAGCTGTTACTGGTGGAGTACTGGTAAATTCAGGTGCATCATTTACATTCGCCACACTGACTTGGATAGTTTCTGTTACAACCTCACCAATGCCGTCACTCAATGTCAAACTCACCTCATTGGCACCCACATCACTATTTGCAGGTGTTCCATTTAATCTGATTGAAAACTGAACTTCATTGATGCTAGAAAGACCAGATTCGGCGTATAATAGAGAATTGTTCAAAGGATTAACCAGTAACCCTATAGGTGTATCTGCATTATCAAGCAAAGTAGAAACAGTATTCCCTGCTGTCCCAATGGCTATTTGTCTAATATTTCCCGTAGCTTCTGCCACATAAATGAGGGAGCCATCTGCATTGACCACTATACCCGCTGGTTCATCGAAACGGGCATCTAATGCACTTCCATCTACATTTCCTAATATGCCCTGTGCACCAGCAATCAAAGTAGCTGAATTTCCATCAATAGCCCACACGGTATGAGCTCCATTATCAGTTACATATAATACACCATTACCATCTAATGCTAAACCATAAGGTGAATTGAATGTTAGGTTATTTCCACCCTCATCTTGTAAAGTAGAAATGTCTCCAGTAGTTCCTGACAATAACCTGATCACACCATTACCCGCATCGCTGATATAGATGTCACCATTGGGAGCTATCAGTAGGTTATTAGGTTCATTGAGAGTTGCTGCATCAGAACAAGCTCCATTACAAAAGCCGGGCATTCCATTTCCTACAATGGTGCTTACCGTATTGTTTGCTATAGAAATAACTCTTAAAGCATGGTTTTGCTGGTCAATGACATATATATCTCCATTTTCTGCTACGTCAATAGCAAATGGGACATTGAACCTAGCCATGGAAAGATCACCATCCACATCTGCCAATCCACTGGTTCCATCACTAGCTCCTGCAATCTGGGTAAGATTTCCCCCTAATGGATCTACCGTAAAAATAGCATGATTACTAAAATCAGTTAAGTAAAATTGATCATTAGCATAGGCGATATCGCTAAAAGTTCCCCCTGAAGTAAAAGTAAATAAGTTTGCTTCCACTTCTGCGGCTAACCAGTCCGGTGAGTTTGTTATTTCAATATCAAACAGATCACCATCTATATCTCTCACTGATACTAACTGATCAAAAGCGACATCTTGTGTGGCTTCAAATGCTCGTTCAGCACCTACTAACTCAGGCAAGTCATTGACATTCGCAACTGATATGGTAAAATTCTGATCTGCTGATTCTATACCATTAGAAACAGTTAGGGAAATAGCATTTGACCCTACTTCAGCTTGAGATGGAGTACCCGTAAGAGTTGCTCTATTAGTTTGGATGGATCTTATAACCCTGAATGAACTACCTTGATCAGAAAAAACCACTTGACCAGTTTTATCAACAGCAATACCACTAAGTTGAGCCAGTCCAGCAGTGACTGCATCCACTCCAACTCCTGAAAATGTGTTCTCCCCATTCCCTGCTATTGTACTTATGATACCATCTATGGTGACTTTTCTAATTCTATTATTTCCACCATCGGCCATAAAAAGTGTTCCCCTGCTATCCAGTGCTAACCCAACTGGAGCATCTAGGCTAGCAGAAGTAGCCGCACCGTCATCTCCTGAAAATCCAGTGATTCCGTTACCTGCATAATTGGTAATCACATTAGTAGCTGCATCTACCCTAAAAATATTTCGGGCTTGTCCAATGTAGATGTTACCATCTCCATCAGATGCTAAAGACTGTGAGAAAAACAACCTTGCATCAGTTGCTTGCTGTCCTCCAGGATTACTCGAACCTCCTCCTGCATAAGTAGATATGATTCCATCAGTTCCAATTCTTCTAATCCTTCTGTCATTAGCAAAGTACACATTGCCTGCATTATCAGCAGCTAGTAATGAGACAGATGTAATTTCAGCATTAACAGCCAGACCTCCATCTCCTGAATCACCTCTAACTCCAGTACCTGCAATGGTGGTAATAATGCCCGCATTATCTATTTTTCTAATTCTAAAATTTTGTCTGTCTGCTATATAGAAGTTATCATTCCCATCGATACCAAAGCCAATCATTTGATTAAATTGAGCCATTGATGCTGGGCCTCCATCGCCTGAAAACCCTTGAGTAGTTCCTGCAAAAGTAGAAATGTTTCCATCTAAATCTACTTTTTTGATTTGGCTACCCACAATGAAATAGAGATTGCCTTCACTATCATATTCCATGTCATTGATAGTCTGGTTAAATACGGCATCAGTGGCAGGGATGTCTTCATCAAATGAATCGCCACCTCCCACTATCGTGTTTATAATGCTGGTATTGTTTAGTTCAAGCCAGCTTGGCAAACTGTTTCCAGTCACGTTTAAACCAGCTCCTCCTAAATTTGAGGATACTTCAATAGGATAGGAATAAATTACACTTTGATCAACACTTAAAATTGGTGAGGAGTCAAAAGATAAAATAGTATTCCGTAGGGTAAACGTCTCTTCGTCAATAGGATCACCGCCAGTAACCGTATTACTTACTGCTAGGTAATGAATAGTACCCGTATAATCTAATCCTATGGTTCCATTGCTAATACCTAATCCAGTAACAGTGAAATCATATGTTCTGCTATCTATCATGACTGGTGCACTCAATGTACCATCTGCAGATGCTGTTCCTGATAACGTGAAATCTGACGCTTCTACACTGCTATTTTCAACCGCAACATTGAAGGTAACCCTAAAAGTAACTTCATCTGCTCCAGTTATTTCTTCTGTGGGGGTTTGTCTCCGAATACTCGTGATCGCTGGTGCTAAGGTATGTACAGCGTATTCATTGGATAAAGTGAACCCTGACCCAGCAGTAGAACCATCAGTAATCTGAGAGTTGATAATGACGATAGCAAATCCCGTATTATCTACACCTTCATTTGGGGTGAATGTAGCATTAAAAGAGATATTCCCGTCGGTAGAAATAACAGGAGACAATGTGCCACTCTCTACGGACAAATCATCATTAGTAAAATCTGTCACTGCATCTAAAAACAGGAAAGAAACTTCAGCAGTTTCTCCTGAAAATAACTGACTATCACTAACTGTAATAACAGAAGTTGTTGCATGTGTTTCGTTTGTTACAAAAAGCGTTGACACAGACCCCTGAGAGACATTACCCGCTTCATCTAGAACAAATAATTTGTATGCTCCTGCTGTAGCTGGTGCATTTAATATAGGGACATCGGAAATGGTACAAATCACTTCTGGCATTTCCGCACAACCAGGAGGGATAGGCATACCTGTCATTGCATCCATTTCACACATCACTGCCGGCATGGGAACGCAAGTAGGATCATCTTGCATTGGAACTATCACCCCTTGTGTAATCATGGAGCTTGGTATGAACTCAGTGGTTCCCTCTGGAGCAAAAAACACTAAAGGAGTCACGGCAGGATCATTAAATAATACTTGTCCTCCCGTTGTAAATAATTGATTGTTTACGAAAATAAGATCTTGATTATCAGGAGGGGTAATGTCATAGGTAGTGCTGGCCATGGTCGCATCACTATCTAAACCATCTATAATAAGTGCGCCTTCAAACATATCTACAGAGACTAAGCCTTCACCTGAGGGTGTGACTTCTAAATCATAAACACCTGGTGTATTTTCTACCAGACTGGATGCGGTGCCGTTGGTTACTTGAAAAACACTAAGGTCTAACCCAACCACAGTGCCAAATGTTTCTAAATCAAATGTAATTGGATTGTTATTCGTAAAATCACCTCTATTTGATAAATTAGTATTGGTACCTATGTCTAATAAAATTTTAAAATCAGCATCAAACTCAAAAGGATTTCCATTAAAAGTCACTATTAACCTTCCTCCGCTATAATCAGTTCCTACCAAAATTGCAGGATCTGTATCAGTAAGTGCAAAAGTGTAAAGCTGTCCTCCTATTATAGGAACCGGTACAGATAAGTCATATTCATTTAAACCTGCTTGTGATGTCACACTTTGCGTATGCAACAAAGTGCCTGAAATCCCTTCCCCTTCATAAATATCTAATTGTCTAGTGCCAACAGAGTTAGCCCTCACAATCAGGTCTATCCTTACCATTCTACCATCTTGCGTAGGTGTAAAGGACTGGTACATGTCATTTGCTTGGCTTACAGAACTAGTAGTAGCATTTGACGGATTAGAATCAATATCAGTTACTACATTAGGCTGTGCTACTGAAAAATAAGATATAAAAAGTAGCCATAATACAATGAGTGTTTTTAAAGTAATGAGGTGATTGTTTTTGGGTAAAGTTTTTTCCAAGTCCATACAAATTTTACTAAATCTAATCAATTACAAAAGTGTGTGCGTGCGCAACTAATCCACTTTAAAATTCTTGAATTATCACTAAGTAGTGAAAAAAATGTGGTGAACCGACTGAAAAGTAGTGGTTAGTACTCTTATTTGTGTAGTGAACAAAAAATTTAACCCCATGCTTTTTGAATTTCAATCAAAACAATCTTAATTCAATTTAGGTATTTAATGAGGCAGTTTTGTCTCTTAATCCTACTAAAAAGTATTTAAAGATGTATTGTTTAAGAATTTAGAAAAATCGACATAATGAACCAACCCTGACCCAAGGGTACGGGGTATCTATGGGCAATAATTTAATGATCAACTCAAGAGTCGGGGCGCCCGGCCAGGGGAATTAATATCCCTTAGGGATTAAATATTTTTTTGATTGAGGCACTTAATAAATATGATCTATTGATTTCCAAAATGCTTGATTCACAATAAGGTCTTCTGCATGAGACTTTTTTGCCATTTAGATGAATAACAGATAGGATGGGATCATTAAAAATAGAGGATGTTAATGGATTGCCCCATCTAAATCAATTCGACTAAATAAGTGCTGTTGAAATCATAAAAAAAAGATTGTGAAGCTTTAAACAACCATGACTGGTGAGACTAAAAAAGCAAGGTCTCTTGCAGAAGATCTTGCTTAGACGAAAAGCATTCTAAGGAGTAATTCTACAGGTTAAAAATCATTTAATCCTATTAACAATAAAATTGATTATTTTTAAAAGGGTAATGATAATTACTTAAATAAAAATGCTTTGCAGATGCATTGGTTAAAAATTTTACTTTATGTCATAAAAAGTATTGCTTAGTTTAAAATAATTTCCTAATTTCACGCTTTAAATTATAACTAATGCCAATAAAATTATATTTAACTGTTCTTATATTTACTTTATTTCTCTTTAATTGCACTCAAAAAAAATCAAATCTAATAGAAGAAGTTGTACTTCAATATGACAATTCTTTGTTAGAAACTAAGCAATTTACAAGTAATGGGTTTTCATTTAAAACACCCTTGAAATGGATTAAAGTAACAGCAGATTCATCAGCTCATCAGCTGTTTTTAGATCAGAATGATTCCTCTACCATGATCGTAAATTCTCAACTGCCTGATGTAAGTAATTTCATTGAACCTCAAGTTTCATTTTTTAAGCACAATAAAGTCTCATTTGAACAAAGTGTTTATCAAAATAACATAATGATCATGTTTGCCCTAAAAATGAAAAGCACAAATGATTCGCTAAATATTATTTATGCGACACCAAGAAGAAACGTTGAAAATCAAATGAGATATATTGAATCTTCAATAGGATCCATTTTTCATAAAAACAACTAATGTATATTTCATTTTAAGAATTCAATAAATTTTTATCAATATAATTATCAATTAAATTTCACAATATGAAAAAGTTACAAACATTATTTTTTGCACTTTTATTACTCGTATCAGTAACTTCTTGTTTTACACTAGAACATACTGTAGGAGATGGAGCTCAAGGATCATCAACCGTATCGAAAAGACAATGGTCAGCGCTTTTTGGACTAGTTCCAATCAGTGAAGTTGATTCTAAAGCAATGGCTGGCGGAGCAACTGATTATACAATCAAAAGTCAATTTACTTTTGTTGATCAACTGATAGGAATATTTACAGGAATAGTTACAATCAGGCCTCAAACGGTTACTGTTACTAAGTAATATTTTAAAAGAGAGGGATATCCCCAAAAAAGTAATCGTATTAGGATACTTTTGTATATATATAAGAGAAGGTCGTTCAAAGTATTATTGAGTCCGCCTTCTCTTTTTTAATAAAATCTGTCTTTAATTTTAACTTGGTTGCTCAACAATAATCCAGATTTCCTTACTGCCAGCATCTGAGCTTAATTGACTTGCACTACTTGTCATGAATTCATTATTCTTCACATTTTGGACATAATAACCATTACTTACATCAGGCAGAGCGAGTAATCTCCAGTGTTCACTAGATCCTTCATCAGATTTTGCCATAGTGGTTATAGAACTATCAAAATACTCACTATTTTTCACATTTTGAATTGCATAAGTCTCATCAGATTGAACAATATAGTTCATCAAACATATTTCTGAGTCATAGGGTGATACTAGTTTAGTAGCTTTGTTGCAACGATACTCGCCATTTGATTGATTCATTAAAGAACCACTACTTGGAATACTCATAATAATAATTAGTTAATTTGATTACCTACTCTGTTTCTGGGTTTTCGGTAGCTCCCTATCTTATCATATTTGCGCAATTGATCTGTAGACTTGACAAAGTTGTCAAAATCTTGATTTTACATTTTAGGTATAAATGATCAAAATCCACCTTACTACTTTGTGGGTACTGGTTTTCAAAAAGGCACGAGTCTTTTGATAAGAATTCTGTCAAAAACATAGTCAATATGTTGCCTTACCTATAAAAGAGGAAATTTATCAGAATCAAAAAATAGACAATTTAATAGACACTTTAACACAACAAATAGTCAATTACTTACAAGAAATCTTTAACAAATCATTTCAAAAACCACTTAATTAAGGTTTTTAATTATCAAATGATGGTTTTTATCGAAATATCAAAATACAATTCTTTAGAATACCTATTTAGTAGTATTAAAAGGTAATTATGTGTTCTTACATTTGTCTAAATCAAATAGATAGTAATGTCAAAAATTCAGAGAAAAGATACTGAGATCGGAACCATGGTTGGTCCTTATGCGATGAGTTTAAGAAACCCAGCTTTAGGTGATGTTACCTGGTTTACCAGTTATTGTATGGGGCCTTATAAAGAAAACGAAAAGATCAATTTTGAACAAGTTTCTTTTCTAGCGCCACTGCTTAAACTTAGGTGGGTTAAAACTATAAATCATAATACTCTTGACCCTGAAAAATTCTCCATTTTTTTTAGATTAATTGTACAAATAGAATACAATGATTCATTTTTTGTTCCCATTTTCTATTCCGAAAATAAAAACGAGGTAATTAGACCAGATATTAAAGTTAGTTACCTTGGAAGTTCCATTATGATCACCATAGGCCTCATCACCTATAAGGACACTACTATAACTAAACCAAAAAAACCAAAAATCTATCCTAAAACGA
Source organism: uncultured Cyclobacteriaceae bacterium (assembly GCA_937958005.1). Lineage (GTDB taxonomy): Bacteria > Bacteroidota > Bacteroidia > Cytophagales > Cyclobacteriaceae > JANSWY01. Next base: position 15,262 of record CALGOB010000001.1, read on the forward strand.
AGTTGACCAAATACTCAAAATTCACCTTTGATTTTGATCCATCTATGAGTGAAATGATCAAAGGTTCAAGTATATATGTGAGCTGCATTTATGGTGATCCAGAAGAGAGTACCATCAGCAAAGTAACAGTAGAAGATGTTGATGAATTTTAATCTTAAGCTATTGAAATACTTAATTTTACTGATTTTGTTTTTAAAAATTATTCAGCCATCTGTTTTATGGGCAAAACCAATCTATTTTAATCAAGAAGGTGATAGGTTTTCTAAACAGTCACAGTTATTATGGGAAAGTATTAAGTTATCTATCGTCAGGAATAATTTAGATAGTGCTTTACATCTTTTGGATTCAGCTACCATAATTGCTGAAAACAAATCATCAAGTCATGAATTGGCTAAATTATATAATGCAAAAGGAATAATTCTTAAAAAAAACGGACTCTATCAACAAGCACTAACTGCCTATAAAACTAGTTTACAATTCAAAAAAGAAATAAACAACTCATTAGAAATTGCCAAAACACTTCAGAACATAGGTAATCTCTACAGGCAAATGGAATTACCAGATAGCACCATCTTTTATTTCAATCAAAGTCTAAAACTGAAAAGGGAAATTGCTGATACTTTGTCTCTAGCTAATACCCTCTTAAACTTAGGCAATTTTTACTTTGATCAAGGAAAACTGAATCGTGCATTAGGTCACTACAAACAAGCAAATATTCTTGCCGTAAAAAAACAGAACAAACCACTGATAGCAAAAGTCAATAACAATATTGGTTCTTGTTACCAAAATTTAGGGTATTACAGTTTATCTAACAACTATTATTTCAAGGCACTTCGCCTATTCAATGAAATAGGGATGCAAGTAGAAGAAATGAATACACTTAAGAATATAGCCACTTCTTTTGGGCAAATTGAAAATTATGATGAAGCATTAACTTACTTTCTAAAATTACAAGAAAAAACCACCCACAAACACGAATTAGAGAAATCAAATTGGGTTAAGCTAAATATAGCAGACATCTATCTGTTTCAACAGAAACCTCTTTTAGCCTTAAGAATAATAAACCAAATTCCACTTGAACAACCTAATTATTCAAAAGAATTTCTTAGCAGTTTATACCTCGGTAAAGGAAGAATACAAAGTCAATTAGGAAATTTTAAAGAATCTGAAGAGATTTTAAAGGAATGCATTCAATTAAAGGTAATCACTAAAGATAATCTGGGTCTAGGGAGAGCATATAACAACCTTGCTGTTATGTTATTTGAGAAAAAAGATTATCAAGCTTCCTTTGAGGCCTATAAAAAAGTACAATACATTGCTAAAGAACATAATTTCTTAAGATTGATGAATGCTAGTACGTTAGGTATTTCAGAGATATTTCAGAGAACTAACCATATTGACTCGTCATATCAATATTTCAAAATATTTAAATCGCTACAAGACAGTTTATTTAGCTTAGAAAAAGCACAACAAATTGCTGAATTAAAGGAAAAGTATGAGTCAGACCAGAAAGACAAAAAGATTTCAAATCTTGAATTTGAATATCAACTAAGTAAATTAGGAAATGAACGTAATCTTGCCCTAATCTCTCAACAAAAATCAGAGCAAAAAGTCTATTTAATCAGTGTAGGAGCAATATTTTTTCTCTTAATTGGTGTGTTTATTTTTTATCGACAAAGATTGATCATTACTCAAATTAAAGTAGATGAAGAAAGTAAAAAACATCATAAAGAAATCAATGATTTACTTGAACATCAAGCTACCAAAGCATTAGAAGCAATGGTAGAAGGCAAAGATGTAGAACGTAAGCGGATAGCCAATGAATTACATGATCACTTTGGCAGTCTACTAGCTACTGTTAAAATGAATTTGAATTCATTAGAAAACCATGACATACCCAAAGTTCAGAATGCTACAGAGCTAGTTAGCCAGGCATGTGATGATATTAGAAACCTTGCCCATCAATTGAATGTAGGTATTTCAAGCGATTTTGGTCTTTTACCCGCAATCTCTGAGCTGACTAGATCTCTCAATCAATCTGGAAAAATACAAGTGGATTTCTCAAACACATTATGCGATAATATGCTGAATCATGAACTAGAAATTCCAATTTATCGCATGATTCAAGAGCTGGTGAGCAATACCTTGAAACATGCCAAAGCATCTCAGATAAGTGTTCAATTAACGTGTTTTGAACAATTGGTAAGTATAATTGTAACAGATGATGGCATTGGTTTTGATACAAATTCAACCAACACTAGAGTTTTTGGTCTAGGGCTTAATGGTCTTTACCGTAGAGTAAATGAAATCAATGGAGAAATTAAAATAGATAGTCAAGTTAACAAAGGAACCACCGTGTTAATAGATATACCGATGGCCTCTTAAATTAATTCTAATTTGTTATCTTAAAAATTCTACGTGAGGTTTTTATTAGTATCATAAGTAATCTCTTTTATTGAAGAGGGAAAACAGGGATGAAAACCAAAATATAATACCAAATTAATGATAAAAGGACGTAATAGATTATGTCAGCGATTTGATTCAAAACAAGCCAATAAGTACAACCATAGCAGGGTTATGGTCAGTATTTTTGACGCAGTTTTTGATGTCAAACTGGTATTAAGGTATTGGTCGTTTCATTGTTAATTTAGTATAACATTGAATTTAGACCATAAGAATATGGACAAAGAAGGACTAATAAACAACACTTATGCTTAACGTTTTAATAGTAGACGATCATCAGTTATTTGCCGAAGGAGTAAAATCTATGTTTGTTCCAGAAGATGGTATTCAAATAGTGGAAGTATGCTTAAATGGGAATAAAGTACCCAGCATTTTAGAAAAAATAACCGTAGAAGTCATTTTGATGGATATGAGTATGCCAATCATAGACGGAATAGAAACTATGGAATTGATCAAAAAATCTGGCTTTGATGTTCCTGTACTGATGTTGACGATGCACAAAACAATCAAACATATAAAAAAAGCTCTTGAACAGGGAGCACAAGGTTATATCCTGAAGGATGCTTCCAAAAATGAGTTAATGGAAGCGATTATCTTCACAAGTCAACGAAAAAACTATTTCCACTCTAAAATCCACAATCAGGTATTTGATTATTTTAGAGGAGTAAAGCAGCCAGCTAATGGTGAAATAAAACAACTTTCTGAGCGGGAAAGAGAGATCATTAGTCTCATTGGAAAAGGGATTAATAGCAGAGAAATAGGAGAAAAACTATTTATCAGTGAGTTTACTGTAAAAACTCATAGGAGAAACATCATGCACAAATTAAATGTGAAAAATACTGCAGAATTGATTAAACTAGCTGTCGAAAATGAGATTATTTAAAATATTAGATGTTTTAGACAAGGTGTTATAGCAACTACAAATGTTTTACTTCTTCCCTACTAACTGATCAAAATACTTAAATATTGATCTGTTGAACTCGGTTCAAGATATGGCTTTAATAGTCCATAGCAAATTTTCATATAATGAGTTAACCTATCTAGACTGCTTTAATTGGGGTGAAATTTCTGATTCAATTGGCCAAAAGTTGTTTAAAATATAACTTACATTAATTAGAGTCTGTCCGATTTGCTTAAAATAGACTTTGAATGACTCTAGAGGTACTCATTAAAAGATCTCGTATTTGGTGCTATGCACGTTTTATTTTCAAATACACAATTCTCAGACTTTAAAAATTTGTCTGTGTAGCTATGCTTCCATAGTATTTATAGTTTCGGTATTTCAATGAAAAGTATTTATGATATCGTTTATTTCACTAAGGTTAGTATTCTTTTAATCGAAAAAAGATCATAGTTCTGATAATTTGTGGAATATGCTATATGTCCACGTAATTGAAAATTATCTAGGTATTTATTCTATTGTCATTTTTATTATCTTGCAGAAGTTGTTCTAAAATTAGAATTTATTATGCGTCGTAAAATTCCAGAATCGACACTTCCAAAGCTTAATCGCTCACAAACAATAACAGCTGAAGGTATGGAAAAACTCAAAGAAGAGCTCCAGCATCTTTGGAAGGTAGAACGTCCTGATATAACCAATAAGGTAACATGGGCAGCTAGTTTGGGAGATCGTTCTGAGAATGCGGACTATCATTACAATAAGAGACGATTAAGGCAAATAGATAGTCGTATGATGTATTTACGGAAATGTATTGATGATTTTAAAGTAATCGGATATCACCCACATCAAGAAGGGAAAGTCCATTTTGGGGCTTGGGTAGAAATTGAGAACGATAAAGGCTTGAAGAAGCGTTTGAGGATTGTTGGGTATGAAGAACTCATAGGGGCTAAAGATTATATCTCAATGGATTCTCCTATTGCACAGGCCTTGTTAAAAAAAGAAGTAGGCGATGAAGTGATAGTAAAAACCACTGCGGGTGAATTTAATTGGCGAATAAACACTATTGAGTATCAGAAATAGGTACGTTATTCCTATTCTCTCAATATCACTATAATTTCTACCCGTACCTTATCAATGAACCAATCCCGACTAGGGGAATTAATCTCCCTTAGGGGTTAAATACGAATGCATTAATAAGTATAAGTTCACCTAAATGAGCAGCTGTATGATTGTTCAAGTGATTATATCAATTAGTATAATACCCAAAGAATTCATTTAACCCGAATGATGCAATAGAAATTTGATGCAAACCATAATTCTGGGTTAAGACTAATAATGAACCAACCCCGACCCAAGGGTACGGGGTATCTATGGGCAATAATTTAATGATCGACTCAAGAGTCGGGGCGCCCGGCCAGGGGAATTAATATCCCTTAGGGATTAAAAAAATAGCATCAAGGACGACCTTGATGCTATTAGTTAACCATCCTTATAAGGATAGGAACTATTACACTTCCATTAGTCCAGCACTATAAAACGCTTATTGACTTTAGTAAATTTATTTTCTATCTGTAACATATAAATTCCACTTTTTAGCAAATCAATATTGATTGTAGAGTTATCATTTACATGCCCTTTATCAACCAATTGGCCTGATATATTCATTATCGCATATTCTACTCCTCTTAATTCCTCTGCTAATCCAATTAATCTTAAAGAGCCACCTTTAGAAATAGGGTTTGGAGCAAGATTGATTGAACTTAGAACATCTTCATCTTCATCACCCAATCTATCTATTCTTTCTTCTAAGTTTTCAAGAACAATAGAATTTTCACCACAAGATCCTTCATAAATTCTAACATTAGAGAATGTTGAATTATTGCCAGAGCCATCATCATTATCGTTGATAAAAACCAATCGGTCCATATTTCCAGTATAAGATGCACCTACAGGTATAACATAAGTTACAGTTCCACCAGAATAATTGTCAAAGTTGGTAATCCCATAATTCTGAGTTCCAAATACTTTAAAATACCTATTAGCTGTCAAAGTATTATCATCTTCAAAGCCAATCCCGTGAATTTCACCTTCGTTGGTACTGCTAAAATCGAATTCTATAACAGTATTTTGAGTTACTGTATAGTTAAATGCAATTGATTTCCAGGTATTATTACTCAAAGTAATGGATGACCCATTTCCACTAACAGAATTAGTTCCAGCTAAATCTTGATTGGAGAATGAATTAATTGCAAAATCTCCAAAATCAATAGAAGGACATGAAGAGCCAGGGTTTGTTCCTCCAGTAGTCAATTCAAGGTTGTCTATGGCCATGTCACTTTGCCAACTAGGGCCTGTTATTCCAACAAATCTTAATTTCAACTCTGATTGTCCTCCATAAACACTCAAGTCTACAGAAACATCATTCCATTGGTCTCCTTGATTTCCTGAATGACTCCAAATGTTAGTCCAGCCTGTACCATCAGTAGATGCTTCAAGGGCAAGGCTTCCCATATTAGAACCAAACATATGATTGCTAAAAGAAAAACTTGCATCAGATAACCCTGTAAGGTTAAAGCATGGACTTTGTAAGATCACCGTTGCATTTGCCCCTACCTGACCAGGACTTCCATTAGATGATGCTTCTAGAAACATATAAAAAGATCCATCAATTCCGCTTGAAGGGCCAGTCGTATTTGAAGGTGTACCGCCAGAATTTCTTACCCAGTTACCAGCATCACCTGAAGCTTGTGTCCATCCATCATTTGACTCAAAACTCTCCGAATATGGGAAATTACTTACGGTAGAAGAACAACTCGGATCAGGATCAGGATCAGGATCTCCCCCACCTCCTACTCCATTAGCAGGCATATCATTTCCTATGCTTGAAATTAACTGATCACTCCTACCATTAGATCCATTAGGGCATCCTCCGGTATTATGGATAGCAATTACATAATTTGAATTAAAATCAATTACAGGTGATCCTGAACTGCCACCTTCAGTATCTGCGAAATAAGTTGTGCTTCTAGAACCACAATTGCCAGAACAATTTACAACAGCCACACCATTTTCAGTATTCACAGCAACCTCTTTTCTTCTACCTCCAGGATGCTGCGGAATATAGATTCTATCACCTACTGAAGCTACGACAGGGCTTAAGCTTAAAAAACCATAAGTGTTTGTAGGGTTTACTGGTAATCTAACCAATGTGTAATCTAAACTTCCACTAGTCTTAATAAGTGTAGAAGAGGTAGCAACTACATCATTAGTGTTGGTAGCACCATCACTACAATTAGAATTTTGAAAATTAAAAACAAAGTCTGTGTTTTGTGCAGAAGTAGATGAACCAATACAGTGATTATTAGTCATCAAATGTCCTTCACTCCCTAACAACCAACCAGTACAAGAAGATGTACCATTTATGATCAGTCGACAAACTGATTTAGCTTTTTCAAAAATTTCAGTTCCTTGATAACAAGCAATTCGCTCCTTGTTATCACTTGAACAGATAGACTTGGTGGCTTTACTCCTATTATAGATTTCATTGATACTTTCTGGGCTAAAACCATAAGCTACTTTCGTAATTTCAAACCCATCGTAATTAACGGTATTGCCACTCGAAAATAATTTTAACCTGACCTTATCATCAAAAATAACAGTAGACCAAAAATCACTGATTGTATTGAGTTGTGGATCGATTACCTTTCCTTTTCCTCCATAAATTATAGATTCTTTACTGTTGACTCCTGTAATTTCAACATAATCTCCAGGTGCTAAATCAAAATTTTCAAAGTAAAGTTTGACGTATCCTGAGTTTTCAGAGTAGAATTCTTTCTGAAATACCAATGATCTTGAAACATTTTTCTGCTTGGTCTTGTTAAGACTTCGATACATTTGAGTGATTTTAATATCTACATCAAATGCTTCGCCGATTTCAAATACCTTCTGACCTAGTAACTGAGTACTAACTAAAAAGGCACAGATGACCGTAATCACCTTTAAATTGTGTTTAAACATTTTTGTTAAAATTTGGTTAGCAATAAATTTGTAGTAATTATAATGAAAAATGTCTTCATTTTCATGGGGTTTATAGTTTAAATTATTGCCTTGTTATCATGTGATATTATTTTACAATACATTTGAGGTAATAGAAATAGATTTCTTTTATATAGATTGTAATTAACTGTAAAAGAATAAGTTGAAGACTCCAGTGATTAGAATGATTGAATTTCATCTGTCTAACAAATGAGAACTATTAGACAAAGGGCAGCTTCAGGCAAAGAATGAACCAACCCCGACCCAAGGGTACGGGGTATCTATGGGCAATAATTTAATGATCGACTCAAGAGTCGGGGCGCCCGGCCAGGGGAATTAATATCCCTTATGGATTAAAAAGCTTGAGCAATTACTTGAAGACTCCCAGTTGGAGGAAGAAGGCTATCGTTTAATGATAGGGCTTGCAGAAAAGGAATATAAGATCCCTATCGTAAAAAAGTCCCCACCCAATAATCAATACTTTAAAAGAAAGGCATATGAACGTTTCTCTGGGGCGTATATGTCGGTTATTCGGTGTAACCAGGCAGGCTTACTATCAATACTTCTGGAGACAGGAAGATCTTGTTTTAGAACATAACTTAA
>CALGOB010000002.1 GCA_937958005.1 uncultured Cyclobacteriaceae bacterium
TTTATGATCTACTAACATTTTAAAGTATGAAATTCAAAGTAAGTGTAATTGCAAAATACCTTAATGGTAAAGTTGAAGGGGATGCGAATATAGAAGTAAATAATATTTCGGATATTGAAAACGCTCAATCTGGTGATCTTACTTTTCTTTCAAACAAAAAATATGAGTCTTTTATTTATGAGACAAAGGCTTCTGTAGTAGTAATAGATGAAGGTTTTGAGCTTAAAAATGAAATAAGCCCTACAGTCATCAGGGTAAAAAACGCTTATATGGGATTTACTCAAGTGTTGGAATTGGTAGAACAAACAAAAACAAAGGAGAAATCAGGAATAGAACAACCAAGTTTTGTTCATGAAACGGCAACTATCGGAGACAATGTTTATATAGGCGCATTTGCTTATGTGGGAGAAGGAACCATCATAGGGGATAATGTTAAAATTTACCCAAATTGTTATGTAGGCGATCGAGTAGAGATAAAAAAGAATTCCTTGCTTCATGCAGGTGCTAAGATCAATCATGAAGTGCAGATAGGTGAATACTGTACAATTCATCCAGGTGCTGTGGTAGGTTCAGATGGCTTTGGATTTGCTCCACAACCGGATGGTAGTTATTATAGAATTCCTCAATTGGGCAATGTAATTCTTGAAGATTTTGTCAGTATAGGGGCTAATACAACTGTTGATCGGGCAACTTTCAATTCGACCATTCTCAAAAAAGGGGTTAAGCTAGATAATTTGATTCAAATAGGACACAACTGCACCATAGGAGAAAACACGGTCATGGCGGCACAAGTAGGGTTGGCAGGGACTACAGAAGTAGGAGCACAGTGTATGTTTGGTGGCCAAGTAGGAGTGAGTGGCCATATAAAAATAGCCAATGGATCTATTATAGGGCCAAAGGCTGGTGTCATGACTACTGTTACTGAAGAAGGGAAATCGTATCTAGGGGCTCCAATGGTGGATACAAAAGAATTCTTTAGAATGACGGCCTCTATGAGGAAATTACCAGACTTGATTAAAAAGGTAAGAGATTTGGAAAAGAAAATAGAGGATTGATTTTTATACCAAAACCATAAGTAAAAACACCTGTCTGCATTACCCAAACAGGTGTTTTTAATGAACCAACCCCGACCCAAGGGTACGGGGTATCTATGGGCAATAATTTAATGATCGACTCAAGAGTCGGGGCGCCCGGCCAGGGGAATTAATATCCCTTAGGGATTAAACGGGGCCTCTAAAAGTTCTCTTTGTAAAAATTTCGAATCGAGTTTTTGGAGGCCCACTAAGGCTATTTTTTATTGTTTGTCAATCACAATTCTATCTGTGAAAGAACCATTAGCTCCTTTTAAGGAAATTAGATATAAACCATTAGATAGCTCAATTCCTTCAAGTGAGACTTTAAATAGTCCTGTTTCATTTTGTATACTTTGCTGATAAACTATAGCTCCTGTTTGACTGACAATTGTCAAATTGAGTTTTTCACCAAGCATTTCTGGGTTTAAAATATTGATATAAGAAGATGCCGGGTTAGGAAACAAGGTAGTAACACCCACAAGTCCTTGATGATTTTCAAAAGTATCAATCTCACCTTGCAAATCAAGATTTTCATCGGTTCGTGCATTCACTATATGGGTATTAGCTTGAGTGATTATCACTGATTCATTTTCATTCTCATCAGTAGCCACACTAGTAACAGTAATTACCGTAGGTGAAACTAAACCTAATAGGGTACCATCATTTTTAAATAAATAGGAAAACCGATCACTGTTTGGGCCCATCCTTTGAATAAGTAATTGCCCTTGAACTAATGGGATTCCTTGATTGTCATTTATTTGTTGCCATAATTGTTGTGGATCTGGAGATATTACAAAAGTTTTATTAGTAGCAGGAAAATATTTGATGCTACTAAACCACTTGTTTCTAATAAAAATCACTTTGCTGCCTTCAAAATTTGGTGTGTTTAAAGTAGAATTGACCTCAAGGTTTTCACTGCAGTTGTCACTCACTGAGCTTTGCCATTTAAATACTTTATACCTTCTGCCTAAAAACAATGCGTTTAATTCAGCTTGTATGTTTGGAACTTCAGTATCTATGGCTTCAATAATAGCTTCTATTGAAGTAACGCAACCTGATCCATCAGTTACAGAAATATTATAAATCCCAGCAGCCAGACTGTCAACCAATATGGTCGGAAATTCTGATTCCAATGTCAATTGATCGTTAATAGTGATGACATATGGAGCAATTCCATTTTCCACCAATAAACCAATAGATCCAGCATTGATTCCCGGGCATGTGTTTGTTACTTGCTGCACTGAAACCTCACAAGGTGGTAGAACAGGGCTGCAAATTTGAAGTGCATTGATAAATAAATTACTAGGTGCGTTGAAACCAGAGTTGGCATTGAAAAAGCGAAGCTGGGAAGCCGATTGATCAGTCTGTTCAATCAAAGTTCCTGAAAAAATTTGCGCAATTCCATCTGCTAGTGTAGTAATGGTTAATTGATAACTAGCAGAGTCAGTCAATGCAAAGAGGATATCCATTCCTTCATCTGTGAAACCAATCCCTGTTAGGTTTACACCATTGTTATCTAAAATGGTATAAGAAGGGGTTCCTCCGGCAAAGAAAAATTCCAATAAGTTTTCACCAGCGGCATTTTGAATACCAAATCCTGCTGCACTTCCCTCATCTATGAAACCATTGTCAAAACCAAGTGAGAATTCATCAGTTATTTGTAACGGCTCTATAAAACCTCTTCGAGCTTCTGATAGATCACCAGAGTTGGCATACATTCCCCATGACCTACCGCTGCTGTCTATATCTCCATCACCATTATTATCTCCATCACCATTATCAGTGGCAGTAAAAACGAAATGACCGCCATTAGAGGGGTTATTAAAAGTAGTAGAAAGCACCCATGGAGTAAATCCATTGCCATCATTGTCTCCAGATTGCCACCCGTCAGTATATGCATCAGCAGCAGTGTTACTAGTGAGGCATGTTTCGTTACATGGAATAGGTGATGAGATAAGGGCAGGAATAAACAAACTACAGCTAGTACCCTCTATAGCGATAGATACATCTACTAATGAGCCATTTGCTTCATTGGTTAAGGAGACGGCTATACTATTTCCTGTATAAGCAAATAAATTTCCATTAACCATTACTTGGCCACTGTCAGGGGCATTTTCAAAAGAAATCAATAGTTCTTGTGAAAAAGTATTTGTAGCAATGTCACAAGCAGATTGAGTGCTTAATTCAACATTGGTAATTAAGCAAGAAGTGGAAGAAGTACCGAACCCAGTAAGAAAAGAAACACCTTCGCAAGTAAAACTCCCTTGTGCAGTTGTATTTACAATAATGGACGAATTATTTCCATTCCTATTAGGAGTATTGGGTCTTTCAGGATTAAAGTTGAAACTAATGCCAGCTGAAGCGTAGTTCAATGTAGCAATAGAAACTTCGGTATTTTCACTTGCATCAAATACAACCAAAGAAATCTCTTCATTCTCAATCATGCCATTGGCAGAAGGTGCTCCTAGTATTTCAATGATTAAATCGTTCGTTCCATTCCATTCAAAACCTTGACCAATTCTACCAATACCTACTACATTTCCACTTCGGTTAATTGCAGCTACTTGATCTCCAATAGCAATTGGAGCACCGTTTACTTGATAATTAGTTGCGTTTTGAGCGGTCATGGCTACAAAGTGCGGGCATCCTCCTGCAGAGGCATCTAAGTTAAAATGACTGGTTGCTTTACTCACACCTAATGGGTAGAGACCAGTAGGAGCATACCAAGAATAATCTCTTGGGTTAGCCTGTATCAATGCCCTCCCATCTGCAAAAACTTGAGAAGTTTGAAATAAGAATCCATCTGAGTAATCTTTTAAATAAACGTTAGTAAATGGCGTATTGACAAAAACACCATTGGTTTTTGTAGGGTGATCATTCAATCCTAAAACAAGCCCATCAGTAAGGTTATCAGAGATACCACTCCTCGTCATAGCAAACATGTTTCCACCATTGTTATCAAAATCAAAAGCGCCCTCTTGCGGCCAAAAGCCATTTAATTCTTGAATATGCTGTGAACCTCCAGCAGCAGTTGCCTTCCTAAGTGATAATAACCAATCGATCTCATCCGAAAGGCCGAACCAAAAATAATCTTTCCAAAATACCATGGGTCTACCTTCTGCTGCTAATAGCAAAGGATATCCCATATCTTCTTTGTCAGTAAATATAGGATTATGATCTTCCAGTGTTTCTAACTCCAAGCAAGCGTTACCAAATGTGATGTCACACCCTTCACTAGCTGCAATAAAACCAGTCCTATCTGTATCATGTGTGTCTAACCAAGTAACTACTTCTGAACCACTAAGACTAGAACCCCAAACTAGACCAGCTCCTCCTAATGTATTGAATAAATCTCTTCCTCCTGAAGGGTCATTTAATACTGCTTGTAATGCCCCTCTAAGAGGGAAGTCAAAAAGAGACATTTTGGGAGGTTTAATTCCACCAGTATTAGTAGAGTTGACCACAGAAGAGTGATAATTTTCTAATTCAGCGATGTTGAAATCAAAAAATTCCCCTAATGCAAATGGCTGTTCTTCTTGAAGTTCTAAAATAAATTTAGATAAATAATCAGGCTCAATATGTTTCACTGCATCTAATCTGATTTCATCAAACCCGATACTATCTGTTAGGAATCTTCCCCAAGTTATTAACTCATTTCCCATTTCACCCATGCTGCTGGGAGCCCCAAAATACCAAATACTCGGATTTCCGGCGGCGTCTGCTGGAGGCAAAGAAGTTTGATTGTTAAAGTAACAGATATCTTCAAAAAAGATAGGATCATGAAAAGGAGGATTTTGATCTGCATGAAAATTGTTAGGATGGAAATCACCAGCATCCCCAAAAAGTCTGCCGCTAGGTGGATTAAATCCTATAAATCCAGTTGTTCCTCCTACCTCTCGAGGTAACTCTTCATCTGCTCCCCCACGGTGATTAAGCACAATATCGGCCATTACTTTTACTCCATTTTGGTGCATGGAGTTAATCATATTTATAAGCTGGTCTTCATTACCATGTCGAGTACGAACTGTCCCTTGACTATTAAAACGACCTAAATCAAAGTAATCATATGGGCCATATCCCATATCAAAGACTCCTGCAAAAGACTTTTGTGGTGGAGGTGCCCATATAGTTTCAAAACCAGCAGCACCTATCTTGGGAGCAACAGTCGCTAAGGTATCCCACCAAAGACCTCCGTTACTGGTATCCGTAAAATCTCCGGGGTGCGTATTCCAATAAAACCCTTGCAAAATCACATCTTGCGATTTTGCCTGAGGTAAAATGACCATTAGTAGTAAAATGATCAAACAAATTTTGTAAGTGAGTTTCTTCATCATCAACGTAATCTTTCTTTTGTTTCTTGTTTAGTTTAGTTAGTACTATAGAGTTAAGTACAGGGTAATAAAGAAATTCTTCTACGTTATTCCAATGAATTCAAGTGCCAACTTATGAATTGATACGAATCAATTGAGTGAGAACGTTTGTAAAAAAGAAATAGAGAATTACAAACCCTCTGCCGGGGTCTTTGGTAGGCCTACCCTCCTGCGCGAATAATTAAGTCTAACTTTACTCGCTCCATTTTCATTAAGTTAATTTTTTCTCGGATACCAGTAAAAAAAACCAGACAGTATTGAATCCTCAAATTGATTGAATCTCCCAGAGATATTAATTCCCTAGTTGGGCACTCCAGACTCTTCCACGAGTGCCCGCTTCTCAATGAAAGCGCACTGTGGCAATCAATGAATCAATCTGCTAGTTACTCTTTAAACAAAATGAAAAATAGATAAATATGGATACAAAACCGTTATATGTAAAATAATTTAAATTTTATGAAATCTCCAATGAACCGACCCAGTGCCGAGTGCCCGTCCATGGGAATTAATATCCTTCAGGGATTAAATCCACATTATGAATTATGCTTTTAAGAGAAAATCATAAATAGCTGTTAGCTAGTTACTTAAATTCTTATTTACGACACAGCCCTAGTCTCCATAATGGTAAGTATAAAATAGGATTTAACCCTCATTATGCATTAGAAAATCTATTCCGATTATAAATCTTTTCATTACAATCACTTCACACAAGTTTGTTAAATCACTATAACTATGTTATGTATCCCTAACATAAGTATCTGTAAATTTGAGCTTTATCCCGTCTTTAAATAACTTTTCATGTATTTAGTTTAGATCAAATAAATATCCTTAAAGTTTAATAAAATCAAATTGATCACGCAAAATTAACATTAAATACAATTAAAATACCATTTACTAGATTACCTTTGTTGCTAAATACTATTTCTAAGTTTCAGATATATACTCTTTGAGGTTTATAAAAGCATAATAGGTATTGGGATAAGTTTTCTTTAAGTAAAAGTACAAGCATCTTGTGGTACGGACTCTCTCCGTACAATGAAGAGTATTTTTCAGATATGAAAAGTTAAAGCATTTTAATACATATACGTTTTAATAAAGTTTAATTGGTATTAATGCCATATCACTTAATTGATTTCTCGCATTAGAAACTGAAATAGAATATTAGCTTAAACAAATATATTTATACGATGTACAACACAAATTTTACAAAAGTAAAACTCATTTTACTGATCTTTTTATTAATAAGTGAACTCTCTGTTTTTTCGCAAACAGTAAGCTTAGATGGTACTATGCAAAAATGGGATAAGATCACTTTAGATTTTACAGTTCCGGGTGTGGAGCTCAATGAATCTGCCAATACTTTTAGAAATAGGAGAATGGATGTCTTATTTACAGATCCAAATGGAAATAGCTTGAGAGTACCAGGTTTTTTTGCGGCTAATGGTAATGCCGCTAATTCAGGTGCTACTACAGGAAATATTTATCGTGCTTTTCTACGACCAAATGTAACAGGAAGCTGGACTTATCAGGTATTATTTTATGCTGGCAATGATGTAGCATTGAGTGATGTAAGTAGTCTGCCAGCTCCTCAATTTAGTTTAAATGGAGTAGTTGGAGATATTTTAGAATCCAATGTTACTGGAGTAGATCTTAGATCGCAAGGAAGGCTACAATATCAGAGTACAGGAACTGATAATGCCAGAAGGTATTTGAGGTTTGCAGAAACTGGAGATTATTATTTAAAACTGGGGCCTGATTCACCTGAAAACCTACTAGATTTTGACGATTTTGATTTTGCAGCAGACAGAATCAGTTGTAGCCTTTGTGTGGAGCATTCATTTGATCCACATGCTAGCGATTTTGATCCAAATGATCCTACTTGGGGTGATGGAAGAGGACAAAACATTATAGGTGCTATCAATTATATAAGGGAACAAGGAATGAATTCTATTTCAATGTCCTTATTCGGTGGTGACGACAGAAATGTATTTCCATGGATTAGCCGTAACAGTACTTTTGAGTTTGATGTATCTAAACTGTCACAATGGGAAATTGTATTTGATCATGCTGAAAAAAATGGATTATTGCTGCATTTTAAGTTAGCTGAAAATGAGAACTGGGACGCCTTGACAACCGATGAAATTAGGGTTTATTACCGCGAGATGGTAGCGAGATTTGGCCATCATTTGGCATTAGAGTGGAATATATCGGAAGAATATAGAGGAACGGCGGCCTCTTCAGTAGACAGGATTAATTTTTTAGCAGCAATTGACCCTTGGAAAAATCACCGAGTGATCCATACTTTTCCAGGGGAACATAAAAAATATCAAGATTGGTTAAATTTGAATGTTCCGTTAACGGGAGCATCTATTCAAAGTCCTTCTTCTAATAATTACAATAACATATTGAATGGTTCAGCAGGTATTTTGACATGGATCAACAATTCTAGGGATAATGGTACTCCGTGGGTAGTAGCATGTGATGAACAGAATTCAGGGGCCAGAGGTGTATTTACTTCTGGTGAAATTGATGAGTCTACTGTGGTGCCAGAGGCAAGAACCAGGGTTTTATGGAAAACACTGATGGCTGGCGGAGCAGGAGTAATGTGGTATGGCGGTAGTCAAGGTGATTTTAGAACTGAGAACTTTGATCGTTTCAGTACTTTATTTAAGTGGACTCGTTTCGCTATTCTTGACTTTTTTAAAGGAAACAATATTGAATATTGGAAGATGATTAATAGTGATAACTTAGTAACAGGTAACGGCAATAATTGTTTGGCAGAGCAAGGAGAGTCTTATGTTATATATTTAGAAAATGGAGGTAGTACAAATCTTAATTTAAATGGTCAATCTGGGACTTATGATGTAAAGTGGTTTGATCCTAGGAATGGTGGGGCAATGCAAACAAGTAATATCGCCACTGTTAATGGAGGAAGTAATGTAAGTATTGGAAACCCGCCTAATACCGCTGCTTCAGACTGGGCCGTATTAGTCACTCGTCAAGGAGCACCCATAAATCTTGCACCGACTGTTTCATTCGAAAATCCATCTGATAACGAGGTTTTTGTTGAAGGAACTCGTATCGGCGTGATCGCTTTACCTTTAGATCAAGATGGTACTGTTACCAATGTTCAACTATTTTTAGACGGAGCTCTAGTAAGACAAGAAAATGTGAGTCCTTACAATTGGGGAGCTGATAATTCTCTTACAGCAGATCCAGTATTAAGTAATTTGTCTGTAGGCACTCATACCTTACTGCTAAAAGTTACTGATAATCAAGGAGCTATATCGTTAACTGATATTGACATTTTTGTTGAGCCATCTGTTACCAATCCTATTGGAAAACAGATTCCAGGAAGAATAGAAGCAGAAAACTTTGACAATCAAAATGGAATTCTAACAGAAACAACAAGAGATATAGGTGGAGGTAAAAACGTTGGCTATATTAATTCAGGTGATTTTGTGGAATACGAAATAGATGTAGCTACTACAGGGGAATATCATTTGGATTTCAGGGTAGCCAGCAATACATCAGGTGGAGAAATCACAGTCTTGTCCAATGAAAATACGGTTGGTAGTGTCACAGTACCAGGAACAGGTGGGTGGCAAACATGGATTACTGAAAGAGCTACAGTTACTTTGCCTGCTGGTCCGCAAACGGTAAGGTTAGCATTTGGATCAGGAAGTGGCTTTTTACTAAATGTCAACTACGTGGATTTTAGCTTAGTTAATACAATAGTCCAGCAGGAAGAAATTACAGTTAGTCTATCCCCAGTGAATGATGCTTACCTACATGGTGGTTCTCTTTTTAACACAGATATTGTTAGAATTGAAAACGGGAATAGAGTTGGTTACTTGATGTACGATCTATCAGAGATTAATGGGACTATCAGTGCTGCCGAATTGAGTTTTAATGTTACCTCTGATGCTGGTTCTGGCACATTGGAAATCGCGCTAGGGAGTAGTGATAATTGGGATGAAAATAACCTGACTACTACTAATAGCCCAACTAAAGGTATTTCTTTAGGAAGTATCAATGACAGTTATCCAATTGGCAGTACAAAAACAGTGGCTTTAGATCACAGTCTTATTTCAGGAGACCTTGTATCACTGATTTTAACAGCTATTTCAGGGAATGATTTTGCATTAGCCTCTAAGGAAAATATGGGGGTACCTGCGCCTGAATTGAGCATCACTTACCTCCCTACTTCTGCAAGGACAATAGGTGATGTTAGCAAGAAGTCTCTAGAAAACCCTGAAAATAGTATTATATCCGTTTACCCAAATCCAGCAGGTAATTACTTAAACTTAAGGAATGTTAAACAGGTAGAAATATTATCAGTAGTAGATATTAATGGTCGAGTTATGAAAGTTGATTTCTCAGATTCTTCGGAAGGAACCAGGCTGGATATTACCCAACTGGAAGCGGGCATGTATTTTATATTCTTAGAAGAAGCTAGCCTTCGGTTTATTAAGAATTAACCTATTTTTATTTTTAAACCCGAATGATGCAATAGAAATTTGATGCAAACCATAAGTAACAGTTATTTAGCCACTTATGATTTTCTCTTAAAAGTCTAATGCATCATTCGGGTTAAACTATAGACCAATAGCAAATTGTTATTGGTCTTTTTTATACCTTGATCTCTCTTGGGCATGGTTTTGGAAGAATTAATATTGTTGATATAGAAATTTTTCAAGTGTCTTATTCTTGATCCTCCTGAGATAAGTTACCTATGATTTGAGAATGTACCTTGATTTCTATAAACCCTAAAATAATAAAATATGAAACACCTATGACAGGCTGATAAAAAAGAACTTATGGAGTAAAAAAACAAGACGCAGCGCTTATTTTTTTTCAACAGACTTTAGACAATTACTTTAAAAAAATAACAAATCATCTTTTCTTTTATGGAGTGCGGCTTCTTCTCTGGCTCACCGATTTTCTTGTGACTCCCCTGTACTCCCATGCCTTGGTAAGACACCTTTGAGGTGTGGACAGCCAAACCTTTCAGCTTTTCATTTTTGCTGGATCTTGACTAGCATCAAAAGATCAGTGATATAAATCAAATCTCCTTCAATAAGGAATATTATTTTAAAATGACCTTCAATAGCTCTTTTATGACCAAGACCTAAGTGTTCAAGGGCTTCTTCAATAGGATAGATCTGGTAATTTGATTCAAGGCTATCTCCCTCATCTAAAACACGATCTCTAATTTCACTCACCTTTTCGCATGGAAGTTTTTGTTTCTAAAGCAAAAAATCTACTGACTCATCAAGACTTTCATTAGATTACATGACTTCCTCTTTTAGCCCCTCCATTTCGTTCTGTTTGTAACTTTCTTTTGTGCCTACATATCTGTGCCCTACCATATACTAGACCTCCCTTAAGTTATGTTGCTTTAGCCATTTCATGATCACACATGCACGCAGTTGTTTTGCATTTTTTTACACTTGGATCGTTCTTCCTTAATTTAACGTCACTTACTTCCAGTTTTCTTAGCTCTTCTGTCTTTAATCCCTGATAGACTATCAGCCCCAACATTACTTTATTCCTTCTCCCTTTAAGGCTTTCGTCAATGTATTTATTGTAAAGCCTGTTCAGTCCGTTTGCTTCCAATATATGGTAGAGTATTTTCCTTTGCACCCACTTTATTTCTATGCCTGTAGTGGGGTCGTTTGCTACCTTTCCCATTTGCAGATAGTTATAATAATGATTTATCGTAACCATGTAGCTTTGTACCGTGATCTGTTTTGCCCCATTTCTACCACAGTATTTCATAAGCAGTAAAAGGTCATTATAGCCAATATTTTTAGCTTCAATATTTTCTTTTTCCAGCTATTTTATAAAAAGGTTATCCAAGATCTTCACATTGGTTTTTACCGTGTTCTTGCTCATCTGCCTTTCTTCCAAAAATTCTCTAAAGCTTTTCATCTTCGTGTAATTGGTGGTTTTCGTAGGTTGGGCCGCCCGGAGGGATATTGTTGTAGGGCTGGTTGTTTTGTCTGTGGTTTCTTTTTATATTAGGTGTGTATAAACCTATATGCTTTCCAAGCTGCTATGGCCTAAAAATTTTCTAATACTTCTAATTTCATCCCTGCACTTAACAGTTGCGATGCTGTGCTTTAAGGTATACAATCCTATTTCTTTGTTGCTCAGGTCAAGGTCTTCGGTTAGATACTGTAGTTTTATTAGGCTTAACAACATAGATTACCCTGCATCCTTTTGCCCTGTTGGTTTAACTTGAATAATGCAATAGAAATTTGACGCAAACCATAACTAGCAGTCATCTAGCCACTTAAATCCTAATTTCCTACTCACCATAATGGAGACTATGTCTGCGTTGCAAATCAGAATTTAGGCAGCTATCTAACAATCATTAATGATTTTCTCTTAAAAGTCTAATGCATCATTCGGGTTTAAAAAAAGTGTACCTACCTTTAATCTTATTAACTGGTGTCTATGATCGTAAATATAGGCCTGTAAATGTTTCGGGCTTGTTTTACTGATAGTCTCCATCCTTTCTTTGTTGTTCCTCCTCTTTCTTACATAAAGCATAGACCTATCAAAATTGATGTTACCTACATTTACATCTTCATTTCTCCTAAGTCCACAACCATAAAAGAGGCTAGCATTGCCATTTCACGTGATTGCATGGCTATTTGTTAGCCTGTGTTCTGCCTTGGCCTTTCTTCCACCTGATGGTGGGTGGCTACAAAGAGCTTATCGATCTCCGACCCAGATAGAGAAGTAAAATTAAGAAAGTTAGCGGCTTGGAAAATTAGTCCCAAATTTACTAGGTAGCCTAAGTCAGGGTGGCCTTTTCTATTACTTCCAGCTCAACTACTTGTTAGTAGAAGCCACAAATACTTTCAACTTATCTAACCAATAAACAACCTTATATCATCTAGCCTAAAGCTTAAGTTATAAAAGTATTTTAACCTGTCCAGAAAGTATTTTATTGCCACTTACAGCTTCCTACTGGTTATCCAGTAATCCTATAATTACCGATTTTAGCGATTGAAAATCATCTGATTTAATATCAACTTACTAAAAGTTTTAACGTAACCGGAAAAGTTAAAATCTTCATTAAGAAAAATAGAGTACGGATGTAATTATTAGTTTAAATATTATGAACAGGAAAATAAAACTGAGCGATTTGAAAGTAAAAAGTTTTGTAACTGACCTAAGCAAATCAGATGCAGAAAATGTTAAAATTAAAGGTGGAACAGGTGGATGCCGCAAGACTCAACAAACACGATGTGGCGTTTGTGAAGGCCCTATTTTTTGCCCTCAGTTTTAAGAGAACTATCTTATTACCTAACATGGATATGTTTAGGCGAATAGTTAAGCTGTAAAAAAACAGCTTAACTATTTTTCACTTCGCCTTCAAAAACTCTCAAAAGCTGTTAGGGATCAATTGATTTGATTTTGCAAAAGTAAGATCAGGTTAAGAATAAAGGCAACTCTTTCTTTCTATTTGTATAAGCATAAAGTAACTATCGTACTAGTATCATACATCTTGCTCTAAACCTGCATAAAAGTCACAAAAGGCAATCTTTCTACTTTGATCAATATCTAAAACACAAAAACCCTGTCATCAAATAAGGCAATAGGTCCTCTATTCTATCTTTTTTCTTGCTATTAACCCCAATCTGTTTCCTGGCCTTGCCACCTTGGCAAGTTGTAAAGGTTGGCTATGAAGACACAGCCAAAGGCATGAAGTATCTACTTTTGTCTAAGATGACAAAGTAGGACTATTCTATCTTTTTTCTTACCACCAATTAGACGGTAATATATTTATATGGCTGAAAATAATTTAGTGTTTTCCGACATGGAAAGAGTAGGTTTTCACACCCTATCATCAGATGAAAGGCTGGCAGAAAAGCAGCAATGCAAATAGTTAAGCAAGGGAAAAAAAGAAAGAAATTACTCAGGGCTTTGGAGTACCCCCAACACAATCACTAACTGGGATAAATGCTATAAAGTACATGGTTCTAAAGGGCTTGCTGGCAATATTAGGGGGGTAAATGAGAAAAAAGATTACACATAATTAGATATGTCAAATCTCTAGATGAAAGAATTCAAATCTTCTGGAAGATGTTTGCCTATTTCCAAATCCTAAATCAAGAGCTTCTAATCGTTTGCAAAATTAATTTTCAGATCTTATATAACAAAACAGAAAGCCCAACTATTAATAGTCAGGCTTTCTAGTAATCTTGTTACCTCATAATGACATTAGGTACTTTCACTTGAAGGTAGCAACTTTACATTACATTTTATAAAACCTTAGAATGCTGATTATTTACAAAAATGTTAATGTCATAAGTTAAATATTGAAAAATAAATTTCTCAACATTTCACACTATTTGGTTTTAATAAAAAACTAACTCTCTTCACTAATAAAAGTAAATGTCACCTATATCTGATTTCTTTAATTAAAACTAACGCTATCTCTGTATCGTGTAAGTATCTCCTGACTTAGTAATTGTCAGAAAGTCAGGAAAAGAAGCTCCACCGTCTTCAGAATCAAATGACCCTGTATATTCAAGTGTTGTTTCGCTTTCAACTCCCTTTACGAAAACGGTAAATGTTACGTCATCAGAAATGCTAAAAACGTCAACTCCAACACTGTAATTAGCATCTGCTAAAAAATTACTCAAAGAAACAGACTCAAACCGTGTACTACTTGTGCTTTGATCTAAGACCTCATCATCTATTGTTAATTCTAATTCTAAATCCGCAGCACTTATTGCATCACTGAAACTACCTCCATTACTCCATTCAAGTTCAATTGTTAATCCCCCCGAATCTATAACTGTATCCGGTGGTAATGGATCTTCATCTTCTCCACAACTTATAAAATTGAATGACGCAATGGTTAAAAAAATTAAAATGTACTTTTTCATAACTTAATCGAACTTTTTTTTAATAAAAATTATAATAAACTGTTTACTTCCAGTCTTTTCTTTCTGTCTTTGAGTGAAGATTTCATCGAGCTAATCCACCCTTTAGCCTTGGTACCTTGAGCATATCCTATTTTTTCTTCAACTTTTTCATATTCCCCCAACCAAAAATAGGCAACTGCCAAATTGTTAAGAATTACTCCTCCTATCTTCGCGTTCACTTGTTTTTTCTTAGAGGTTGGATCCATTTGACTAAACTGATTTTCAAAATAATTAACTGCAAGTGTCAAATCATTTTTGACTTCGTCAGTTATATAATCTTCTTCGGGTTGTATTTTTTCCAGAGTAAGTTTAATCAATTGGACATTCTCATTAAATTCAGAAAAATCGAATTTCTTATACTTTTTAACTGATCTCAAATACATAAATTTGGTATGAGGTGCAAAGGAATAATTAGATCTTAAAATACTTTTAATACGATTCATATTCCTCTTATTAGCTTCTGATTCCAATGACTTTCTCTTACTATTATAACCTGTAGACCTGGTTCCAGTACTACTGTATTCGTTAGTCTTAATAGAAGAAAATAAGTTTGAATCATTCACATAATCTTCATGTAAGATATCCCCGGACACATTATTAACGACAGTTAACTTCACAGGGAAAGCATAATTAAAATTGTACCAGTACACTCTGTAAGTTGTCACTTTACCATCTTTATCTTTTTTTTCCCGTGTTTCACTTTTGGATTCAAGCCCTCTAATTTTAAAACCTTCATATTCCACGACTATACTAACGTCTGCATCTCCATCAACTTTTTCTAGGCCAATAATTTCTGCATACTTAGCAATGTTATTTCTAACTAAAGTAGCACTTTTACCTGATGGAACATATCCAACATTTATTTCCTGATTATACGTTTTGATTTCTTCAGGAAGTGGTTCAATCGGATATCTGAAATACTCAATAGCAACTGATTCTTTCGTTAAGTTCTGACTATAAAGTAATGAGGGAAAAAATAATATTAATAAAATTATAAGGTTTTTCATTTAACTAAGATTTTTAATTTATTGACAAACAATGATTTTCTCAAAAGAGAATTTTTCCGTACAAACTTAAAACATTTTAAACAAACTTAATAAAAATATTTATATGTTTTGAGTTTATATAATTTCTGCTATTTTCTTTTATCAAAACACTGCTGCAATGATACAACAACTTGACGCACCAAACTTAAAAAATCGACTAACTAAGTAATTCTTTCGATGTATAGCCCTTAATGACAAGATAAAGAGGTAATAACATAAGTATAGTTCTTTGGTTTATGACAGGTTCTAAAAATAGGGGGAACGTATTTAAATATTAAGGACTAATTCTCTGGGTTTTGGGTCAAATCCTGCATTAAATTTTCTTTACCTTTTTGATTTTTCAAGAATACTCTTTCGGTTAGGGTTACCACCATTTTAGCCATGACATTAAGATTGGCAGCAAGACCACCAAATCTCCTTCTAGATTCATCTTCTTTAAAAACCGCTTCCAATATTTCAATATTCAATAAAGATTGTTTTCTATTCACCTATGCTCTCGTTGATCTCCTTGACTCGAGCTATGTTGGTAATCATAGAATACCAATTTAGATTTATAAGAGCACATATCTATTTGCAAATTTATATTTGCCATACGTCAAAAATACTCACCATAGCATTGCTATGCTTGCGTTTTTTATTCCAGTGGGAATCGCTTTGTCAAAATCAAATTTACTAACACATCCTATATGCTCCTATAAACATAACTTGGCATAATAATTCATGCTTGAAATTGCCTTTACCTATTATTTGGCAAAAAATAGCTCTGAATTTTGATCCTGCTCAGAACTGTGTAAGTCTATTAGTTTTGCTTATTTTTTTCAAATTTTATAAAACATCACCTAACGGAATTTTTAATAGCACCACAACCATAACCCCCATTCTGGTGAATTGGAGATTAGTATTTAAGTGACTAGATGACTGTTTGTTATGGTTTATATCAAATCTCCAATACATAATATGGATTAAATCAATCACCTTTTAAATACATCACTGGGTTCTTCTTAGTCACTCTACTTACCCGAAAAATGACTATAGATATCAATATTATCAGGATTACCATCACCCCTATAAAATATATAATGCCAGCTCATGTCAATTCTATTACTATAATTTGACAACCAATCTTGTGTAAAATAAACGCCTAAAGAGATCCCCAATAATAAACTGATGGAAATGGGCACTAAAAACTTACGTAAGGCAATCTCCGCAATCCCCACAAAACTGGTTTCAATGACCAGGGATTCCGCTTTTAAACTTTTCGAAACCAAAATGGATAAAAAATTATCAGAATTGGGGAGTGATTTTCATAAAATCGTTAAAAATCAGATGAATTACTGATGGAATTACCTCTTTTATCTGTTTTTTCTGTCTAAAATTAGATGATTGTTTTTTTAAAAAGCGGAATCCCTGAATTTAGTAGGATTAAACTAATATGAGAATTATCTAAATAAAAAAGCAACTTTTTTTTGATCTATGCTTTAATTTCAAACAAGGAATATACAGCTGATTTTTTATTTGTAAAACCTGAAATCTCCTCCTTCTGAAGGAAGAAATGATGGCTAAATATGAAAAAACCTCAACTATAAAGTTGAGGCCTAACTTGAGTAATGAAAAGAGTTTTTGATTTTTTATATTCTTAAAAAATCTTATAAATTTGTGTACCATCAGATTCAAAAAGGTATTCTGCTTTTCTTTTAATCATTACCAATTCTTTATTCTTATGATTACCCCATTGCTTCTGATTACCAGAAAATAATAATTTATCATTTGCATCAAATACCTGAAATTTAGGAGCATTATTAACTGAAAATTCAAGTTCTTCCAGTAAATCAAATGAATTTATTTCCACTAATAACTCTTCTACTGTAAGAGAGTCTTCTACAGAAATTGTCATTTTAGATTTCTTCTGACCCTCATTATTTGCAGATGCTGGATTGAATGTGATAAATGTGATTAAAGCCAATGCACCTAGTGCTATCGTTAATGCTTTTGTTTGTAGTTTCGTTTTCATTATTGTGATATTTTGAGTTTGACCTTGTCGTAAAATTCGACATTTACCACTATTACCAACTATGTGCCAAAATAACTTAACCACTGTATATCAGATACTTACGGGATTATCAGAAATTGAAAAGTGTGTCATTATCGGACATTATCAAAAAACAAACGATACAATAGTGTTCAAAAACGAACTTATTGCTTAAATTTCTCACTGGCTATCCACCTGACAGCTATCACGTAAAGCAATTAACTGTTTTTTTGATTAATAGAACCTGTTAAAAGGCAGTAAAAGGTATTCTCAATGGCATTTAATGAATAAAGTGAAATGCATCAATGGAAAGTACTTAGCTACTTACTATGATAAATGTAAACTACTTATTAATAGAATCTTCAAATGCTTTTAGTTTTTGTAAGTAAAGATTCGCTGTTTTTTGAATGGTATAATTATAACGTTTCCCTTTACATACTTTCCTTATATAGTCTATATGGAAGGGCTTTCCGTTAGGTTTTTTTGCTATTAATTGGATTTGTTTAAAATCGGCTTGTTTCAATGCTTCGATTGTATATTTCTTAATTTCGGTTGATTTCAGCATATTTGTCTTATAATCTGAGACAAAAATAAAAGTTATTAAATTATAAATAAAAGTATTTAACGTAAAAATTACTTTAAAGTGAGTTATTTTAATAAAAATATTCGATATTACAGAAAAATGAGGAGGCTTACACAAGACGCCTTCGCTGATTTTTTGGACATCAAAAAAGGTAAGCTGATTGCGTGGGAAAATAAGTCAGAGCCTAAATTTGATGAATTAGTGAGGATTTGCGATCAACTCAAGATCAATCTAGATGACTTTATCAGTCTAGAAATCACTGACGATAATGTAGGTGAGTTTTTTACAGATAAAAGTGTGTCAATTGATAAGTTTGATGAGCCATTACTTGTTTATGGAGATGGCATTTCCACTTTAGGGAACGAAAAAACTGACGAGTTGGATTTATTTTCAATCATAGACAGACTAGTAAATGTAAGCGATACCAGAGCACGAAGGGAATTAGCGGATACATTGAAAACTGAATTTGGCAAAATCCTATTGGACTTATCAAAACAAAAAGACAGAAATATCAAGTTACTTGAAAGCATCAGGCCAAATGGCAAATCAGAATCTACTGGTGAGGATGAACTTTCAGTAAATTCCAACGTTGATTAATAAAGGAACAGATATTATCACGATAGGTTTTGTATAGGCATCATGCTTCTTCTTTTTTTACTATACTCTAGTAGCTAATCAATTAGCAAATAATGATTACGGATTTAAACAATTTTACAAAATGTAAACAAGAAGAGCTTATATCCATTTTACCGTAAGTATCTCTAATATAAACCTATCTTATTAATTGATTTTTAACTGAGCAATACATTTTGAATTCAAATTCATTTTTACTTCCAATTTTATTCATGCTTTTCACTTTAAATAGTGCTTGTATGTCAGAAAATAGTAATAACCCAATAGATTTAGGTGATGAAACCTCACAAGCTTTTGCAGATGTTGTCAATGTAGAGGCTAGGGTTTCTGGTACTGGGTATTCATTTACTGTTACTTTAAGCAGTCCAGACACTGGTTGTGAACAATATGCCGACTGGTGGGAAGTATTAGATACTGATGGTAGCTTAATTTACCGTAGAATCCTTGCTCATAGCCATGTTAATGAACAGCCTTTTGCAAGAAGCGGTGGGCCTGCCAATATCGCAGCTGAACAGGAGGTTTGGGTAAGAGCTCACATGAATAACAGTGGATATGGTGGGAAAGCATATTTTGGTTCATTTAATGATGGTTTTGAAGAAAATGATTTCCCAGAAAACTTTGGTGAGGGGTTAGCTTCCCAAGCGCCACTTCCTTCAGGCTGTGCTTTTTAAAAAAGTCCCGATTTATCAACCGGGACTCTCATTTATAATTTCATTTTACTAACTAGTTGGCCCATTATCAACTCTGGATTCTAATCTGTTTTCCACACTATTGGGCATATTCTCTAGTAGATCCAAACCAATTTTATAAACACCAAACCTAATTACCTGAGTTCGATTAATAATTACTTTCACAGGCTCAAATAAGTAGCGTTTAGAAGGAATTAGATCTATACAAAACCAATCATGACAGTGTTTATTTCTTAATAAAATTTAACAATGCTGTTTTTCAAGGTTCTAAGGACAGCAACTAAAAACCAGATAAAATGCTTCTTACTCATTAATAATTATCAATTCTTACGCAAGATTACCATATGCCCTACTGGTTGTTTAAATTTGAAGCAGTGGCTAATTTGTATGAAATATTAGAAATAAGAGATCGGGCATCTTCTGCTGAAGTGAAGAGAGCCTATCGGCAGCTAGTCAAGCAGTACCACCCAGATATTAATCCTGAACCAATGGCATTGGCAAAAATGGTTGAGATAACCAATGCTTATGAGGTATTATCTGACCCTGAAAGGAAAAACGAGTATGACATCGCTTATTTTGAGCCAGAAAATTACACCTATCAGCAGCGAACGCCTTCTCCTGAAGAGGAAGCAAGAAAGGCTTATAAGGAAAGGAAAGCATATGAAGAAAGAGAAAGGTCTAACCAGCTCTATTCACTTAAAGTAAAGTTCTATCATGCACAACGATTATCATGCCTTGGCTTTCTTTTGGTAGGCATATTATTTTCAATTGATTTTTTCTATACCCCACATTTAGATATTATCGAAACAGAAAAAGTCATTCTGGAATTGAATAATAGTGATAATTATTTTTCTGTCATTACCACATCTTATGGGGAAGTGATTGAATCTGAAAGAGGATTATATGATCATTTTGACCAGATTAAAATACCAGATTTAAGAATTTATTACTCTTCTGTATTTCAATTACCTTCAGAAATAGGAGTTCCTTATAAAGGCCAAATTTTAAAATACAAAATCTATGGCAATCTCCATGAATTTGAAAACCTCCTCACTTATCTCTTACTCTTTATCTCGTTGATCATTATCAAGCAAAAACAATATACCGATTGGGCATTAACACTTGCCATTATCCCATTCTTCATTACTATATTTTTAGTTTTAGCTGTTTAATCAACAAACCTTCCAAAGGTGTGCTGGGTCGTGTAGACAAAAACCAGGGATTCCGCTTAAAAAAAAACAATCATCTAATTTTAGACAGAAATAACAGATGAAAGAGGTGATTTCATCTGTATTCATCTGATTTTTAACAATTTTATGAAAATCACTCTCCAATCCTGATAATTTTTTATGCATTTTGATTTCGAAAAGTTTAAAAGCGGAATTCCTGAGACAAAAATCTTCCAAAAGCACTTTAAAGTTATTTTGTTATACTTTTAAAACAAGAGTCAACATCCTAATATCAAACTTAATCCCTGGGGCAAACGCATTTAACTTTTCTAATCACTAAATGATGTATGGAACGCGCGCCCGAGATAACAGCGTTCCACGCCAGACGGCATCCTTTTTTGCCTTTTTCTGGCAAAAAAGATATAGCGGATAGCTCGTTAAGGCGCCCATTTTTTTTAAATGCGATTGCCCTGACTTAATCCCTTTCCCTCTTTTTAAAAGGGGGATTCTTTCTAGGGTTTAATTTACTTAATGCCTCAATATTTCGAAAGCAAACTACTTTCCTTTATCTCTTATTTATATGATAGGCTACAAGATAAACTGACTTAGGTCTTTATTTTTAACTAGCCCCTGTAATCTTTCTAATACTTTATTTTTATCAATAACTACTTTGGCGTTTGGCCCTATCACATCAGGTATGTCAAATAAGATATCATTTAACAAATGACTCATCACTGTATGCAATCTTCTTGCCCCTATATTTTCCACTTCAGCATTGATAGCAAAGGCAATCTCTGCCAATTCCTCTAAGGCATCATCTTCAAATGTTAAAGAAACCCCTTCAGATTCTATCAACGCAATATATTGCTTGGTTAAAGCATTTTTAGGTTCTTTCAATATCGACAAAAAGTCTTCTTTGGTCAAGTTTTGTAATTCTACTCTAATCGGAAACCTTCCTTGTAACTCAGGTATCAAATCAGAAGGTTTCGCAAAATGGAAAGCACCTGCTGCCACAAAGAGGACGTGATCCGTTTTGATAATTCCGTATTTTGTATTGACAGCACTGCCTTCTACAATTGGTAGTAAATCTCTTTGTACTCCCTCTCTACTTACATCAGGACCTCCTCCACCTTTTTTACTTCCTCCAGCAATTTTATCTATTTCATCTATAAATATAATCCCTGTATTTTCTGCTTTTTTGATGGCTTCTTCCTTTACCTCATCCATATCGATAAGCTTGGCAGATTCTTCTTCCAATAAGATCTTCCGTGCCTCTGCTATGGTCACCTTTCTTTTCTTACTTTTAGTAGGCATCATATTACCTAACATCTCTTGAAGGTTAATCATACTAGCCTCATCCATCATCCCCCCACCTATCATTCCAACACCAGAATTACCAGCTTGCCTTACATCTATTTCAATCTTCCGATCATCCAGCTCGCCATTCTTAATTTTCTCTCTAAAACGATCTCTAGTACGCTCATTCAACTCTTGATCTGTCTCAGGGGCAGATTCTAT
Organism: uncultured Cyclobacteriaceae bacterium; assembly: GCA_937958005.1. GTDB lineage: Bacteria > Bacteroidota > Bacteroidia > Cytophagales > Cyclobacteriaceae > JANSWY01. Next base: position 22,059 of record CALGOB010000002.1, read on the forward strand.
TTCAGTCCCATTTTCTGATGCAATAGTCGTCTGGTGTGATTTTCCTTTTACAGGTGGTATCAATGCATCCAGAATAATGTTTTCAACAATCTCAGCTGCCTTCTCTTTTACTTCTTCTTTTTTACTCTGCTTAACGAGGTTCACAGATTGCTCCACCAAATCCCTCACCATACTTTCTACATCCCTACCTACATAACCAACTTCGGTAAACTTAGAAGCTTCTACTTTTGTAAAAGGGGCATCTGCTATTTTTGCTAACCTTCTTGCAATCTCGGTTTTTCCAACACCTGTAGCCCCTATCATTAAAATATTATTTGGCACTATCTCTCCTTGAATATCACTTTTGACATTCATTCTTCTCCATCTATTCCTAAGTGCAATCGCTACATTCTTTTTAGCATCTGCTTGTCCAATAATATATTTATCTAGCTCTGCTACTATTTCCCTAGGAGTATAGTATTTATTTGTATCTAACATCCGTTATAATTTTGTCTTTTTAAACTTTTTAAAATTAGTGGTCAAGGTCAAGTGATTACTTCCTCCGGCTGTATGGAATGTAGACCTTGCATAGGTAATCTCGAACATTTTAATTTTCAAGAAAAGCCCAAAAGAAAAACCAGCTCCTCCAGCTGTTTGCTGCAGTCTTAGTTCTCTTCTCAAACGGTGATTGTATCCCACTAACACTTTAACATTCTTTCCAAGAAATAACTCAGTACCTATATTGATCCTTCTAAAAATAGATTCACCAAAACCTGGCTCTGATTCATTAGGATTTAAAACAGCATCTCTAAAAGCTAAATTTTCCCTTATTATGTTACTCGCCGAAATAGAAAACCTAAAAGGTTGGAATTTTGGCTTGAAACTCGTCCCAATTTGCAGATCAAACGGCAATTGTGAAGAAGGTGTATTTCGATAATCTGCCAAAAAGAAACCAATATTTTTAGCTACTAAGGAAATCGTCCAATGATCATTATTTGGCTTAAACACTCCCCCTATGTCCAACAGTAAGGCGGAGCTGGAAAAAGTCTCAATTAATGAGTGGGCAAATTTAAGGTTAGTCCCTACTGTAAACAAACCAGCTTGATGACTTGTGCCTATACTCATTACATATTCTTTTGCCTGAAAAGATTGTGTAGGGTTTCCAGCCGCATCAAACCCTTGAAAATCTCCATAGTCCAAATAAGAAATACCAAAATTGAATAGCCTCTCTTTAATCTCATGAACATAGCTTAGGTTACTTTGGTTGATCCCTGCAAAGTAACCCAGATAGCTCAAGCTGAGTTGTTGGCTTTCAATAGAATCAGACAAAGCTGGATTCTGTAAAAGCATTAGAGGGTCCTCAGTAACCAATGATATATTGACACCCCCCAACCCTGAGGTAATTGCATTGGCTGGCAAGTTCAAAAATTCAAACGAACGTTGCCCTCCAATCTGACCATAACCTTTAGCATATATCAGAAATAAAAAGAGTATCCCAACAATCAAGCCCCTACTAAAAACCATATTTATTCTTTGGGTTCTTTCAATACAAAATCCATTGAATTTTTTACTTTTTGTTTCAACAAGGCAAGTTCAAGGACTTCTTCTACTTTAGAGACGTAATTAATCTTTAATTCTTTTAAATAATCCTCACTTATTTCTTCTATATCTTTCTTATTCTTATCACAAAGGATAATATTCTTGATTCCAGCACGCTTAGCAGCCAATATTTTTTCTTTGATCCCCCCTACTGGCAATACCTTACCTCTCAGTGTAATTTCACCTGTCATAGCTGTTTTTGCCTTCACTTTACGCTGGGTGAAAATAGATGCCAAAGAAGTTAGCATGGTAATACCTGCTGATGGCCCATCTTTTGGAATAGCACCTGCTGGCACATGAATATGAAGGTCATAACGATCAAATACCCTATAATCTATATCCAAACTCTCAGCGTTACTCTTCAAATAAGACAAAGCTGTCATAGCTGATTCTTTCATTACATCTCCTAATTGGCCAGATAAGGTAAGTTTTCCTTTTCCTCTGCTTAAACTAGACTCTATAAAAAGAATATCACCACCTACAGGTGTCCATGCCAAGCCTGTCACTACACCCGGTGTCTCGTTGTCTTCATAAACATCATTATCAAAAATCTGTGAACCCAATACTTTGCTCACCACATCTTTTGTTATACTTTTTTGATAAGATTCTTCTAAAGCAATTGACTTTGCCACATTTCTTACAACTGCCCCTATCTTTCTTTCCAAATTCCTAACCCCAGATTCTCTAGTATAGCCTTGGATAATATTTTCAATGGCTTTATCTGTGAAGGTAACATCTTTCGATTTTAACCCGTGTTCCTTCTTTTGTTTTGGAATCAAATGTTTCTTCGCTATCTGCAATTTTTCTTCAATCGTATAGCCTGTGATCTCAATGATTTCCATTCTATCACGCAAAGGGCCTTGGATAGTCTCTAAGGAATTGGCGGTCGCAATGAACAGAACTTTTGACAGATCGTAATCCACTTCTAGGTAATTATCTTTAAAAGTACTGTTTTGCTCAGGATCCAGTACTTCTAATAAGGCAGATGAAGGGTCTCCTCTAAAATTAGAGTTGATCTTATCTATTTCATCTAAAATAAAAACAGGATTAGCAGATCCGGATTTTTTAATATTTTGAATAACTTTTCCTGGCATCGCCCCAATGTAAGTCTTTCTATGACCTCTGATCTCTGCCTCATCATGCAATCCGCCCAATGACATTCTGACATATTTACGACCTAAGGCTTCTGCAACTGACCTACCCAATGAAGTTTTACCTACACCTGGAGGGCCATACAAACAGATTATAGGCCCCTTTAAATCCTTTTTCAACTTCCTTACAGCCAAGTACTCAATTATTCTTTCCTTGACTTTATCCATCCCAAAATGATCTCGGTCTAACACTTCTTGGGCGTATTTCAGATCAAAATTATCCTCAGTAGTCTCATCCCATGGTAAGTCTACTAATAATTCTGCATAGCCCATAGCTACTGGATATTCTGCCGCAGCTGGGTTCATTCGCATGATCTTATCCAATTCTTTCACAAAGTGCGCCTGCACCTCTTCTGGCCATTTCTTGTCCAGCGCTCTCTCACGCAATGCATTGACCTCTTGATCAGGACCATCTTGACCCAATTCATCCTGAAGTACTTTCATCTGCTGTCTTAAGAAATAGTCGCGTTGCTGTTGATCTATGTCAGAATGAACTTTATTGTGAATCTCTTGTTTGAGTTCCAGCATTTGGATGTCTTTGTACATATACTGCAACAGTAGTTCTGCACGTTTTACGCCATCACTGATCTCCAACAAATTCTGCTTTTCAGCAACATCTACATTCAAGTTAGATGACAGGAAATGCGTTAAAAAACTCGAGCTTTCAATATTATCTAAAGCAACCTGTGCTTCTTGTGGGATATCTGGGTTGAGTTTTAAAATTTTAGAAGCAGAGTCTTTCAATGAAGTAATTAAAGCCTTTAGTTCTTTGTTATCTTCTTTTGGAAAAAACTCTTCTAATAATTTAAAGTTTGCTGTTATAAAAGGGTCTTCTTGAACTATATCTGTTATTTCAAACCTAGTTTTACCTTGTATAATGATCGTAGTATTGCCATCTGGCAAAACCAACATCTTTAAAATCTTAGCAACAGTACCTATCTTATGAAGGTCTGTTGATTGAGGTTCTTCATTGCCATTATTTTTCTGGGCAACCACACCAATAATGCGATCACCCCTGTAAGCTTTCTTTACTAATTTAATAGACTTACTTCTACCTACAGTTACTGGGATTACCACCCCAGGAAAAAGCACTGTATTGCGGACTGGCAGTATGGGCATTTCCTTTGGAAGATCGTCTAATGCTAGATTATCATCTTCTGTAGGTTCAAGTATTTGGATTAATTCACCAGATTCCTCATCTAACGCTTCGGAAAAAGCAAAATTACCAAATGAATTATGATTATTGTCGTACATATATATTCCTTCTGTCAAAATGACATGAGTTTGCCTCATTTCACCCTATTAATTTCAAGTCGCTATAAGTGTCAATTGCTGTGCCAATTATAATTTTTAACCAATTATTCATATTTGTTACCGTTAAGGCGGAAATTATGTCTTGAATATTGTATTGGCATATTTAAAATGTTTGTAAAAGTTACACAGATTGTCTTTACTATTAACTGATTTCAAACCTTAGATGTTCATAAACATGAACAAAAAAACAGTTAAGTGTATCAATTTTAATCTTTCTTTTGTATTATTTTGTGGTCAGCATAACCAATTACGAAATAAACTCGGCTTATATTCGTATCTTAGTTATTAAATAATAGGGATTATCGGAACAAATTGGCGTTTAAATAAAGATTGTGTTTTAACAAGAAAGAGCTATGGCATCACTCTGCTAATCATAGTACTTATCATCTTATGTCCATTAGTTTCTAATGCCCAAAAGAAAGGAAGGAGAAAAAAATCCAAGATTCCTATTGCAACGGAAGATATACCCAGTAATGTAGAATTCAGCATCTACAACTTCAAAAACATCAATAAAATACCGGAATACAGAAATGCAAGTGCAGAGCAGAGGTTATTGAAATTACAGAAAAATCAAGAATGGAAAAAACTACACCGTGCATTACAAGCTTATGTAGGTAGTTTTGGCATTCAGAACTTTTACAAGGATACTTATTGGATTTGGAAATTAGCCAAATTGACAGAACTTTTTGAAGGAAATGAAAAAGCAAAACCACTTTACAGGCTTGCTCTCCGTCATCATCACAAAGGAATCGACATCAAAGAACTTGAATTTTATTATGATTCTCTAAACAATCAGGAAAAGGATCTTTTTGTCCCTTTAGATTATTATTATCAACTGGTTGAACACCGGAAGGCAATAGATACTCTACGACCTCCGAGAGGTGTCCTACTCAATATGGGCACTGCCATTAATTCCCGAAAAGCAGATTACGGTCCTTCTTTGGGGATTAATAAGGACTTACTATTATTTACTTCTAAAAGGAATGCTGTTACAAGAGGCCTGCGGGAATTAGACAATGAAGATTTATTTATAAGCAGGAGGTTATCAGGGGAGACCTGGAGTCAAAGTGTGGCTCTGAAAGAAATCAACACTAGGTATAATGAAGGATCTGCAACTTTAAGTAGAAATGGAAAAACTCTTTATTTTTCTAGATGCGGCTCCACAGATGGGCAAGGCAATTGTGATTTATACATTGCAGAATTGCTTCCTGATAGTACATGGAGTAATATTCGAAATATGGGAGTTAATGTCAACAGCGTGAGTTGGGATTCACATCCATCTTTATCCCATACAGAGGATACGTTATATTTTGCTTCAGACAGAATAGGTGGTTTTGGCTTATCAGACATTTACTTTACTTATAAGAAAGGAAATGGCTCTTGGGCACCTGCTCAGAATCTTGGGCCGGTAATTAATACCAGAAACAATGATGTAAGCCCTTTCTACCACCCTATTTTTGATGTTCTTTACTTTAGTTCAAATGGGCAGTTGTATAATTTTGGTGAGTTTGACATTTATAAATCCTTTAAAGAAAACAAGGCTTGGAGTGAGCCAATCAATATTGGTCCTTTAGTAAATGGTAAAGGCAGTGAGTTTTACTTCACCATAGACTCAAAGTCTGAGGATCTCTTCTATGCGCGCTCTGCTACCAGAGACTTAACAAAACAAGATTTATATTCATTCCCGCTTCCTATGGAAGGGCAGCCACTTGCTTCAGTTACCGTTTCTGGCTCACTTACAGACTCATTAACAGGCAAACCTTTTACTGGCATTGTTTCCATTATAGATGTGGATGAAGGGACAGAAGTGGCTCCTAAGTTCTTAAAATCAGATGGTTCGTTTGAATTTGACCTAATCAATAACAGAAATTATCTCTTAGTCATTCAAGGTGATGAATTTTTCAGGATAGAGGAGATGTTTTATTTGGATGGGCCTACCAGACTAGATAGGGTTACTGAACCTATTGCCAGTAGGGTAAAGTTTGCCTCTATAGAATTTGATAATGGCCAATCAGATTTAAAAACAGAAATGTATGGTGATTTAAATAAAATCGTGAATTTCATGTACGACAATCCAGATTTCAAATTAAAGATTTCGGGTCATACAGATTCTGATGGACAAGAACGTTTCAACTTAGAATTATCAAGAACCAGGGCGCAGACTATTAGAGATTATATGGTCATATTTGGTGGAGTAGATGATGATAGGGTTCAATACGAAGGATTTGGTAGTAGCCAACCCATTGTAGAGGAAGTTACCGAAGGTGATAAGTCACTCAACAGAAGAGTTGAATTCATCATTTACAGACCTGCTTCATCAGAAAACGATGGTTGATCAATCCTACTTTTGCAAGAATCAATTCATTTGTTTATGCCTAACCAAGGTCTTCTGAAAGAGACTATCTAAGGCCTCCCTGAATTTAAAAAAATGACAAAAACCCTTGTTTAAAGTGTTTTAAAGTACATTTATCCTTTTATATATAAATTCAATATCTTGGTTATTAAGGATTCTAGCAAAAAGTGAGGTATTGGTGTTTTTTAAATTTAACCCGAATGATGCAATAGAAATTTGATGCAAACTATAACTAACAGTCATCTAGCCACTTAAATCCTAATTTCCTACTCACCATAATGGAGACTATGTCTGCGTTGCAAATCAGAATTTAAGCAGCTATCTAACCGCCATTTATGATTTTCTCTTAAAAGTCTAAGGCATCATTCGGGTTTAATTACCAGTATCCGAGTGAAAAATCTTTATTTCTATGTATTTAAGTGAGTCGGCGTGATATGTCATCTCGGTGATTATTTAACAGGAAATGCAAGATGGTTGGCTACTACCAGGATTTAGGTGGAACTGGATTGCCGATGCAGCTTTAAACCAAATTATGCCCTATAAACTTGGCACAAACCCTAACTAACAGTTTTCTACTCACTTAAATTCAAATTTCCTACTCGCCATACTGGAGACTATGCCCGCGTTACAAATAAGGACTTAAAAAACTATTTATATTTATCTCTTAAAAGTCTAATGCATAATGAGATTTAAAAGAATTGAACTGCAAATATGATAACATGACCGCAGTCAGCATTCAGCTCATCGAAAATTCTACTTAAGCTTTCTCAGTAAATGTACATTTGTAATAAATAACGGAGAAGTATCATGAGAATACTTGAAAGATACTGTTGATCGGTTATGGATTTTGGGAGTGTTTCATTTTGAAGCACTCCTTTTATAGTATATCAACTTTCAGAATTACTAGATATTAATTTGAATTAATATCTAGTTGTATTGTTTTTAGCTCTCATCTTTTTATTCAAACTCTGGCGAGGAAGTTATTTCCGTGAGTTTCCATTAACTTTCTTCTATTAATGAACCAACCCCGACCCAAGGCTACGGGGTATCTATGGGCAATAATTTAATGATCGACTCAAGAGTCGGGGAATTAATATCCCTTAGGGATTAAAACTCATATAAAAAACAGGAAACCTTATCATTTCCAGTAAAGCTTCACCTCATCTTCTAGCTGTAGAACACGGAAGTAATTTCAGAGCTAGATGGGGGTCGCTAGTTGAATTTCAAAATCCTTAGCTAATTCCTAA
>CALGOB010000003.1 GCA_937958005.1 uncultured Cyclobacteriaceae bacterium
GGCCTTGTTGATGAGAAAAGGACCGCGGCCGCCAAAAAAATCAACAGGGTCGCTTGGCGAATAATTTAAAGCTCCCACCCTAAACCCGGCAGCGGCCGACCGTCTCGCACACCCCGCTAAATGATCACCGCGACGGCGTACTGTGCCAACCCTCCAAAATGTATAAAAATGAAAACCTTTTTCTCGGATACTAGTAATAATAAATAAACCGTGATAATGTCTATTATGTATGGAAATATTATGCTAATGAGTTTCTGCGCTAAGCTTTATAGCTTTAAGCTTGAATTATATACTTAAGGGACTACATAAAAGACACCATTTAGCAAATTGAAATTACCTTAACCGTCTAATATGAATCGTATATTGATTGTTTGCTTTGTTAATAGGAGGGGTTCTACTTGAAGATCTTATTAACTTTTTGAATAAAAAAATAGATTACTCTTTGCACGAGTAACCTATTTTTTATCAATTCTTTATTTTTTCGCTCTTCCTCTACCTTTTTTCTCAGGTGTTTTTTCTGCTAATTCAACACATTCATCATAGGTTAATTCTGTAGGTTCCTTATCCTTTGGGATTTTAACGTTCTTTTTTCCAAATTTAATATAAGGCCCATACCTACCTTTGAGAACTTGTACATCTGGATTTTCATCAAAAACCTTAATGAACTTCTCCGCATCAGCTTTTCTTTTTTCAAGGATCAATTCCAAAGCCTCTTCCTCAGTAATACTTAAAGGATCTTGTTCTTTTTTAAGAGAAACAAATTTTCCGTCATGTCTTATATAAGGCCCAAACCTTCCAATAGCAGCAGTCATTGGTTTATCTTCAAAAACACCTACTTCTCTTGGTAATTTGAACAGTTCCAAAGCATCATCTAAAGTAATGTTTTCAATGAACTGTCCTTTTCTAAGGCTAGCGTACTGAGGTTTCTCGGCTTTTTCATCTTCAGCATCTGGTGTTTCTCCTAATTGAACGAAAGCACCATATCTTCCCATTCTTACAGAAATAGGTTTTCCATTTTTAGGATGTTCCCCTAATTCCCTGGTAGCAGATACGTCAGCCCTACTGATTTGCTCCGTATCTTCTACTTTAGAGTGGAATTGACCATAAAATGATTGAATCATCTGATCCCATTGCTTTTCGCCGTTAGCAATTTCATCAAATTCTTTTTCAACTTTAGCTGTAAAGGAAAAATCAATTACATTGGGAAAATGGTCTACTAAAAAGTCATTGACAATCATGGCAATGTTGGTAGGGAAAAGCTTATTCTTTTCTGCTCCCGTCATTTCTTTATTGGTCACTTTATCAAGTGTGCCATTGGAAAGCGTTAATTCTCTGTATTCTCTCTCTTTCCCGTCCCTTGCTTCTTTTAAAACATAGTTTCTTTTCTGAACAGTAGAAATAGTAGGCGCATAAGTAGATGGTCTTCCTATACCCATTTCTTCTAAAGTTTTTACAAGACTTGCTTCTGTATATCTAGGTTTATGTCTAGTGAAACTTTCCCTTGCTTTTATAAATGACAACTTCAATTCTTCCCCTATGGTTAAAGGCGGAAGCATTGTTTTTTGATCTTCGTCATTTTCCTCTTCATCATCTGTAGATTCTATATAGGCTTTTAAGAAACCTTCAAACGTGATGACCTCCCCAGTAGCTGTTAATGAAAGATCGGAAGTTGAAATGCCAATAGTTGCTTGCGTTTTCTCAATTTTGGCATCAGCCATTTGAGAAGCGATAGCCCTCTTCCAAATGAGCTCATATAATTTCTTTTCCGCAGATTCCCCATCTGTGGTATGATTGGCAAAATTAGTGGGTCTTATGGCCTCATGAGCTTCTTGAGCACTTGATGACTTGTTTTTATAAACCCTAGTTTCTACATATTCTTTCCCATAGGCTTTAGTAACTTCTGCTACAGCACCATTCACAGCTTCTACAGATAGATTAACAGAGTCAGTTCTCATGTAGGTAATCTTACCAGACTCATACAATCTTTGGGCTACAGACATCGTATAGCCTACAGAATAGCCAAGTTTTCTACTGGCCTCTTGTTGGAGTGTTGAAGTAGTAAAGGGAGCTGCTGGTGATTTTTTACTAGGCTTTTTAACCAGGTCATCAATACTAAAAGTTGCTGTTTTACAAGTTTCTAGGAACTCTTCGGCTTCCTGTTCACTTTTAAATTTTTTGCCTAATTCCGCTTTGAGTATTTTTCCTTTATCTAGGAGAAATTCTGCAGAAATCTTGAAACTTGATTCTGCATTAAATTTGTCAATTTGTCTTTCACGCTCTACCACCAATCGGACAGCAACAGATTGAACTCTTCCAGCAGAAAGGCCTGCTTTTATCTTTTTCCATAAAACGGGAGATAATTCAAACCCCACCAGACGGTCTAATATCCTTCTTGCCTGCTGGGCATTTACCAAGTCTACATCTATCGTCCTAGGGTTTGCTATAGCAGCCTGTATAGCTCCCTTAGTTATTTCTCTAAAAACAATACGTCTAGTATTGCTTTCATTAAGCTTAAGTGCTTCCTTTAAATGCCAGCTAATGGCTTCACCTTCACGGTCATCATCACTCGCTAGATAGACAATCTCAGCATCTTTGGTTAATTTCTTTAATTCCCTAATGACATCTTTCTTGTCTGCAGAAACTTCATAAGTAGGTTTAAACCCATTGTCTATATCTATGGCCTTATCCCCTTTGGGTAAGTCCCGGACATGACCATAACTAGATTTAACTACATAGTCTTTTCCCAAATAACCTTCAATAGTCTTTGCTTTTGCAGGAGACTCCACTATGACTAAATTCTTGGACATATATTATCGCGATTTCTATAATGTGACCAAATATCTTCAAAAAAATTGAATATAATAGACGTATTTTTTTTCAATTAGTTTTTTATACCGCCTTAAGTAGTATATTAGACCATAAATTTTGTATTCAAGATATGTTAAAGAAAATTTTTTTAATCAGACATGCAGAGGCCTCACATTCAGGTGTAGGATTAAAAGATTTTGATAGACCCCTTACAGCCAATGGTTTACGTGACGCTGTACATATTGGAAAGTACCTTTTTAAAAAAAATGTAATTCCAGAAGTATTTCTATCAAGCTCTTCTTTGAGAACCTCCCAGACTTCGGATGAAATTGCAACACAAATAAAATTTGAAAGAAATAAAATTTTATTTTTAGATAAATTGTACGAACCTTCAGTTAGAGAGTTGTTTGAACAGATCAATATGATTGAAAAGGGAAATACTGCTATTTTAGTAACTCATAATCCATCCGTTACTTATTTGGTAGAGTATCTTACCAACGAACCAGTTGGTAATATGGAACCAGGTACTATTATTGAAGTTGATTTTGCCCTAGATGATTGGAGTGCTGTGACTCAACATTCTGGTGAATTAGTGAATAGATATACACCAGCTTAAATTTTAAGCGTTCAATTTTGGAAGATTGTCCAAACCAATTGGAAATTAGTTCAGTGTCATCAAGAATTCAGTGAATTTTTCTGAATTGTATTTAGCAATTCCATGATGTTTGGCTACAATTTTTCCTTGTGGGGATATTACATAAGTGGTAGGGATGGAATGCGTGTCATAAATCTCTGGAAGTTGAGTATTTAAAAAATAGACAGGTAAATCTAAATTCTCTTTGACCATAAATTCCTTTGCTTTCTGTTGCTTTCTATCCATCGAAATCATAATAAATATAATATCATCTCTATTTCTCAAGGATGTTCTTAGCTCATGGATGTCAGGCATTTCGGCAATGCAAGGAGGACACCAAGTTGCCCAAAAATTCATGAAGATTGTCTTCCCTTTAAATTGATCAAAACTAATTTTATTTCCGTCAATGTCTTTAATCGAAAAATTATAGTCAGCTTCTTCAATATCTTCTTTATCTAGTACAGATGGAGTAACTAAGCCTGTATGTAAAACACCTTTTTGGACGTAAGAAGCTATTTTTGTACCAATGTTAGTATTGATAACAATGATTAACACAGCAAGAATTACTATCCACTCGATGATTTCTTTTTTAAGTTTTTTTTTCATTACGAAAGTCAATTTCTTCTATTCTAATAGAGAATTCAATTAAAGCAAAAGAAGTTCAAAAAAATATAAAAATGTTCTTATGATGATAGATAAATAATGTTTTAATTAGTTTTACTACTTTAAACTTCTAGTTGAAACCATGAAAAAGGTTGTATTATATAGTATTTTATTTTTATTAACATTAGGCTCTGTTAGTGCACAGAAAATAAAATATAAAGAACTATTCCCAATATTAGAGAGTAAAAATTATAGCGAAGGTGAGCCAAAATTGAGGGCATTTCTTGCAAATCCTAAAAATGCAGAGCATCCAAATGCCAATCTGCAAATGGTTTTGTTATTGAAAGATAAAATCAAGCCTTTAGAAATTATCAACGATTCTTCTAAAATCATTAAATATTGTGATTCTATACAAGTATTTGCGTTACGTACAAAGAAGTTGATCACTGATAGAGAAGTTAAAAAGAAGGATCAATATTATAAAGCTTATTATAAACGAGATTTAAGGACAGGAAGTTTTGGTATTAAATCTTCTCATATTCACTCTGATTTAGATGATATATTGAAATATCATAAAGTGATCAGTGAAGGTACTTCTTTTCTAGCAGTGACTTTACCAGAATTAGCTAAATCTCAAGCAGAAAGTAGTGAATTATACACGAAAATACTGGAGGGATATGACTCAGAAACGAGTTTAGCATTGGCTTTAAATGAAGAAATAAAAAATCAACTAATTGAGTTAAAAGCGAAAGATGAAAATACTAGGGAGATCGTAGCTTCCATTCAAGGAAAGGTAGCGACTTTACCTGAAATTGGTTTCATTTCAGACGAGGAATTGAAGGCAATTGAAAATTTTGCAACTGATGGAATTGAGAATAAAGATGTTTATCAAGGCAGCTTTGAGATTTGGGAGTTTAACAAATTTGTAGATAGGATAATTCAAACATCTGAAGGCAAAATGTCGACTTTTCATCAGTCTTTATTAGATGAAAACAAGAAGCTCGATCAAGTGAATAAGAAGATTGCAAGAGCTGAAATATCCGCTGTAAGACCATTCATCAGTACTTCATTATTAAAACAGTCATCTTCTATTGATCCGAATAATTTGGTTATTAATATTCTAAAATTCAAAAAAATAGAAGCAACTTTTAATTTACTGAGTTTGAAGGACGAAGATGTATCTCATGTTTACTTGCAGCTAGTGAAATATGATTCATTAAATCAAATGATAAATAAAGCGAATGAGTTTTTAGAAAAGATCATTGAAAAGAATACCAAGTTAGAAAAATTAAAATATAGTTCTTTCATTCGAACTGTTTATAACCGTGAGTCACAACTGGATAAATACATTGATGTAAAGAAAATTTGGGTTAAAAACAGAAAAGCTTTGGTTAGTAACCAAGTAGAAGAACTAAATGAGGCGGTCAAATGGGGAGTAAATCAAAATGACTCGATTGCTGTTTTTCTTGAAAACCAAAATAACCTGATGAAGAATTTCACTACTTACATTGCTGAAGACTCGGCATATTTTAAAATTATTGGAGGCTTTGAATTAACAAACTCCCCTTTGGTTGCTTTTATTGGTAGGGTAGACCCAAGTATGAGTTTGATCTGGAAGCATACCTTTAAAACGAATATTTCATTGCAAGATTCGTTACAAGATAAGACTTATTTTAAACTACTTCCTGGGTTTGAAGAATACACAACTGTACATTATACAAGTGATGAGAAGAATTATCATTTTATTGCATTCAATAAGTCATCAGGAGATGTTGAATGGGAAGTATCTACAAAAGTAAAAACACCTATTTTTGAAGTGAAATATAACGAGTTGACTAAAGAAATGGTTTTATTCTTAAATGATCCAGATAATTTGCCCGAAGGAGATGAAATCAAATATATGGTGATAGATAAATCTGGGAATATTAGAAAATGAGAATTTATTGTTTATGTATATTGCTGCTTTTGATTGTGTCATGCAATGAAAATCCAATTGAAGCTAGTCTATCAAGAGATCAATTTAGTTTCCTTTTGGCTAGTGATAGTTTAAAGACTTGGGAAGTTGCCTCTAATGGCACAAATAATTTCTTAAACTGTGAAGATAACGTCATTTATATTTTCGAAGCCAGCGTAATGGATACTGGAAATCTTTTTATTAGAGAACCATTGTTAGATTGCAATGATGAGATGGTATTAGATCCAGATACAACCCAGAGACTTAGGTGGACTTTAACGGAAACTGAATCTTCTATTTTTGACAACCAACTGTTTATTATCGATGGCAGTGCAAGTGAACAATTTGAAATTCAGAGGATTGACCCTACTACCTTAGTTATTAGTTCTGTTCTAGACCAGCAAACAATTTTTTTAGACAGTCTTTTTTTAAATCCCTAAGGAACAAATATAGACAGACTCTATTCTCAATAGATAATTTTTAATCCCTAAGGGATATTAATTCCCCTGGCCGGGCGCCCCGACTCTTGAGTCGATCATTAAATTATTGCCCATAGATACCCCGTACCCTTGGGTCGGGGTTGGTTCATTGCCTGTGAAGAATTTTTTATTTGAAATTATTCAAATTTCGTCTACCGAATTCAAGAGTAATTTTAGATGATAAAACCTTGAATAGGTGATTTTTTTCGATCAAGGTCAGGTTTTGACAGATGGTTTATCAACATTAATTGGTAAATTTGTAATTCAGTTATTTCGGGTTTATTAGATTCAGCACCTTATTAACCTTTGAATGTTATATAGTATTTGGTATTGATGGAATTTTCGAATTTTAGAAAGTTTGTTAACGCCTCACAATTAAGTTGATTAATTTTTTATTAACATCATGTATTCATTTGTAAAGATTAAATAATGACTTTAAAACTTTCTAAATTAGTATTTATTGCAGGGTTATTTTTGTTCTCCCTTATAAGTTTTAATTCACGTGCGCAAACTACTTATACATCTACAGGCTCTGGTAATTTTAGAGATAATATTTGGAGTCCTGTTGTGCCTGATTTTGACAACGTAACTTCTGATATTTTCATTATTAATGATGGGGATGCAATAGTTTTGGCAAGCGATGTTAGTATTTCGGATCTTGAAATAGGGCAGGGCGGAGCAGGTGCTACCTTTACCATGGGGAATGATGCTTCAGGTAGGTCACTTACCATAAGCGGGAATCTTACCAATTTAATTAATTCATCCTTTAATGTGTCAAACAATGGAGCTACTCATACTGTGAACCTTGCAGGCGATCTTGTCAATGCAGGAGCTGCCTTTAATCTCATTACGGGTAGTGAAGTAGCAAATTTTGTTTTTGACAATTCTGCTACATCCGTAATTTCAGGAACAGCAATTACTTTTAATGACCTGACAAGAAGTGGAGGTGGTGGACTAATTATTACTAGTGGAATTACAGTGGCGGGTAATTTTGTAGCTACAGGATTAGGAACTGATATATCAAGTTCAGAGAACATGAGTTTTCAAGGAAACTTCAATGTTGTTTCATCCGCTAGTTTTGAGGCAACAAACAGTACTGTTTTTTTTAATGGAGCTTCAGCTCAAACACTAGATTGGACAGATGGTACAGCAACCTTTAACAGCTTGATATTTGATAATAGTGTAAAAACTATTGAAGGAAATCTAAGTTCAGACGGTACTATAGAAATTACGGATGATGCTGTTATTAATAGCACTGGGAGAGATCATAATATAGCTAATTTAGAAGTGAAAAACAGTTTGGGAGTTGGTTTTAGTGATGGTACTGTAACTTTTATAGGAGGAGAACTGAGGTTTGGAGATGATACAAATACAGATGGTTCTTTTACGCTTGGTTCCAACGTAAACATAATTTTTGATGGAAATGTCTTTTTGGAAAGAGATGACCATATTACCGTTGATGGTGATTGTGAAATAACGTCAGATGGATTTCTTGTAATTAATGGAACAGATATGACTGTCCCTGCTGGAGAAAGGGATACAGAATTACTAGTAACTGGCAGTCGAAATTTAACAATTAGAGATAATGGAGATTTATTTATACGAGGGTATGATAATTTCCCGACAGGTTTTGAAACATATACTTTTGAAATACTAAGTTTACTGAGGTATGATGCTGATTTTGATCAAATTATAGCTGGTGAAAATAGTCTTAATGTACCGATAGAGATAGGAAGGCTATTTTTGAGTCAGCCTGACAATTCGCCTACTAGGGTTAAGACACTATCCTCTGGAGATAACGTTTTGAATATTAACGGTAGGTTTGATTTGATCAATGGAATTACTTTTCAGTTTAATCATGTAGCAACTATTACGTTTGGTGAAAGTTTGTTTATGGATCCAGGAGCAACTGCCGGTGATCCTACTTTTAATACACCGCTTGCAACTGTTATTATGGATGCAGACATAAATCAAACAGTTGATGGTCCTGTACAGGGGAATTATGAAGTAGATCAGTGGTTTATAACTAATACAGCTACTCCCACCTCTTCAAGAAATATCAATATTGACGATAACATTGCAGTTTCATCCGTATTTTCAGTATTAAATCCGAATGGATCTTTGGCAAGTGATTTAAACATTGACTTAGATGATAACCAAATATTTGGGGATGTAGGTTCTTCCGAGAGTTTCATTCTTGGAGACTTTACCTCTATTTTTACAAGTACAGATGATCCGTCAGGATTTGCAGAAGGCTTTGGAGATTCATCTCCAGCTGATTTTATAGATATTAGTGAAAATAGCATTGTCAGATTTGATAGGAATGGTAATCAGACCATCCCAGCATTTAATGGGGGGTCTTTTGGTAACATTGAATTTTCAGGAAGTGGAAATAAATACGTCACGAATAATCTAGATATAAATGGGGATGTCACTAGAGTTGGGGGGACCCCTATTTTTAGGTTTGGAACTTTATTTATAAACCCTCCCGGTATTGAAGTTAGTTTTTCAGCGGAACACACTGTAGCAGGTGATTGGAATATGGCTACTGTTTATACTGGAGATAATGAGTCTAACAATGGTGCCGTAGAACCTAGTATTACTTTTGATGGGGCTGATCAATTGATTAGTAGTTCTGATTTTAACAATGTGATTTTTTCTGGTACGGGTACCAAGACATTAACAGGTACTCTATTGATAGATGGGGATTTAGTAATCAATGATGCCGTTCTATTAAATGCGGGCTCAGAAGCAATAGACATAGCTGGTGATTGGACTGAAAATGGAACTGGAAACTTTATACAAACTGGATCAATAACTGATTTTAATGGCGGAAGTAATCAAACGATCATAGCTAATGTGAATTCACATTTTAATGATTTAGATATTACCAATAGTTCTACGGTAACAATTGGGTCAAATATACAAATTGGCAGAGACTTAGATATACAAAATGGTTCTACCATGAACATGGATGGACAAACCCTTAGGATTGCAAGAGATCTGATTGTTAATTTTTCAGGAACATTTAATTATAGTGATGTCAATACCAGTATTATAATTTTTGATGGGAATACAGAACAAGATATTCGAAATGTCAATGCTGCTCAGAATTTCCCAACACTACAGTTTGAAGGTGTTGGAATAAAAGAAATTGTAAATAATATAATGAGGATAGAAGGAGATGTTTTCATCAGTAATGAAGCAACATTTCAAGGCAATAATTTTGAGATAGACTTTTCAGGTAATAACTGGGTCAACAGTGGGAATTTTAACCATACTAATTCCGTAAATTTCCTCAATGCAGGTGGTAGTTCAACTGTTAGCACATCTACTTTTCATGACATTGAAATAGGTAGAAGTGATGGTTCTGTAACTACTAGTGTGACATTGGGTGGAAATATCTCATTAAATGGAGAAATGAATATTTTCTCAGGAGGTACTTTAGATGTATCAACCAATAATTTCGCAATCACAGTAGAAGAAGACTGGAATAATTATGGGATATTTAGAGCACAACAGGGGAGAGTTGTTTTTTCTGGTGGAAGATCTGACTTGAGAACTTTATCACCTACGTTGGCAAACTCTGGTGTTCAAATGGATAAGGCATTCTATGACCTTACTATTAACATAAACAATGAGTTTTTTATTGTTCAAGAAAACTTCGTGATTTTGAATGACCAAGTAGATATCCTAAATGATTTAAATATTATTTCAGGAGATTTTAGGTTGCAAGAAGACTTGGTTACAAATACTCCTACTGTTAATATAGGTGGAGGTTTTACTATTCAAGATGGAGCAGTGAGTTTTAGACAAGAAAACGCCAAATTCTTGATGAATGGCACCTCAGGTACTCATGATATTGATCTTGGAGGTGATGTAGTAAGGGATTTCGAGATTAATGCCTTAGGAGCTACCTATCAATTAATCAATGACTTTAGTACTAGAGATGATTCAGATAATGAATTTACCTTAACAGCAGGTACATTAGATTTGAATGGTAATATATTGACAATCAACCGGGGAGGGTTTGATATGACTGGAGGAACCTTGATTGTAGATGAAGGAGCTTCACTTCTTTTAAATGACTTAGCAGTTAACCCAGATTTTAATAAAACTGGAGGTGAATTGAGAATAACAGGATTAGATGGGGAACCAGCTACATTAAGTTCTGTAGATAATGGAGGTTTTACATTTATTCAAACAGGTGGGGATTTACAAGCCCAGTTTTATACGATAGCAGGAACATCAGGCGATGGGTTAAGAATAGAGGGGGGAACAATAGATGTGGCCAATGCTACAGGGAATAATTTTAGTAATGGAACATTTACATCTGGAATAGGAAATGCTTATTTAACATTGGCGGGAATTGACCTAAATAGTGCCAACGGAGATATATCTGCTTCCAATGTCGTTTTTAATGCAGGACCAACCTTTAATGTAGCTGTAGATGCGGGAGATTTACCAAGTGGAGGAACTATTGAGTTTATTGTTGCAGGAGGGGCTTTGGCTGGTGAACAAGATGAAGACGACGTGCCAGACGGGGGTGCTACAGATGGTTTTATTAGATGGGACGAAGACCCTGGTTTTCAATGGACAGGTGCTGGTGGAGATAGTGATTGGAACAATAGTGCTAATTGGGCTATTGATAGTGGGGTAATTGATGATGGTGGTGATGGAATACCAGATACTGATGATTTAATTTATCTAGCTGGTGGTGCAGCCCCTTATCCAATCATAACGACTACAGAAACCGCAGCTCGGTTAACAGTAAGATCAGGAGGATCCTTTGAGATTTCAACTGGAGAATTTAATGTAAACGGGAATTTAACTTTATTTTCTGGAGCCGATCTGACCATGTCAGACCCTAGTGGACTTTTAAATGTAAGTGGTGCATGGTCAAATGCAGGTGTTTTTAATGAGGGTACTGCTACTGTTACCTTTAACGGTACTGAAGGAACACATTCCATTGGAACTTTAGGAAATAGTGACCCATTTTATAATTTAGTTATAGAAGGCGATGGTGCTACTTATACAGTAGGTTCTGTCTTAACAGTTAGCAATTCTTTTACACTAAGTAATGGAATTTTAGATGCATCAAGTGGGTTTGATATTTTTATCAATCAAGATTGGTTGGTAAATGGTGGTATTTTAAAACCTGGTCAGGGCCGAATATTGTTTAATGGATCAGCAGGAACCCAAAGTATATCTGGAGGGACAATGTTTGATGTACAATTTGAGGGGGGCGCTACTAAAAGTATAGACGGAAACATCTCCATAGCGGATGATGTGAATTTTGTAGCTGGTACTGGAGATGTTTTAGGTAATAGTCAAACTATATTTATCGGGGGTGATTGGGATTTAGATGAAACGGATGCTTTTGTTCCTGGTTCAGGTACTGTGATTTTTAATGGTTCGAGTACTCAGAACTTTGAAGCGGATGATACGCATGTACTATCTTTTAATAATGTGATTTTCCAAAATGTAGGGATCAAAAATTTCTTTTTTGACGCGAATGTTGCTGGGAATTTTTCAATTATTGCTAATAATACATTTGTTGATTTAGAAGCGGGATCTACAGTAGTAATTACTGGTGATCTATCTCAGACAGGAGGCCAATTGAGGATTTTTGATAGCAATTTCCCAGTAGCAGGAAGCTATAGCTTTGGAGCTGGCGAAGTAGTTTTTCTACAAAATGGAACTATCACGATTCCCGGAGGAATTACTTTTCATGATTTACAAATAAGGGCATTAAATAATGTAGCAACCAGAGCAACTTTGATGGGAGATATCGTTGTTAATGATGATATAAACTTAAGTGCTGGTACAGTTACCTTTGATATCAATGGGAATTCAATATCATTACAGGATGGGTTCTTTTTAAGAAGCAGCGATGAACTGATTTGGGGAGGGGGAACATTGATACATTTAGGTGCATTCTGGAGTATGGATGCAGATTTTAATATGACTAATAGGGCTTTTGAAAACCTAATATTGAGGGGGACAAGTTTTAAACGACCAAATTCAGATATTGGAGTAAATGGTAATTTAATTGTAGGGGAAGGAGTTGGTCTGCAGCAATTGACGAGGATGATAGTTAACGATGGTGATGATTCGTTTATCATGGAGGCGGATGCTATTTTAGATACTAGGATAGTAGGGGTGGCTATCCCGACTGGCTTTGCCAATTATTCTTTAAACGAAACCAGTACGGTAGATTTAAGAGGAACTGGAAATCAAACAATATTTACCAACGGAGGGACACTAAACTACGGTGTGTTGAGGTTATTTACTATAGGTAATGCAACTCTAGATGGGAACCTAAGCGTAGTGGGAAATTTTGATATGAATAGCAATGCTACCTTAATAGATGGTGGTTTTGATATGGAGTTTAAAGGAAGCTTCACTCAAATACAAGACTATACACCAACTATAGGAAGTACAACTACATTTTCTAGGTCAGGTGATCAGAGTATCGTTGATAATGATGGATCAGGAATGAACTTAGATTTTCAAAACTTAATATTTGGAGGCAGTGGAATTAAGACCTTCTTTCCAAATGCAGGTGATGAAGTAACTAATATAGATGGGGATTTTATCATAGAACCAGGTGTTACAGCAACTACTTCTAGAGGGGTTACTTTTAGTGGTGCTAACTGGGTTAACAATGGAACTTTTAACTTGACCGTAAATTCACGTCCATTTGTATTTGATGGAGGAAATTCAACAGTTAATCCAGGGGCTAATGAGATTGCCTCTTTAATAGTATCCAACACTTCTGGTACTACAGTGACCATAGAAGATAACGGATTTGACTTGGGGACAGGAGACTTTACTCTGAGTGCAAATGCAACAATTAATTTTGGTAGCCTTACACATAACATGGCGAATATTAATTATGTGCTTGATCCTACAAGTAATTGGATATTAGAAGATGGATTAGGATTAGGCGCTACCTTGATTTTTGATAGGAATTCGACACAATTTTTACCAATAATAAATGAGAGTTTAGGAAATATAACAGGAGCACCTTCTATTGAAATAAGCAATGCTGGGACTAAGGCTCTACAAGGAGATATTGTAGTAGATAATGTAGTGATAGGAGTCAATACAAATTTAGATGTAGATAACACTAATAGTTTTCAAATAACTGCAAATGGTAGTTGGACAAATAATGGAGGTAATTTTTTTGAAAGAGACGGCACGGTTGTTTTCAATAGTGACGATACAGATCCTGAAACGATTGAACCTGGAGGTGAGAATTTTAGGGAAGTAATTTTCCAAGGTTCTGCTGTCAGTGTATATACTTTACAAAGTGATTTATTTGTTTTAGGAAATACGGCTGGAGACGGTCTTCAGCTAGCCTCAGCAACACTGGATTTGAATGGAAATACTTTGACTTTAGGCAATAATGATATTGGAGATCCAAATGCTGAAATTAATACAATAGGCAATGCAGGTACTTTACTAGTAAATGCTGGAGCTACTCTTCAATTTGAAACAAGTGATGATGGAGGTGATGTTGCCAATACGGAAATAGGAGGCAACTTAGATGTCCAAAATGGTGGTAGATTATCAGTAGTGGGTTCAAATTCGGCGTTGGCTATGATTACTAGATCAGCTGGAAATGAACAAATTGATATCAATATAGAATCAGGGGGTGAGATTGAAGCAGAGTTTTATAATATTCAATACATGACTGATGAAGGATTAGAAGTTGAAAATGGGGCGATAATAGACCCTGATGGCCTAGGTCATAATTTTAGTAATGGAACATGGTCAAATTTATCAACAGACGCTGGTAACGGCGGGGGAGGTGATGACAATCCTGTAGATGGAAACACCTACTTGAGTATTGAATCAGATGATGCTATGACCATAGATAATGTAACTTTTAATTTTAATGGAACACCTACTGTAGGACAGCACTTTAATGTAGTAAGATCAAATGCAGCTGGAAATAATACAATAGATTTAACAAATACATCTGGACCACTCGGGAGGAATGGATCTGTTTATGAAAATGATGGAGATCCAACAGCGCCTGCAGATGCAAATGGCCAATTGACTTGGGATTTACCTGTAGATACACAATGGATTGGTTCAGTAAGTAATGATTGGTCTGATGCCTCTAACTGGGATAACGGAGTACCGTCAATTGCCAGTAATAATAGAGAAGCAATAATAGGAGAAGGTATGCCGTTTAACCCAAGAATTAACGCGATATCTGTGAACATCAGCGGGTTAATTATTTCGGATGGGATTTTGAGATTGGAAAATGGTGGAACACTTGACCTAGACGGAGACATAACCCTAGGAGATGGTACGGGTGGGGCATTTCTTATGGATAACACGTCAACACTATCTGTATCAGGTTCATGGACTTCTTCAGTAAATGTAATTTTTGATAATGGCGATGGAACAGTCATTTTTGACAATGGGGCAGGAGGTTCTGTTTCTATTTCCTCTGGAGATCAGAATTTCAGCAATTTAAGATTTACAAATCCAACAGTAGCTGGAGACTTTAATTTAATAGGAAATTCACTTGTTATAGAGGGAGATTTGACGATTGAAAATTCAGCAAAATTAATACCTTCAACACCAGGTTATAATTTCAGTGTAATGGGAGACATTGTATCAACAAGTGGTGAGTTTGATACTACAGTTGATGGTGTGATCACGCTGAGTGGGGATAATCAGACCATTACAGATATGATTTTTGATGAACTGGTAGTTGCGGGAACTGGAATTAAAAATACGACTGGTAATGTAGAAATTAATGATGTTTTTGAAATTGAAGAAGGTGTTACTCTTCAAGGAGGAGGCACAATTGTTTGGAATAATGATGTCTTCATTGCAGGAACTTTTGATGGAGTAGCTGGTCAGAACTATATCTTTAAAGGAGATGATTGGCAAGCAGAAGCAAATAGCTATACTGGAGAAGGGACAGTAGAATTTAATAGACCAAATGGTACTCAACATATAAGACAGATAGATAATGGAGATAACCCTGTTAAATTTCATAATTTAACATTAAGTGGTAACGCACTTATCCAATTGGGAAGATTAATTGCAGGAAGTGATGATGATGGGAATGTTGATATAACTGGTGATTTTACCATAAACAATACAATTAACACATTTAATTCATTTGAATACTTAGTTGATAATACTTCCGGAACAGGTACATTTACGCTTGCTGAAAATGAATTTGTTATAATTACAGGGGCAAATAATTTCCCATCTAATTTTGCAAACTATGTTATTGCGGACAATAGTACTGTGCGGTATTGGGGGACAATAGACCAAACCATAAGAGGGAACATAGAATACGGGAATATAGATTTACTTAATTCAACCACTAAAACCTTAGGAGGGAATGTTGATATTGACGGCCAATTATTTTTCAGAAACTCTATACTTGATGTTTCAACAAATAATTATTCAATAAACTTAGCTGGTAGATGGGAAACTAATAATGGAAATGATGATGGCGAATTTATTGCTAGAGATGGGACAGTTACATTTGATGGGGATGATAATCAGGTTATAAACCTAGGGGAAAGCGGTAGCCAAAGCTTTAATGATGTCCTAGTAAATAAAAGTGCGGGAATTCTTGATGTTGCTATTAGCAATATAACAATTAATGGAAATCTTAATGTTTTTAACGGAACATTTGATATTAATAGTTTGACAGCGAGTATCGGTGGGAATGTTAATGCGACAGGTACAGGTTCATTAGCAAGTTTTGGAAATGGCGTATATTTATTAAATGCGACTACTGGTACACCAACGATAGGAACTAATAATTCGGTGATAGGAGGTTCTGTAGTAATTAATGCCCCTGGAAGAAACTATGAGTTAATAGATGACTTGACTTTATTGACTAATTTAGTAATAACAGCAGGAACACTAGATGTAAATGGACAAATATTATCAGTTGGAGATTTTCAAGATGCAATTGATATTTTTGGAACCTTGAATGTAAGTACTACCGATAAACCAGGAGGAACACTGGCCTTAGGTAATGATGTGCAATTAGTAGTTCAGGGAGGAGGTACCATAAATATTATAGGTACTCAATCTCAAGTGGCCAGAGTAACTAGTACAGGTATTACTGATTATATTTTCTCTGTTGCAGGAGCGCCAGGGAACGAAGCAACTATTGGTGCTAAGTTTTATGTAATTGAGTATGTAGGAACTAACGGTATTTTCGTTAATCAAAATGGCACTATAGATTTGACAGCAAACTTTAGTGATGGGACTTTTCAAAATGGATTTAATGGAGGTAGATACTTGAGAATTGAGAATTCTCAGAATTTAATAGGGAGCAATAGATTAGAGAATATTGTATTTGATGACAACCCTGGTGGTGGTGCTGCAAACGTGGTTAAATTAACTAATACTGCCGGTGATATTGAGTTATTTAACTATACGGGATCATTTTCTGGAAGTGATTTTGAAGAAGATCCAAATGATTTAATTCTTTGGATAGATCCTCCAACAGTTACATGGACTGGAAGAATCAGTTCAGATTGGTTTACTGATGGAAACTGGGACTCAGGTAGTGTTCCATTAATATCACAAAATGTATTGATCCCGCAGACATTAAACCAACCTATTTTAGTTGATGATGTAAACGTTGCGGTTGCTAATAACTTAACAATAGGGGTCAACGCAATTATTGAAATTAATACTGCAGATACAGATGTTGACTTGCAAATTGCTGGAGATATTCTTTTTGATGTAAGTGCTAGTTTGATCAGTTTAGGTGCTGATGATGATATTGAAATAGGAGGGAGTTGGCTCAATATTTCTGGTGCTTTTTTCACACCAGGAACAAGTCAAGTGACTTTTAACTCACCAGTAGGAGTGGAGTCTATAGAAAATTCTAATGGGTTTTACAATTTGGTTGTTGATGTAGCTGGATCAGCTGCAATAGCCGATGACCTGAATGTAGTTAATGACTTTACTATACTGAATGGTGTTTTTGATTTGTTCACTTCCGACTTGACCGTTAGAGGTAATTTTGTGAATAATGGGGTTATTGAACCTAGGGTTCAAA
Organism: uncultured Cyclobacteriaceae bacterium; assembly: GCA_937958005.1. Taxonomy (GTDB): domain Bacteria; phylum Bacteroidota; class Bacteroidia; order Cytophagales; family Cyclobacteriaceae; genus JANSWY01. The sequence goes on from CALGOB010000003.1 coordinate 17,544, forward strand.
CCATTTCTCTTATTCCTAATGATGCCATTTCACCTAAATCCTTTGTTCCAGGGCTTTCAGAGCTCTATAGCCTAGTAATTGGGGAAAATTTAGGAAATAGTGTTGAATATGATTTGACAGGTGATTTAATAGTAAACCACGATTTCACGTTGATCAATAATACATTTGACCCAAATGGCAACGAGGTGTCTTTAGGAAATAATGATGGTCTATTAGATGATGTTAATATAGGTGGAAGTATTACTTTAATTGCAAATGAGACTTTTGCATTTGGTGGTGATGTCTCCGTTTTTGTAAATGACGGTGGTGAATTTAGGTTATTAGGTTCAGACTTGAGTAATGTGGCCACTATCACGAGAAGATCTATTGGTTCATATGATTTTACAATTCAAGCTGGAGGCATATTTGAAGGGAATAATTTCTTGATAGACTATATTGCAGATGAAGGTGTATGGTTTCAGGCATCATCTACATTAGATGGTTTAGCTAATGGAACATTTGGTAATGGCATAGATGCAACACAATATTTAAGGTTAAGTAATGCATTTGCTGCGGATATTACCTCACCTGATATAGTTTTTAACCCCGGCCCTACTTTTAATGTCAGAAGAAACGAGGCGGCTGGAAATAATATTATTTTTCAAGATGCAAGTGGTGCACTTTCTGGTGCCGATTTTGAATTAGATGATGGATCAGCAAGTACAGGAGAAGTAAGATTCATATTTACTAACCCATTGAGAATTTGGAATGGATCTGCTTTGAATAACAGGTTTGATGATCCTAATAACTGGGAAAATGACCTAGGTGTTAGCCCAGCTTCTGCTCCTACTATTGCTAATACCGTACAAATTCCTGATGTAAGTGGTGGGTCTGCCAGCTTTCCGATTATAAATAATACTTCAGGAGATCAAAATGTAGATAATATTACGATTTTTCCAGGGGCGAGTTTAACTATAGATGACAATAGATCTTTAACAGTCTCAACTGACATTGTGAATGAAGGAACCTTCACTATTTCTGGTGCCAGTAACATAAATATGGGCGGAAGTTGGACTAATAATGGAATGTTTAATCCAGGTAATTCTACAGTAAGCATGACATCTGCAAGTGATGTAACCATGACTGGAGGATTAAGTTTTTATAATTTGATTCTTGACGCTGATGGGACAGGCTTAGGAATTCAATGGACTAGTTCAGGTATGTTAAGCGTGCTGAATGATTTTATGATTCTAGATGGTGTCTATGAGGTAGCTGATGCCACTCATACAATTGAAATAGGTGGGGATTTTGTGATAGATGACACAAATGGTGCATTCAATGATATGATTAGTTTAGTTACTTTTAATGGTGACAACCAAACAATAGGCAGTGCCTTAGAAGCAGCTATGATCACTTTTAATGATGTGACTATAGGAGGTGCTGGAGTTAAAACTTTGTCTGATCAGGTAGATATTAACGGAGATTTAAATATAGAGTCTACAGCTACCTTATCATTAGGTGGAGAGACTATATTATTCTCTGGAAGTAATTTAGATATTGATGGAGTTATTGATGTCAGTGGAGGATCTAGCACTATTGCTTTTGATGGTGCACAAGTACAAGTAATTACAGGGAATGTAGGAGCAGTAGAATTAGATAATGTTAGAATTAATAATTCAGCGGCAGGAAATAATGATATTCAATTGAATGTTGATTTGTCAGTAAATGATAATTCAGATTTTATGTTGGGTGTTGTACAATCATCTGGTTCAAACCCAATGACTTTTAATGATGGAGCTACTGTTTCGTATGATGGGAATGAAGAATCATTACCTCTGACTTTACCAGGACAAAATGTAGATGGAAATAGCTATGTAGTAGGCCCTGTTGTGAAGATAGGTGATGATGATTTTATTTTTCCAGTTGGTGAAGGATCAAGAATTGGACAAATAGCGATTACTAACATAAACTCAGCTTCCGTATCTGATAGGTACTTTGCAGAATACTCTTTTAGCCCTTCTGCTTCCGTTGGTCAACCTCTTAATGGTGGGATTCAACATGTCAGTTTAATTGAATCTTGGGAGTTAGATAGAACGGTAGGTACTGGAGAACCCCAGGTAACTTTATTCTTTGACGCAAACAGCGATGTCACTGATTTTACTTCTTTGACTGTAGCGCATTTTACTGGTGGTAATTGGGAGAATGAAGGCAACGGGGGTAATACTGGAATACCTACTGATGGTACCATTACCTCTGCAAATAATTTCATTTCTTTTTCTCCTATAACTTTAGCTTCTACTGATAATGAGGAAAATCCCCTACCGGTTGAATTACTTATATTTGAAGGAGAAGCAGTGCAAGAAGGGATAGAATTGAATTGGACAACCGCTTCGGAAATTGATAATGAAAAGTTTGAAATTGAAAGATCCATTGACGGAGTTAATTTTGAGTTAATTGGCGAAGTTGCTGGGAATGGTACCACTGGACTATTAAATAACTATGTATTTATAGATAATAATCCAAGGCTAGGTTTTAACTATTATAGATTAAGACAGGTGGATTTTAGTGGGATTTTTGAGTTTTCTGATGTAATTGTAGTTGATAACACGAATAGAGAAATTGAGTTTCAAGCGTCTATATATCCTAATCCAACTGAACCAACTAACATTAATTTGGAGTTGAAAACAGGTAATGAAATAAATCCAATATTTATTAACATATATGACAATGCGGGAAGGATTTACTTCAATAGTCACTATATGCCAGAACAATTGACTAGTTCTATGCAACTGACAATTGATAAGTCTATGCCTTCTGGTCTTTACTATGTTGAAGTAAGGCAAGGAAATGAAATAGATAGACACAAACTAATTATTAAATAATTAGTTTGTGTGATTTAATCCCTAAGGATATTAATTCCCTGACTCTTGAGTCGATCATTAAATTATTGCTCATAAATACCCCGTACCCTCGGGTCGGGATTGGTTCATTTTCCTGACTTATTCATAATCAATCCATTTTCTTATTAAAGAATTGGGTTGATTATGTTTTTATATAAATATGAATGAAGCATTGCAAAATAAACCAACCCTGCTCCAAGTGTTATGGGGTATTTATGAGCAATCTTTAGTGATAGATTAAGCCTCCGTAGAGAAAGCTATAGCGCTCACGGAAGAGTAGGGGTGTCTAACTAGAATCTGTCTATAAAGTCAGTCCCTCGCCTATGATTGTGTCCCCACAATCGTTTCGTTGCTATGTATAGTGAGTTTGCGAGGACACAAACTCAGGTGGAAGGTATATTATGGACAGACACTAACTAGGGAATTTACCAATTTATGTTTATGTAAGCGTATAAGATATTTTAGTAAATTTGATTTTGGCAAAGCGTTCTCCTGCTGGGACAATAAACGGAAGCAAAGCATCGCTATGGTGAGTATTTTTAGCACATGACAAATATTAAATTTGCTAATAGATATGCGCCGTTATAAATCTAAATTAGTATTAGTCCAAAGTGTAAAACAAGATTGTGTAATTATCTATTCCCTCACCGGGAACTTTAGGTAGGAAGCAGTCATATATAAATAGAATATTGCCAAAGCCTTATCGTGATCGAGCAACGCGATTCAATAGTCATTTATAAAATTGAGTGAATGACAGACTACTACTCCGGCAGTCTCAGTTCTCAATACTTTTTTACCTAGCGTAATTTTTTGAAAGCCATTCTGCTGACTTTTTTGGATTTCGTTTTCACTGAAGTCACCTTCTGGGCCTATTAGCACCAGATAGCTTTGTGACGGTTCACAATAGCTCTTAATATTTGAGATGTTTGTTTGATCTACATGGGCTATCATTTTTGTAAGAGGGTGTTCTCTCATTATGAAGTCATTAAATTGATAAGGCTCATTTATTTGTGTTTTGAAATAACCTCTAGATTGTTTAAGTGCACTTATTGCTTTTTTGTGCAGCCTTTCTGTTTTAAGAACTTTTCTTTCAGAGTGTTTACAAAAGATAAAACTAATTTCGTCTGCGCCTAACTCACAGGCTTTTTCTACAAACCATTCTATTCTATCCATGTTTTTTGTTGGACTGATAGCTACGTGAATGCGATGACTTTTAGTCTGTTCAAATGATTGGCTTTTGAGTGTGTCACATTTTACTTTAGACGAATTATCGGAAACGATAATTGCCTCTTTATGCAATCCTTTCCCATCTATGACTTTGATGTGATCCCCTTTTTTATGTCTTAATACTTTGATGCAATGCTTAGATTCCTCTATCGATAATTGAAAATTGTCAGCAGTAAGTTCGTTACAATAAAATATTGCCATTTTTTATTTTTGTTTCCTTGATCGTCAATTAAACACAATTGATTTTGTCAAATTTAAAACCTATTTGGTAAATTGAAGTATAAGCATGTCATTTCAATTAAACAGTTTTGTGATTTAAGCGTTTTTACTTTCAATGAAGAAGATAATTAAGAATAAACATATCCGTAGAATCTTTTATTCAGCACTGATACTATTAATACTACCACAATTTTTCACTTCTTGTCTACAGTTTAGAATGAGCCCAAAAGAGGTAGATAAGTATTTTGAAGGAGATTTGTCAAAACCAGAGTTAAAGAGTGTACAAGTAGGTAATCAGACTGTAAACTACGCTTATCAAGATAATAATAAAGATACTACAGTAGTATTTATTCATGGTGCACCGGGCTCATGGAGTGCATTTGTTGATTTTTTTAAAGTCAATCAGTTGAAAGAAGTTGTTAATATTATTTCAGTTGATAGGCCTGGCTATGGCTATTCTGATTTTGGAGAAGCAGTAATTTCTCTTGAAAGCCAAAGTAAATCAATTATGAATGCGGTTAATGAAATAGCCAATGATCATTTAATCTTGGTGGGACATTCGTTAGGAGGGCCAGTAGCAGCACGTATGATGATGGATTTTCCCAAAAAGGTGATTGGATCAGTTTTAGTAGCTCCATCTATCAGCCCTGCGTTAGAAAAGAGAGAGTGGTATAGGTATATTGGTAAACTAAGAATTGTGAAGTATATGATTCCAGCTACTTTATGGGTGACCAATGAAGAAATATATGATTTGAAGGCAGAATTACAGGAAATGATGCCGTACTGGAAAACCATTGAAAACCCTGTGATTGTGATTCAGGGGACAGAAGATGATTTAGTTCCAAAGGGAAATGCTTTTTTTGCAGAAGAAGTTCTTTCTGAAGAAGTAGTTGAAATAAACCTATTAGAAGGAGTGAATCATTTTATACCTTGGTCTCACCCTGATACTATTACTGAGGCTATCCTTAAAATAAAAAATAAACAAACTATAACTAAGAAAGAGTTAGGTGGCTTAGAATAGTTTTTTAACATAAATGAAACTATGGTTCCATCATTGATTCTATTTTAGCTAGGATTTCATTTGCCTCAGCTGCTTTTAAATCACTTTCTTTTCTGTTGGAATGTGATAATTTATGAGATGCCTCCAGTAAGTTTTTATATTTTTCCTGAAGTTTTTCGAGTTCTGTTTTTTTCTTGAAAAAATTAAACATAAAGTATTTTCTATGATAACTTTATGTAACTTAAAATTGTTAGAAATATTGATTGTAATTATTCGAAATTTTTAACACTATTAAGTCTACCCTTTTTATTGTAATACCTCCATTGCCCTATTTTTCTATCATTTTTATACTCTCCTAAAGAAGAAATTTTTCCATTAGGATAGTAACTAACCCATTTACTTGACTTAAAACCATTACTCATCATACCTAATTCCTTTCTCGTACCATCTTGATAGTAACTTTCGAAATTACCATTGGCGGTTCCTCCTTTGTAAATTGTTTTACTTTTTATACTTCCATTTTGATAATACTCAAATAACTCACCATTTCCATCTTTATACTCACCTGCGCTTAATGTATCTCCTGTAATGACATAATATGGCCCAACTTGTTTGAGCTTTCCCAATGACCATTTTTCTTCTTGTTTCAGTTGTTCATTCTCGTGAAATTTACCCCATAACCCTTCCTTTTTATCATTTACGTAAGCACCAACGTACTTAATAGAACCTGATGAGTAATATTCAATCCATTGACCATTTTTCTGATTGGCCTTATACGGACCTTCAGTTAAAAGAAGACCATTTTCACTAAATAATTTCCAGATTGATGTTTTAAAGCCTAAACTATAGTTGCCGATAGAATAAAGCTTTTTATCAGGATAGTAGTTTCTCCAAGTCCCATACTTGAAATCATCTTTATATTGCCCTACGACACTCTTGATACCATTAGGATGAAATTCTATATAAGTGCTGTCAAATGCCCCTTGTTTATAATAGAATTCTTTCCAGATTTGAGGAAATTCGTAAAATATCTGCCATTTGCCGTCTTCTATGCCATCTTTATATTTTTCAATGGCTTTCAAATTTCCATTTTCATAAAATAAAACTGATTCTCCATTAAGAAGACCATTTTCATATTCTTCCACACTTATTTTATAACCATTTGGCTGATAGCTCACCCAAGTACTGTCCTTAAGATTCCCTGAGAAGTAACCCTTGTTTGAAATTGCGCCATTTTCATAATATTCTATGAAATACCCATTCAAAGTTCCATTCACGTAATAAGCCTCTCTGATTAATAAGCCAAGACTATCTAGAATGGCATAACGACCATTTAGGACATCATTTTTAAAGGTTTTTATTTCTTTTAATACTTTTTTATCTCCAGGGTAATAAGTATTCCAAATACCATTCTTTTTATCGGCTTTGTAATCACCTACAGCTGCTAGATTTCCAATGGAATCATATTCCTGCCATCTGCCTTCTTTTAAACCATTGATGATGTCTCCTTTTGATTTATTTAAAGAGGCTGAGGGCTGTGCCAGGAGAACACATGTTTTAGTGAGTAGTAAACATGTTAATATAATAAGTCGATAATGCATATAAGTCAAATTTATTCTATGCTTTACAATTACCATGCAAAAGTTAGTTAATTAATAAATTTATTTTTTCTAAAAATGCCTTAGCATGAGATTTTAATCTAGGGTATTCAAATAAACTATGATAAGTACTGATTTTAATGAATGGTTTCTTTATTAATGATTTTTCAAATAAAATAGGACTTAAACTGTTGATTAATTGATAATTATCTTTAGTGTATAAATATTCCCAAGGGGTATCATTTATACATAGGTAGTAAGCATTAAATTCTTTTTTATTGCTTAGGAGTTTTTGGTTTATTTCTTTTTGGAATTGTCCGGAAATATGTAAGGTGAAACTAAAAAAATTGCCCCAAAGCACCATGCTTCTTATGGCAAAGGTTTCATTTTCCCCAAAGACTCTTGGGTAATCTAGGATAAAATACGGGAATCCCTTATAATTCTCTCCTTTTGATATTTTAGGTGAAACAGTTAAATATTTAACTAAAATACTTTCATGACCTAATTGATTAAACTGATCTTTGTAAAGTACCTTTAATTCCTCTAATTCATTGTTGATTTTTTCTGCGATAATTCTCTTCCGTAGAAGCAACTCATTATCAGAGAATAGGGCATATTCTTCTTTGCTAAGGATCATCCCTTACCAGTTGATTAATGCTGATGCCCAGGTAAACCCACTACCAAAAGCTGCCAAACATAATAAGTCACCATCTTTTATTTTACCTTCCTGCCAAGCTTCACTCATAGCAATTGGAATAGATGCTGCCGTTGTATTCCCATACCTCATAATATTGTTATAAACTTGATCATCTGATAGGTCTAATTTTTGTTGAACAAACTGGCTGATTCTTAAATTAGCTTGATGGGGTATCAGTAAATCTATATCAGATATTTCCTTGTTGTTGGTTTTTAAGGCCTCAAAAATTACTTCTTGGAATCGAACAACTGCGTTTTTAAAAACAAAACTACCGTTCATATTAGGATAATAGCTTAGGTCTTTACCATCGGAGGCCATTATTTCAGGGACCCAATTTCCTGTATTAGGCCCTATCATAGCTAACTCTTCTGCATGTTTTCCTTCTGCATGTAGGTGTGTTGAAAGAACACCAGAATTCTCTTCTTCTGTAGCTTCTAAAACAACTGCACCTGCTCCATCACCAAAAATAACAGAGATATTTCTACCCCTAGTAGTCATGTCCAATCCACCACTGTGATTCTCTGCCCCTATCACTAGTATTTTCTTATACATTCCTGTTTTAATGAACTGATCTGCTACTGAAAGTGCGTAAATGAAACCAGAGCATTGATTTCTTACATCTAAAGCACCTATTTCTTTAATTCCTAATTGTTCTTGAACCATCACACCTGGACCAGGGAAGTAATAATCAGGAGAGAGAGTTGCAAAGACAATGAAATCTAATTCATCAGCTGTAACCCCAGCTCTTTCCATAGCGATTTTAGCTGCTTTGGTACCCATGGTAGAAGGAGAATCTCCAGACCCTTTTTTGATATGTCTTCTTTCTTGAATACCTGTTCTTTCCACTATCCATTCATTAGAAGTGTCCATTAATTTTTCTAGGTCACTATTAGTAATAACATTGTCAGGTACATAGTGACCTACACCTATAATTTTTGATTTATACATTAATGTTATTCGTTTATTTGATGTTGTAATTTAAGGAAAAAGCAAAATACTCTTTAGAAAACAAAAGCTGGTTTATTTTAGATTTTACTCCAATAAACCAGCTTTGTAAATAGTACTTAATTACTGTCATCCGACTAAAATTTAGAATTCAAGAAAAATCTAGCTTTAAATAGATGAAACAAAGATTATTTCTCAGGTTCAAAAAACATCCTCCTATCTTAAAATAGTTTTCTTGAATAGGTAGCTTTCTGTGGCGACAGTCCGATTCATTTTTTGTCGCTTCGGCCATCCGATTCATCTAAAAAGAACCGCGAGATGGCCACCCAAAAAAACAACAGGGTCGCTTGGTGAACAATTTAAAGCTTCTACCCTAGACCCGGCAGCGGGTCACTCTCTCGCACCCCGCTAAATGATCACTGACGACCGTGCCAACCCACCTAAACGCATAAAATGAATATCTTTTTTCTCGGATACTAGTAATACTTAATCAATTATTATTCTATTACAATTATTTCAATCCTTCTGTTCAATTCTCTTCCACCTATTTCATCATCATTTGAAGCAAGGGGCTTCGTCTCTCCATAGCCTTTGGATTCTAATCGATACTTGCTAATTCCATTGTCTATTAGCCAATAACTTACACTCTCCGCTCTGTCCAATGAAAGACTCATATTAAAATCATGTGCGCCTACGTTATCTGTATGTCCACCAATTTCTATTTTTAATTTTGGATTTTGCTTCATAACCACCAGTAGTTTCTCTAGCACATTCTTAGATTCACCTTGAATGTCAGATTTTCCACTACCGAAATAAATATTTCTGGTAATTGCTTTATTACCTGGTCTGAATTTGTTTCCTAAGAAACTGATATCTGTTAATTCTTCTTCAAAAACCAATACTTCATTTTGTTTCTCTTCTATTTGAGCAATTTCGGAAACACTTAATCCATCTACATAGAAGTCTTTTGTCAAATCAACTGATTTACCCTGTGTTGGATGAACACTATATTTATCGTTGTGAATGACTTTTAAATCTTCCAGAATCTCCACCCGGAAATCTTCATCTGAAATTACTTCAGTATGATATTCTCCTTTATTATTGGTATAAGCAACAAATGCTTCATCATCATATTCTGAAGGGTGAAATTTAATTTCAGCTTTAGCGATTGGCTTATTTGTATTTTTATCAATAATCTTTCCTGAAACTGTGACTTTACTAATTTCCCAGAAAAAATAGATATCATGTTCTCCCTTGGTATTGTATCTATCAGAACTAAAATACCCTGACCTTGCATCATCATTCATTTTGAAATTGGTTTCATCATCGGGTGTATTAATAGGAAACCCCATGTTTACCGGTTCGTTCCATGTTTGTGCAGCATCATTGAAAGTCGATTTAAAAATGTCATATTTACCAAGCGTATTGTGTCCATTAGAGGCAAAATAAAGTGTTTTACCATCTTCTGTTAGGTATGGGCTATCTTCATCATATTCTGAATTGATAATATCTGCAAGAGGTTTGGGCTTAGACCAGTCTCCATTTGCATTTTTATAGGACTCATAAAGTTCTAACCCTTTACTTTTTCCATCTTTATCAGAGGCAAAAATAATCCTATCTTCTTTTTGATTAATATAGAAGTGAGCTTCTAAATGTGTGTTGGATATCTTGCTGTCAAATTCCTCAGGTTTTGACCAGTTTCCAGAGCCTACCGGATGACTGTAATATAAATCACCACCTTTTACATTTCTATAAAGAAATAATTTTCCATCAGAATTAACTACTTCTATGTTAGCTTGTTTTCTAGGAAATTCACCTAGTATATCTACTTGAGTAGGTGCTGACCAGTATTTTCCCTCTTTAGAAGAGTGATAAACATGAAAACGTTCATCTTTTCCTTTTCCATCAGATCTTCTATTGGATGTAAACAAAAGCTCTTCCGTATCCTCAAAATAAACAGGACTCAATTCTGAAAACGGGGAATTAATGTCTCCAGTTAAAGGTTGAATTTCATATTCGTCAGGTACATCAAAAAATTCCTTTGAACGAATGGCCCAATCCCTAAACCTTTCAGCTTCTGCTCTTATTTCCTTGCTTTTGTAGGCTTTTATATTGTTGAATTTATCAAAACTTGCAATAGCTTCTTCAAACATATATTTACGCATGTAGATTCTACCAAGCCAGTAGTAATAAAATTTATCAGACCTTCCCCTTGTTCTTTCGTAGCCTAGAATTTTATCTATTGGCTTTTCTCGGTAATAAGTAAGAAGCGAACAAATTTCTACTTTGTATTTAGCTAAATTATTGTTTTCTTCTTTCTTTAGAACTTTTTCATACAAAGGTAGTGCACTCTTAAAATCTTCTTGAAAAAAGAAAGTCTCCGCCTTGGCTTCTATTTTTCCTATATTCTGTGCTAAAGTACTTGTAAATGTGACGTAGCATAAAAATAGGCAGATGAAACTACTTATTGGTAATCGTATAAACATAATGTGTCGTTTTCCTTTTAATAGTGTTTAACTAATTGAAAATCCTAATTGTTCTATTCCAACTTTAACAAAAATAACAAATCTTAACCAAATAATGTATAATTACCTTTCTGATCCATTGGCGGGACTGATTGAATTAGTATTATATCATCTGAAGTGGTATTTTTCGAAATCGGAGAAATAGAATACGAATTGAACGTTTCAGGAGATAAGTAGGATTTTAATTCATCATTCACTCGTCCCTGAACCCACTCGAGCTCATGTTTTCTATTGAGAACCAGCGGTGTTTCAATATGATATTCTGGATGATAAATCGTAATCATCTTGAATATCACATAGGTATCATTTTTTTCAGGGTCATCGTTAATTGTTGAATATTCTTCCCAAATACCCGCTATTGAAAATAGTTCAAAATCTTCTAGGTGATACAAATAAGGGACAGCAGTTTTCTTGCCTATCTGATTCCAATGCACAAAACCAGTCGCAGGTATTAGACATCGTTTGTTTTCCAGTGAGAGTTTTAGTGTTTTTTTAGTTATAAATTCCTCAGAAGGAGCATTAAATAATTTAGTGCTAAGTTTTTTATTTTTTGACCATTGTGGAGTTTGCCCCCAAAAAAGATTGGATATCTCACCTTCTGCTCTATTAGTTAATATAGGAAGCTGATGAGTGGGTATGGCATTAAAAGTAGGCTGATACGCATTAAATTCCTTTAAATCATACCGTTTTAATAACTTTTCCTTATTTGCGTGTAAGATATATCTGTCAATCATTAAAAAACTGAATTATTCTTTTTTCAGACCAATAGTACCCATCATTGCTAAATGTTGGATAGCCACAGTGTCCACCGTTATTTGTGAGTTCTAAGGTAACATTTTTTATTGATATGAATTCCTCTTCATGCAATGTTTCCCTTGGCAAAAGAGGATCGTTTATTGCATTTAGAACCAAAGTTTCTTTCTTGATTTGATGGATATATTTGATGGCACTGCATTGTTCATAATAGTCGTTGGCATCTAAAAAACCGTGAAGTTGTGAAGTGTAGTAATTATCAAAATCAAAAAGGGTATGAACATTTTCCAAATGTGAGACATCCAATTGATCTGGCATAAGTTTGGCTTTTTCTATGATTTTAACAGTTAGTTTCTTCAGAAACCTTTTAGCATATATTGTATTTGATTTTTTGTTGATGGTAATTGACCCTCCTTTTAAATCCACGGGGGCACATAAAGCGGCTACTTTAGATATGCTTGGATATTTGTCTGCTAAACCTTCACCAGTAAATTTTAAAATTAGGTTTGCTCCTAAGCTAAAACCAGCTAAATGGATGACAGAATAATCTTTTGCTACCATTTCCACTATTGAATCTAAGTCATCCGTTGCGCCGCTGTGGTAAAACCGAAGCACTTTGTTCATTTTGCCACCGCAACTTCTAAAATTCCAAGCAATCACATCATAACCATTAGCAATACAAATCTTAGTTAGACCAAGTATATAAGGCCTTTTGCTATTTCCTTCTAATCCATGAGAAATGATTACTGCTTTCTGGTTTCCCATGGCGTAATGATCATAAAAGAGTTCATCACCATCACTTAAATGTAAAGTTTTTTCTTGAGGTGATGGTAGACCTTTAATTTTTCTAAACAAGGCAGGAAAAATGGTTTGGGAATGTTTTCCCCTTAAGAAAAATGGAGGGGTATAGGAATCGTTTTTTATTACGGGCATCCTTGAACTAATATTTGAATTAAAATAGTTGTTTGGTGATACTAATTTACTCTAGAGTGAGAAAAATAAAATTACACTCAAAGATACAATATAATTAAACCCATACTAAGCTTCAGTTTAAAAAGCTTTTCTCAATCCTATTAACCCATTATATATTAGAGTATTAGAGTCTATCACGGTAGAATGATTATCTTTTGATTCGTTAACCATTTAGCTCAAGTTTATCAACACATAATTAGTAATTATGAATCCATAATTACTTTGACAGGCTCAGAAAAGTGAAATTAGAAGGAGTTTTATCTTTAAAGAACCAACCGTGATAATGTCTATTATTTGTGAATTCTATGACTTGTATGTGTTTGAATAACATATTTTTAGCCTCATATAATGTCTACTTTTACCAACCGTTAGGTTAATAAGCAAACCTAGATACTTTGCTTACACAAGCTAAAGAAGAAAGTTTAAACCCGAATGATGCATTAGACTTTTAAGAGAAAATCATAAGTGGCTAGATGACTGTTAGTTATGATTTGTATCAAATTTCTATTGCATCATTCGGGTTTAAACCAGAGTGGTAAAGAAATGAAAAAAGATAATGTTTCGTTTTAAAAAAGGATAGATTACCTGCGAGTAATTTGAGAAAAATCAAACATACTATTGATACTACAGACCGTGTTCATTCAAATAGCAAAAGCCAATATGATTAAAAAGAACCTTCTACGGTAAAATTTTGTAAATAAGCAAGAAAATGGAAGTTGATTACGTATTTGGGCAGCTAAAATATTATGCATACCTAATAATGAGTGTTTTTTTGAAACTAATTCATTTAATTAATCCTTTTATTATTGCTTAATCTATTACATGGATTAAATTTGAGCCAAATCCTTATGATAATAAAGAGAATAAAGAAGTAATTATGGCCGAAGTGATCAGAATGCCTAAGATGAGCGATACAATGGAAGAAGGAGTTATCGCATCATGGTTAAAGAAAGAAGGAGATCAGGTAGCATCTGGAGATATTCTTGCAGAAGTAGAAACTGATAAAGCCACCATGGAGTTAGAATCTTATGAAGATGGCGTATTACTATATATCGGAGTTAAAGAAAAAGATGCCGTTCCTGTAGATGGTGTGATTGCCATTATAGGAGAAAAGGGTGAAGATATAAATAGTGTGCTAAAAGACCTAAATGGTCAAAGTAGCCAAGTAGAATCTCCTGCTACTAATCAAGAAAGCGCTGTGTCAAGTGAAACTATAGACACTTCTGGAATTAATGCTGAAGTGATCATGATGCCCAAAATGAGTGACACCATGACGGAAGGGGTAATTTCTGCCTGGTTGAAAAAAGTAGGTGATGAGATTTCTTCAGGAGATATCTTAGCTGAAGTAGAAACTGACAAGGCTACCATGGAATTGGAGTCTTACAATGATGGGATTTTGTTATATGTTGGTGTAGAAGCAGGAGGCAGTGTTCCTGTAGATGGTGCAATAGCTGTAATAGGGGAAAAAGGTGCTGATTTTGAAACTTTATTAAAAGGTCATCAGAACAATTCAGCTGCTGGAAACTCTCAAGCTACGGAAGAAATAGCTTCAGATCCTACCCCTCAAGTATCTAAAAGTCCAACAAATGTCCCTTCTGAGAGCTCTACTAACACAATAAGCAATGGTAGAGTCAAAGCTTCACCGTTGGCTAAAAAAATGGCACAAGATAAAGGAATTGATATTTCACTTATTGCTGGTTCTGGTGACGGGGGAAGGATTATTAAGAAAGATGTAGAGAATTATGTGCCTACATCAGCTCCAGTGCCTACTGAAAAAGCTTCAGAGTCCGCTATTGCCTTGCCTTCTGTAGTTGGAGTTGAAAGTTATGAAGAAGTGCCTGTGTCGCAAATGAGAAAAGCGATTGCAAGAAGATTAAGTGAAAGTAAATTTACTAACCCTCATTTTTACTTGACCATGGAAATAAACATGGACAAGGCAATAGAAGCTAGAAAAAGCCTTAATGAAATTTCACCTGTGAAAATTTCATTCAATGATATGGTTGTAAAAGCATCTGCCGCAGCATTGCGTCAAAACCCTGATGTGAATGTGGCTTGGTTAGGGGATAAAATCAGAAAAAATCAGCATATTAATATAGGAGTTGCAGTTGCTATTCCAGATGGGCTTGTGGTTCCAGTTATTAAATTTACGGATAGTAAGTCACTTTCTCATATATCTGCGGAAATAAAAGAGCTTGGAAAAAAAGCTAGAGATAAAAAGATACAACCTAAAGAAATGGAAGGTGGGACATTTTCTATTTCTAACCTTGGTATGTTTGGGATAGATGAGTTTACAGCAATTATCAACCCTCCTGAAGCTTGTATTTTAGCTGTGGGCGGAATTAAACAGACTGCTATAGTAAAAGATGGACAATTAGTCCCAGGTAATCTGATGAAAGTTACCTTGTCATGTGACCATCGAGCAGTGGATGGAGCAGTTGGTTCAGCATTTTTGAAAACATTAAAATCGCTTTTAGAAGATCCTGTTAGAATTTTAATTTAAAATTTTTAAAATATTAAATAGGAAGAGCCCGTCAATTAGTCGGGCTTTTTTTTGTTTTTATGCCAATGTGTCCTGCTATGTAATTTTGGAAGCATTAGGTATTAAAATTGTAAAATAGAAATAAAATTTACTCTATGATGAAAATAAGATCAACCACGGTATGTGCTGTGGTTCATAATGGGCAAGTGGCGATAGGTGCAGATGGACAAGCTACAATGGGTAACACTGTTGCGAAGAGTAATGTGAAGAAAATCAGAAAATTAATGGATGGCAAGATCGTTACTGGTTTTGCAGGATCCACAGCTGATGCCTTTACTTTACTAGAAAGATTTGATGAGAAGCTAAGTACCTATGGAGGTAATATGAAACGTGCTGCAATTGAGTTGGCAAAGGATTGGAGAACTGACCGTTATTTAAGAAAATTAGAGGCGATGCTGATCGTAGCTAATAATGAAGAAGTATTAATTGTTTCTGGTACAGGAGATGTGTTGGAGCCAGATAACGGTGTAGCTACTATTGGATCAGGAAGTATGTATGCACAAGCTGCGGCAGTTGCTATGAAGAAACACGGGAAAGAAGGAATGACTGCCGAAGACATTGTAAGGCAAAGCTTAAATATAGCAGCGGATATTTGTATCTATACTAATCATAATTTAGTTGTTGAAAAAATTGATTAAAAATGGAAACAACCATATTACACAATCCAAGGTGTGGGAAAAGTAGGCAAGCACTGAAGTTACTACATGAAAAAGGTGAAAATGTTCAGATAGTTGAGTATTTGAAGAATGTACCATCTGTAGATGAAATGACTTTAATTATTAACAAAACTGGATTAAAACCGGAGGAATTGATCCGAAAAAATGAAAGGATTTTTAAAGAGCACTTCAAAGGCAAAGCGTTGAGTGATAAGGACTGGATAAAAGCAATGGTTGAAAATCCAATTTTAATAGAGCGACCTATCGTTATTAAAGAAAATAAGGCAGCTTTAGGAAGACCACCAGAAGATGTTTTAAGAATTCTTTAGATGGCCGGCGACTCTTCCTCGGGTGCTGAGGCGATCATTAAATGTGATTGCACAGAGATCTCCGTATCCTTTTGCGAGTGCCGTAACTTTCTCAGTAGAGGTACTGGGTTGAGGTTGGTTCATTTTGAGTAAGAATTATAAAGTTAATAAGGGCTTTACTACTTTAAGGTAAAGCCTTTGTTGTTTAAACGCGCATTTCAATACTGGGGCAAAGTAACAAAAAGGTAACTTGCTACTGGCAGTCATGTCAAAGCCTATGAATATAATAGTGAGGTTATCCCTACCCGCATTTTGGGTGAGATGTTTGATGATAGGTCAGGTGAAACTATGCATTCATTAGACTTTCAAGAGAAAATTATAAGCAGCTGTTAGATAGTTTCCTAAATTCTTATATGCAAAGCAGGCAGGGTCTCCATTATGGTGAGTAGGAAATTAGGATTTAAGTGGCTAGATGACTGTTAGTTATGGTTTGCATCAAATTTCTATTGCATCATTAGGGTTAATATTTGTACCAAATAAGATTAACTTCCTTTCCGTTGTAGTCCATGTTAGGTGATATTTTTCCTAATTCAGAAAGATCGGCAGTAGAGATGGGATCACTAAATCTTATTTTTAGGTAATTTTGATCTACTCCATAGATTTCCATTGTGTTTTTTTGATGGATCTTCTGAAGTGTTTTATATATGGTTGAATTACTAATACCCTCTCTTTGTCCATTCGTATTCAATAATTTGATTGTTTCAAATTGATCATTGGCTTTGATAATGGCCAGGTCATAAATGAGATTTCCGTCTGAACCAAAAGATGGATTGGATAGAAAAATGAAGTTTCCTTCTTCTCTGATTCTGTACTTATATTTCTCATGAATTGAAAGAGCTTTTTGCTCTGAAGTTCTTTCAAAATATAAACCATTTCGGATGGTGTCTATACGTGGAATTAAACTGGAAGAATCATATACCCTCCGATATCTTATAAATAGTTGATAAGACTCATTAAAAGAATTACTTATTTCATTAATGGTTGTTTCACTTATTTCAACATCATTGATATTAATCTGATCATAAGCCGAACCACTACAATTTATAAATAAAACTAAGAAAGGGTAAAAATATCTCATTGATTTTAAAATTAAATGAATTTACCATATTCAGCTATTCATGCAAAATATAGATTAATAAAAAAAGCACTGATGAATTTTACTATAATCTGTAGGCAAAAATTGAATAAACATTTAGATTTAAGCTATTGCAATTTAAATAAAGGATTGAAAATGAAAGCATTGGTTTGTGAGCAATTTGGCCCTCCAGAAAGTTTAGTGATCAAAGAGGTGAAAAAACCTATTATCAGCAAAGGTAAATTGCTGATTAAAGTATCAGCATGTGGGATCAATTTTCCTGATACTTTGATCATAGAGGGCTTGTATCAGTTTAAACCAGAAATGCCATTTTCTCCCGGAGCAGAGGTCTGTGGGATTGTCGCGGAAATTGGTGAACAAGTGACAGGATTTAAAATTGGTGACCGTGTTGTATCAGGGGTTACTTGGGGAGGTATGGCTGAGTATGCTTTGGCAGAGCCATTGTTTACTTTTAAGGTGCCTGAGAGTATTGGTGATGAAGCAGCAGCAGCTACTTTGATGACCTATGGGACTAGTATGCATGGTTTATTAGATAGAGCTATGTTAAGTTACAGTGATACCCTTTTAGTTTTAGGTGCTTCTGGAGGAGTAGGGACTTCTGCTATACAAATAGGTAAAGCGATGGGATCTAAGGTGATAGCAGCGGCATCTACTGAAGAAAAATTGACTTGGTGTAAAGAGCAAGGTGCAGATCATTTGATCAATTACGAGACCATCCCAGATTTAAAGAATGCCATTAAAGAGCTTACTAACGGGAAAGGGGTAGATGTAATCTATGATCCTGTAGGAGGTAAGTTTTCTGAACCAGCTTTTAGGGCAATAGCAAGAGGGGGAAGGCACTTGGTAGTAGGCTTTACCAACGGAGATATCCCTAAAATTCCATTTAATTTGCCCTTGTTAAAAAGTGCATCTATCGTAGGGGTATTCTGGGGAAGTTTTATAAGGAATGAACCAGAAAATAACGAAAGGAACATTAGAAGTATATTTAACTTAATTTCGAAAAGAAAATTGACCCCAAAGGTATCAAAAGTATATCCTTTGAAAGAAGCAGTTAAAGCACTTAATGCGATGAAAAATAGAGAAGTCTTAGGAAAAATTGTAGTGAAGATTGACTAGTAAGCACTATGAATTTTTTGGATAACTAATTGCTCACTGGCTACATTATACCAAGCATAAAAGTAATACTTCCCTACTGAACAAAGTGTTTCGATCAGCGGAGAATTTATTTCATTACTTTTTTTAAAGGATAATACTGGTAGATAGGAAGGGGTGATACTTTTTGCAGGTATTGGCTTTTCTGTACCTCTATCAAAAGCGATGGACATAGAAGATATATTATTGTCCAACGATTGCCTAAAAACCTCATGTGTCCCAGCTAGATTTTTCTTTTCTAGCTGATTAGTAATCAATTTAGTAGTAGGAGAGGTACCTATTTCAAATTGTATCGTATTACCCTCTGTATTTCTTATGACTAATCCTGATTGAAACTTGTTGAGATCTTTTAGAATCCTGCCCGTACTTTTTTTGTTTTCTTTTTGAGAGGTAGCCACTCCCCGATATGTTAAATCTTTTGCAAAATTGTCAATCTGGTTTTTATTGATTAATAACTCATAGATATTTACTTGTGAAAATCTATCATACATTAAAAATATAAATCCATCTTTAGCGATGACCATTTGTATAAGCGTATCTCCATATATGAAGGAGTTAGAGCCGAATTTATATGGGTTATTGGCTATATAAGAAGGAGATCTAATCAACTGAAAATTCTTGACACTGCTTTCTAAGTTCATTTCAAAAATGCTTGTTCTCCCATGAACATGATCCATGGTTAAAATAACTTTCTCATCATCTACATATAATTTGAAATAGCTAGTAGCAGCTACTAAACTTATTTCATCTCTTAAGGGTAGTTTAGCAATAGATTGATTTCCCCTATAAGTATAGTCAAGTAGTTCTTTATACAGTGTGGGTAAGGTCTCATCTAAGTCATCTTTTGAAAAGTCATAAGTCCTCTTAGAAAGTATCAGATTATCACCTTTTATATCAGGTTTTAATTGATAAACCCTTAGCATTGAAGAGTTACTAACCATTGAAACAAGCAGAAAACTACCTTTTGAAGGGAAAGCATAAAGGATTTTTTCACCTTTTATTTCAACAGAAAACTCAGTAGAAGTAATCTCCTTATTTTTTGTCGAGATATTAAAAGCGGAAAAATTACCTTTTTTCTTATTGGTGAAAATGGCAAAGAAAGTAGAATCATTGCCTTGAAACCCACCTATCAGTAAATCTAACTCCTTAATTTCGGGAAGAGCCATTTCCATGGATGAAATCTTTTTTAAATCGCTGGAAAAATATTCAGCTTTGATCTTGCCACTTGTAGCCAAAAGCATCATGATTTTTGTGCTGTCTTTAGAGACTATAGGATAGGCTTTGTGTTCAAACTGACTATCTAGAGGATTCAAAAGGAAACTTGGTGATTCTTGTAATTTAAAATTGATGCTGTATTGTTGAGCATTTATAATGGTGAGCGTACTAACCCAAAAAAGACATGAGAAAATAATTTTATTCAACATATTTTAATTCTAACGCAACAAATTGTCAACTATTATGATAGACCTAATAAATGAACAGTATTCTGAAAATCGTTTAAACCTGAATTCTGCCTTAGAAAACCTATTCCGATTACAAGTCTTTTCATTACAACCACTTAATACAAGTTTGTTTAGTTACCATAACTAGGCTATGTTTCCCTAACATAAATATCTATGATTTTGAACTTTATAAGCTCATAAAGATTCCTAATGTATAATTCGGATTAAAAGGTCTAATTTAATAAGGATCTAATTATGTAAACAGAAAGATGTCATAAAAAGATTCATTTTATAGTTTTATTCTCATTTGAAGTGTTATCTCGGATCGAGTATTCCCAATAATCTCTTCATTGCCAGTGCCTATTACATTTCTGTCACTAAAACGTGTTCTGGCATAACGCACCCAAAAATTAACTTTTCTTGTCGCATTATATTGAACCAGTAAATAATTCCGAACACCTCTTCCATTATAAGCAGGAATAGAGAAGGTGAATAATACATTCCTTTCATAGACAAATTGCCTGTTTTCAAAATCTTCTGTATCAAAAATGGCAAATCTACTTGAAAACCTAAGTTTGCGATGACGGTAACTGATGTCTTGAATCAGGGCTATCCCGCTAGTAGTAACATCGTTTTCTTTGTAATTACTCCATTGGACTCTAGATTTAAGAGATAGTTTACTATTAGCTGCATAATCAATATTGATTAAGTAATTATTTTTTCTAGTGTCTATCAGTCTATTGAGGTTTCCTTCATTGTCATTGATAGTTAATTGATCGGCTTCTTGCCTCACTTGCGCATAGATGAGGATATTTCTTTTTGGTGCATAGTTTGCCCTGACGAGATACTCATATCCATCAGATGGTGCTTCAGTTCTAAACCTCAGCCAAGGAAAAGAAAACCGATCATAATAGGCCGTGAAAAAATATCTTCTCGAAGGCTTAATTTTTAGTCCCCAGTATATTCCCCGTTCATTAATGGTCCGTGAACTCTCGCCAAATCCATTTCCATAAAATGAATGAAAGTCTCTATCATAATTCCTTAATACAAGACTGAAATCTATTTGTTGAGTGAAGCTGGTGACAAATCCTGCAATAGCTCCTATTCCTCCAGATTTACTCCTGGCAACCTCAGAGAAGAGTAAAAAATTCTGCCAGTTATAGTTCGCATATGCACTACCTATATAATTGTTGTTCCCTCTGAATTCAAATTGGTTAACGTTATTAGGCCGTCTTGATAACGGGGTACTGTAATCTGTATAAAGGATATTGCCACCTAATTCCAATGCGCCCGATTTATAGGTGATATTTCCCCCTACATTCTGTTCTGTAATTTGATTTCTATTACCTAGTTCATTGCGGGTTCTGTGAAATCCAGTTTCCTGAATAGATGATATAAATTCATCAAAATCCGTAAATGTAGTGTCACTTTGAAGATTGCCATCTTGCTGCAGTCTGCTATAGAAAGTTGTGATGTTGAAATTATTTTGTTTCAAAGTAATCCCAGCACCTCTAAAAAAGCCAGACTCTAATACTGAAGAATAGGGCCTTAAGCCTAAACTACTTTTTTTGATAGTAGCTACAGTCTCAGAACCTTTGCCCGGGTTGAACCCTGCCCCGAATACTAACCCTTGTCCAAATTGCAATTGATAATCCCCAAGTGCCAATGTTTTAACTTTCCCTCTATTCTCTAGATAGAGATGATAGGAGTAATAATCAAAACCTGTAGTTCCATTTTCTTGAGAAAAACCGAATGCCTCACCTGCATCTTTTTCAAAAGTAACACCTAGGCTGAAGTCCTTTGAATGGCTTACTCTTAGCCTTCCGAATAACCTATTAGAAGCTCCATTGTATGGGTTGGATGCATCAGACCGATACCCCCTCTGTTCTTCAAGAGTCTGGGTATGCCTGAGGATGAGGTAATTGTTCTTTTCTGAAAATATTTTTTTGAGTAGAGGTAAATTATTATTTGGATTATCAGTGACAGTAACAAAAGGTAAGAGATCATTAATGGTCTGCTTATCAAAACCAGTAATAGTTTGGAGCTCAAATATGGCTAGCAGCTTACCTGTTTTGTCTCTGTGTTCAAAGAAAGCAGCTAGTTGTGAGGGTGACAATATATAAAGCGATGCTAATTCTTCCCGTGTGGTGGTGTTTAAATTGATTGGGTTTTGATAAAACAATAACAAGGACTCATATAAATCCTCATAATTAAGCTCTTCACTTTGAACTTGAAAGAGTCTTTCCGCAAATACTTCTAGATCTATTTCAGGTCTACTTGATTGCTGAGCTGATGCTACTATTTGACATAAGCAAAGAAAAAAGGTTATGAGGAAGTTTTTTAAACTCATAAGGTAATTCCAAAAGTAATGTCATGAATGTCACCTAAAACGCTATGATTTCCATATGCGTAATCTATCAAGAACCTACTGGGGGTAAACCCAAACCCAAACGAACCAGTTACTGGATTTGTTTGAATACCAGTTCTGACTTCAAAATTTTTTAATAAATCATAGGAGATGCCTAACTTGATTCTTTCTTCTGCATCCACTCTTTTCACAATCTCAGCGTTGATTGCTAATTCTTCTATAGGGAGATAAGAGATTCCTGCTTTTAAAGAGGTTGGCAGGTTTTGCTCACTACCACTAGAAAGCCTTGCCTGATTAAGGTTAAAAACATAAGCGCCAAATTTCAGTTGTTTTGTTATGGTAGCAACACCCCCAAATTCAATGGCAATCGAAGATGATTTTCCTAAAAAATCAATACTGTTTTGTACATAGGAAATATTAGCTCCTAGACTAACTAAACCAAATTTATTACTGAAACCGATAGAAGCTTTTTGTTGATTGAGTAAGTCACCACCAAACCTATAAAAGCTAACCCCAAGTACTCCTACCTTAAATGGTTTGATGAAGCCAGCAGCTAAAGTATTTAATTCATTGATGCCAAATAAATTCCGATACCCAGCAAAAGCAGTTGTTTTCTCAACAGTGGCTAGTGCACCTATGTTGTTAAACACACTATAAGCATCTGAAATAGTCACTGAGGCATTTCCCAATGCCGCAGATTTGCCACCAAAATCATAAATTCCATCTTGAGCTAAACCTGTAAAAGAACTGATCAAACAAGTAATAAGAATGAGTGCATTTCTTAGCATGACTGCAAAGTAGAATTTTAATTTAATTTTGTCAAAAAATAATCGTTAACAATATATGATATTGTCTTATAAATATGTTTTTCTGCTTTTTTTGATGATGCAATTAGTGTCTCAAGGGTACACACAAACTCAGGCTAACTCATTTAAGACTGGACTTAGTAAAGAAGATAGTTTGTCAATAGAGGTTAAGAATATTTATTATGCAAATGGAAACTTGATGGTAAACGAATTATACCTTTTAGGGCAGCTTCATGGACTGATTACTTACTATTATGATGATGGGCATAGACAAGCTATAGAGTTTTGGCAAGAAGACTTGTTACAAGATTCAGCCTTTTACTTTTACCCTAATGGTGAACTAGAAAAGAAAGGTAAATACCTTAATGGACAATATGAGGGTTTATGGATCTATTATTATGAACATACAGGTCTGATTAAGCGAAAAGGATCCTACACAGAAGGATTCCCTAATGGACTTTGGGAATTCTGGGATGAGAATGGAGAAGTACTTCAAAAAGGAAATTACCTACTAGGTAAGGAACATGGGTTTTGGCAGTTCTATGAAAATGGTCAAATTGTATTTGAAGGTAATTATGATAAAGGTAAAAGAGTGGGGAAGTGGTTTAAGTTTTCCAAAAGAGGGAAAAAGAAAACTTATAAATAAGAGCACCCATTATAAATTACATTTAACCCGAATGATACCTTAGACTTTTAAGAGAAAATCATAAATGACTGTTGGTTATGGTTTGCATCAAACTTCTATTGCATCATCCGGGTTTAACCCTACTTTGTCAACTTACTAAAATACCCGAATCTGTGTCCTCATAGATTGTAAAGTTTAGCAATGAAGATAAAGCCAAAGGCATGTAGTATCTAATTTTGTCTAAGGTAATAAAGTAGGATTAAGCTTATAAAGCGGCCTTGAAGTTTATGAAGAAATTATTTTGACGGTCAGCATTTCTGGAAAACTCAAACCTGACTACAAAATCATATGCAGAAACAATATCTATTCCTGCCCCTATGCTATATAAATACCTGTCATTTAGTGGAGCACTGCCCTCAAAATCAGGATAACTCTGAGCGTAACCATGATCAAAAAATAATTTACCATAAAAAGCAAATGGAATTTTCTGGAATTGCTTAATAGGGATGAATTTTTCTAAGTTCTGTTCTGTTTTGAAGAGTAATTTCCTCACTGTACTTTTTTGAATTACATAACGAGGAGATTCTATTATGGCAAGTTCATAACCTCTTACAAGAGAACTGCCAAAACCTAAAGCATTAAATATTGAATATGGCTGATTCCTTCTGGTACTTAGCAACCCATTAATGGTAGAGGCAAAATAGAAATTCTTACCTAAATGTGAGTATTTACTAAACCTTGCAGCAAGTGCCCATTTACTGACTTCATCTGAAGGCCCTATTCCAAAACGATCTACTCTTGCACCTATTAAAAAACCAATTAAAGGGTAATTTCTAAAGTCCCGAACATCTCTAACAAATGAATAAGAGAACCTTAAAAACTGTTGCCTGTTTTGCTGGTTTCTAGTAAATTCTGGATTGACAATGCTTACACTGTCTGCATAATTAATACTATTGTAATCGACTGTAAATGCGTGCCGGTTAAAAAAGCCATTTCTATAGGTATAAGTAACACTAGGGCTTATGCTTCTAGATAATATTCTTTCAGAACTCAAAAATTGCCTGACATTATTAACGGTGGTTATAGCTATGTTTTTTCGTTCAGAATAGGAAACGTTAAAGGATAGTCCAGATTTTTGCTTTTTATCGATATAAGGAATTACATAACCGAGTGAAAGATTTCTGGTAAACCCAAGTTGTGCATTGATTAAGAGTTTTTCGTTTCTACCTCTAAAATTAAAGTGCTGGGCTTTTATGCCATAGTTTACCCTACTCAAATCTCGGTTTCTATTAACCCACCAATCGTTGAAATTTCTGTCAATTAACTTAAAAATGGGAATTACAAAAAAGAACCATCTTTCATGTACTTTTACTATGATGTCTACTGTATCACTTTCACTGGTAAGTATATTGATGGTTGCAGTGTTGAATAAACCTAAATTAAAGATTTTTTGCTCATCTCTATCAGCAATTTTTCTTAACTCATTCATTTTTACTTTTTGACCTAAATGAAAATTAAGCTCTCTACTGATTATTTGAGGCTTAGTTCTTTTATTACCTATAAAATGAATGCTGTTAATAGTAACCGATCGAGAAGTATCTATTGGAACATTATCTGTTCTCTTTTGAGCACTGACGTTTGTTGTTAACAAAAGAGATAAAAAAGAACACAAAACAATTATGCGTTTAATCATCACTCGTTTTTTTTCTTCTTCTTTCGCCAATCTTTGATTCCTCCTTAACCTGAAATATACTATAAAAAATAATTTAAGCCTCTTATTAAAAGAACATTTTTACTGAGATAGCATACAAACTTGTTATAATTGTAAAGCAAATAACTTTAGTCCTTTGTATGAATATTTTAAGAAAAATACTAATACTCCCAATTCTCTTTTATCAAGCGGCCATCTCCCCTTTATTTCCTTCTTCATGCAGGTATACACCTACTTGCTCACAATATGCCAAAGAGGCTATTATGAAACATGGATTTATTAAAGGTTTTATGCTTGGTGTGAAAAGAATATCTAAATGCCATCCTTGGGGTGGTAGTGGATATGATCCCGTTCCCTAAATACATTCCTACATTTATCTTGCTTGTATTATCATTAAGATACGAAAAGTTATGTTTGTTGGATCTATATTTCTAGCTCTTTATCTTAGAAAAGTATTTTCAATTACATAGGGACAATTATTATGGAACTATTTTAAAGATCTTTTAGTGATTGAGATATTTGGAGATTATTCAACTTAGGTGGAAGTTTTGCCATTGGAACTTAAGGGGTTAACTTTTATCTTTCTAGTGATATTATAAGAACAAAAGAGTACTGGCCTATGAAACTCCTTTGAATGATCGCCTATAGATAGATACCCGTACCATTCAGCGAGCGCCGTAGCTTTTTCGGTAGAGGCACTGGGTTGGTTCATTCCGAATTATACCTTAGAAATCCGAATTGGTATTATAAGCCTAATGCATAATACAGGTTAATTTTGAAATTAGAATTGATAGTTCATAAAAAAAGGCCAATTTCTAGATTGAAACGGCCTCTTTGATATCGTCATAAAAGGGTGATTTTAAAAATCTGATAAAGACTAGCCTCCTGAACTACAAACTGCAATAGATTTAGTTCCGTTTTCATCAAATGCGGCACCCACATTACTGGCTGTGAGGATAATGTTTTTACTTTCAGCATCTTCACCTAAATGAATTTTAACTGAAAATTGACCTGTAATTAAATCTTCATAAGTTACAGGGGTGTCATTAGATAAGTTTGATATGATGGTTTCACTTATACCTGAAGTTCCATCAGTAGGATTCAATAGAAAGGCAACAGAGGCATTTGGAACACTTAGGTCTCCAAAGTGCAAATGTGTAGGGTACTCAAATCCTTTAATAGTTCCTGCTAAACGAATGTTAAAAGAAGTCTCGTTATCTGATATTTTGGTAACAGTTAATTGACCAGAGATTTCATTTGCTGAAAGAGCTGGTAACTCGTATGTTATAGATTCTGTATTTGTTACATCTTGATCACAACCTGCTGCAAATATGATTAAGATCAATGCAAATGGAATTAATAAATGTCTCATGTTATTAATACAGTTAAATGAGTAAATACCCTTTCTCCGAGTAAAAATATTAAAAATAAATTTATTAGTCGATAATCTAATAATTATAACGGTTATCAATGCCTGAAAGTGCTAAAATAACCCTTTATAATTTTCTGTTAATTATTTTAAATAAAAAAGGCTGCGATGAGGCAGCCTTTTATAAATAATACTATGAATATTATTCTTAAACCGCAATTTGCGCTTCAAGCTTTTGTTGTAATACATTTTTAGGTACTGCACCTACTTGCTTGTCTACTATTTCTCCACCTTTAAAATATAATAATGTCGGAATGCTTCTAATTCCAAATTTCGCTGCTACTACTGGATTTGCATCTACGTCTACTTTCCCAACTACTGCCTTTTCTTCAAATTCTCCTGCTAGTTCTTCAACTACGGGTGTAATCATTCTACAAGGGCCACACCATTCTGCCCAAAAATCAACAAGAACTGGCTTGTCTCCTCCAATAATTTCCTCAAAATTGTTATCTGTTATTTCAAGTGCTTTTCCCATTTTCTTTTTTTCTTTTATTAAATGCTTATGTTCTAATTCTGTTCTAAACTATAGAAATATACCCAAATTTGATGCAAATTGTTTCAATAGCCTAATCTTGATTGTGATTTATGTATGCTAAGGGACAATTTTAATTCCTAAGGGATATTAACCCTCATTTCAATACTTGGGCAAAGTAACAAAAAGAAGCTAACTTGTTACTAGCAGTCATGCCAAAGCCTATGAATATAGTGGTGGGGTTATCCCTACCTGCATTTTTGGATGAGATGTCTGATGATAGGTTAGATGGAATTATTCATAATAAACCATGACCTTGCGTAGTAAGTAGTTGGCTTACTTAGTTTATGATGAAAAGCTTAAGAACTGACATAACCCAAATTTGAGGAATATCAATTTCATTCTACAGAGTCTATTGTATTGATGATCAGCTATTTAGATTTTCTAATAATTATCTCCCTGATCGGGTATTCCGAATTATTCGGTTGGGCACTCCCTACTCTTCTGCGAGCGCTACAGCTTTCTCTGTGGAGGCACTGAGTCGATTATTCATTATTGCCCGTAGATAGGGTCTACCTGAATTTAACTTTGACATAAAAAGCATAACTATTTCATGGCGAATAAAAAAAAATAAGCTTTCAAAGACTAATCTGAGCTTATTTTCACAATAAGTATTGCACTGATTTTAAACCCGAATGATGCAATAGAAATTTGATGCAAACCATGACTAACAGTCATTTAGCCACTTAAATCCTAATTTCCTACTCACCATAATGGAGACTATGTCTGCGTTGCAAATCAGAATTTAAGCAGCTATCTAGTGTCTGTCCGATATTTAAAAAATGTTTACTTGGGCAGCTGCAAGGCTAAAAATGGGATTTTTTCAATTCTGAGTTTTTGTTGAATATCGATAGCATTTGTTCTTAATCTGGGTTTTAAGTGTTAAATTAGATCAAAACTCGGCGTATGAGATCAGGATTTTCACAAGTACTACAAATCAACTCACTTCCAATAGAAGAAGTCCGTATTCCCGTCAATAAAGGTC
>CALGOB010000004.1 GCA_937958005.1 uncultured Cyclobacteriaceae bacterium
GGGGCCGCCAAGGCAAAAAATAAACTTCTACCAGTGCTAGAGGAATGCTTTTTGATACACTGCAATGAAAAATTAACAGGAAGATAAACGGTGTTTTATATCTAAATTGGTATAAAACCAGATTTACCTACGATTTAGTAAAACAAATATGAGTAACAAAGAACAGAATTATGCTTATCCATTAGCAATCTTAACAACTTTATTTTTTGCATGGGGCTTTATTACCGCGTTGAATGATGTATTGATTCCTTATTTGAAGAAAGCATTCGAATTAACGATTTTTCAGGCGACACTTGTTCAGTTTGCTTTTTTTGGTGCCTATTTTATTGGGTCAGTGATCTATTTTATTATTTCTTCCACTAAGGGTGATCCCATTGCAAAGATTGGTTACAAAAATGGAATTATAATTGGCTTAGTAGTTGCAGCCTTAGGTTGTGCGATGTTCTATCCTGCAGCAGAATTTAGAATCTATGGTTTTTTCTTAGGAGCCTTATTTACATTAGGGCTAGGATTAACACTCCTCCAAATTGCCGCTAATCCATATGTAGCTTTATTAGGAGCCCCTGAAACAGCTCCGTCAAGATTAAATTTGTCGCAAGGGTTCAATTCATTTGGAACTACTATATCTCCAGCTTTGGGAGGGTTTTTAATCTTTGAATATTTTAATGCAGAGCAGGGAGGTGTTGATTCTGTTAAACCATTATATATATTTCTGGCCGCAAGTTTTTTACTGCTTGGTCTGATGATTAAGTTTGTTAAGTTGCCAAAGATGGTGGAGGAAAAAGATGAGAATTACAGTGGATCGGCTCTGAAATACAAAAATTTAGTCTTTGGTATTGGTGCAATATTCTTTTATGTGGGAGCTGAAGTGGCTATTGGGAGCTTGTTGATAAATTTTCTTGGATTGGCAGAAATTCTGGGAGTAGAGGAAGCTGAAGGTAGTAAATTGCTGGCATTATATTGGGGAGGTGCAATGATCGGAAGATTTGCTGGCTCCATTGCTATGAGTGATTCTATGTCTATTGGTAAGAAGATAGGTGCTATGTCTGGGGTGTCAATAGTGCTATTCTTTTTAATCACCTTTATAGCTGACTTTAATGCTATTCTTGAAAATCCATCACTTTATTCAGAAGCGATCGTCAGAAACACCCCTTTCCTTATTTTTATTGCAATCAATTTGATACTATCATTGATTAGTAAAGGAAAAGCCCCAAAAACACTTTTTCTATTTGCCTTATCAGCAGCAGTACTTTTAGTTTTAGGAGTGTTTACTAAAGGAAACATTGCCATGTGGGCAATTCTTTCTATTGGTTTGTTTAATTCAATTATGTGGTCAAACATCTTTACTCTTTCCATTGCAGGACTTGGTAAAGATACTAGTCAGGGCTCTTCATTACTGGTAATGGCCATCCTAGGAGGGGCGTTGATCCCAATTATTCAAGGAGCTTTAGCAGATTCTATTGGATTGCAATTTTCGTTTCTATTACCTATTATTTGCTACATATACCTTATGTTTTTTGGATTAAAAGGCTATAAACCTATCAAAAGAAACTAATTGATTGAGTTTTTTTGAGAAGAGCCAATTATTTTGATTTATTAGATAGTTTAAAAGGAATTAAGTAGAAATGTGCAATTAAGTTGATTGCACATTTCTAATGATTTCCAGTTGGGTTGAATTTTCCAAAATAGATAAGAACCTGAGTGTATGCTTTAATGATAAACGCAAGACTAGCAAGGTGAAACTAATTTCAGCTATGATTCATTTTTAAATTTAACAGAAAATTCATTACATTTGAGCTCCAATCAACAAAGAAAGGAGTATTTATGTTGTTTTTACTTAGTCATATCCATTCTTGAGATAAGCGTCCTGCTTATTGATGCCTTTTTAGAAAGGTCAAATTACTTTTAACTTATTTCTATTTAATCCCTAAGGGATATTAATTCCCCGACTCTTGAGTCGATCATTAAATTATTGCCCATAGATACCCCGTACCCTTGGGTCGGGGTTGGTTCATTATAAAAAGGAATCTGCCTGTATTGTTTAAGGGAGAGGAGAGTCCTTTATTTTAGATAACCATTAACATAAACTATAATGACTATTACATTAGCAGATCAATACTATTTAAAAGCCTTTGAAGAATATGGTTATAGCTACCAAGAAGCTATTGAGAATTTAAATTATGCACTCAGCTATAACCCAGGTCACTCAGGAGCTAATTATCTCATGGGGAGGTTCTATATGGAAGAATTTAAAAAATATGATGAAGCTGAATCTTATTTGTTAAAAGCCTTACAAAAAGACCCTGAAAATATAGAAGCATGCAAAACCTATATTCGTTTACTGATAGATATTGAAAATTATCAAGAAGCACTGAGGATTATCACTTATGCCAAAGGAATAAAAGGCGCAAACAGTGCTAATTTTCTTCATTTAGAAGCACTTGTATTTGAAAAAAAGAGAGATTTTAAAAAGGCTTTAGAATTGTTGAAAGAGGGTACATTAGTCTCTACTGATTCCTCTCACATAAGCTTTTTAAAAGGGGAAATTGAAAGGGTTAAAGAGAAAAATCAGCAATTTAAGGAGGTGAACTATGAGTTTGTTGAGTAGTAAAGGCAAGCTAAGGGTCAAACAATAACTCTGTGGGAAAATGTCTCTAAGCTCGCTCTCAAACTTCTTTAGTAAACATCAAGTCAAACAAATGTTCATTTTTAATGTTTTGGATGGATTTAAAGATTTTCCTTGCTTCACAGGTTTAACGCTTGATTTCAAGCCAATTAAGCCATCAGATTCCTGCAAAACCGACATATTTCACACAGGTAATTTTACAATTTTATCTGTGTGAATAAACGTATATTAAAATGGATGTATTATATGACTTGGTACGATCGTTTATCCTGACTAATGCAGAATTAATCCCTAAGGGATATTAATTCCCTTGGTCTAACACCCTGACTCATCCCGAGGGTGCTGAAGCTTCTTTGCGGAGGCGCTGAGTCGATCATTAAATTATTGCCATTTATAGACCCCGCGTCCTACTGCAAGTGCCGTAGTTGGTTCATTCCATACTATAGATTTCTAGAAATCTAGTAAATGGCATGCTAATACGATAATTTCTTTATGATTTTTGTTAATGTTTAGGATTTAACTAATTGCAATTAATTCATTGTTGCGATTTATTTTTTGATTTCGTCAACTTTTTTTCAACTTGGCCAGTACCTATTCATGAAAACAGAAAGGTAAATG
>CALGOB010000005.1 GCA_937958005.1 uncultured Cyclobacteriaceae bacterium
GGCGTTATTTTATTATACTGTACAGCTAGGTTTATTGAAAATTCCAATAATTCAGAACAGACTAGATGAAATTTAATCCCTAAGGGATATTAATTCCCCTGGCCGGGCACCCCGACTCTTGAGTCGATCATTAAATTATTGCCCATAGATACCCCGTACCCTTGGGTCGGGGTTGGTTCATTTTTACCCTTATGTAATACATGAATAATTACATGTCTTGTTGAAATTATGGCTCATGTGTAACTATTCATTTTTAGTGAATACTGAAAAAACAAGTATGATTGTTTAGAAACAATTTCAGTAATACTGACAATAACATAAGGCGAGAAATTAAACGGGTTTTTTGCTTTAGTCGTATTTTTCAAGGTATTGTTTGATTAGAAAACAAGTTCTATTCAATAAGTTGTTATTGCCCAAATAGCCTACTAACTTTAACTATCTAATTGGATAATCATATGAAAAAAACATTAATTATAGTTGGGATAGTAATTGTGGTCATTGTAGCTGGATTAGGAATTGCTTATCAAGTAATGATAAATTCCACCAAGTCTCATAGCCCAGAAGAAACAGTTAAATATTCCAAAAATGGAGCTAATCTTGAGGTTTTTTACAATAGACCTTTTAAGAAGGGTAGGGTAATTTTTGGCGAATTGGTTCCTTATGATGAAACTTGGCGTACAGGAGCAAATGAAGCAACCACTTTTGAAACAGATAAAGACCTGTCTATTGCTGGTAAAACACTAAAAGCAGGTAAATATACCCTCTGGACAGTTCCTGGAGAAATTAATTGGGAGGTTGTATTCAACAGTAAAATGTATGATTGGGGAGTAGATTTCAGTCAGAAATCCTTAAGGGAAACTGAGCATGATGCATTAGTGATAACAGTTCCTGTTCAAAAAGAGAACCAGACTACTGAACAATTTACCATTTCATTTCAAGAACTTGGAAGTGGTGCAGAAATGATTCTAGCTTGGGATAATGTATCTATTCCAGTGAATATTAATTTTTAAGAAATCAGCTAAGAGTAAGGATTTAGGTAATTAGGGCCACTTGAATATTCAAATAGTAGTTGTGGTTATCTAAATTTTTTATGTCAATGTGTCAATTAAACTTGCAACATAATTTCGTTCTGTTGAAACTTTTGTCAAGCGATGACCAATCGTGAAATGTTTTCTTGAGGCGCTTAAATTGTTTGTTTGGTAGTAAAATTTACCTAACGTGATGTGGTAAAGAAAATTACCTTTAAGGAGATTGGCTAAATTAGGGTCATTTAAAACATCTAGAGCTAAGTTCACACCCTGACAAAAACCTAATGCAATACATCTATTGAGTTTTACAATAGGAGAGGGGTTTATATTTAACAAGGTGTCATATAATTTAAGAATACTACACCAGTCAGTATCATCATAAGTTTCACTCTTACAATGAATAGAGGCTATAGCAGCTTCTACATGAAAACTTGTTAACTGATGATTGTTTTTAGAACTGTGAAGATAAAGATGTGCCTGGTTTATAATTTCTTGATCCCATAATGATCTGTTTTGCTTGCTTAATTCTATAAATAGTCCATCACTAGAAACTCTTGATTCAAATCGTGCTAGGTTAAAAAGCATCAATGCCATCAGCGCATGAGTTTCTGAAGTATGTGTTTTTTCGGATGCCAAGAGTGATTTAACCAATTGAACGGCTTCTGCGCATAAATCTTGTTTGATGTGTTGTGTGCCTGAAGAAGCATTATATCCCTCATTAAATATAAGGTAGATTATTTTATGTACATTTCTCAACCTTTCATTAGATTGTAAAATATATGGTACACGCATTTGCAAGCCCTTTGTCTTTATACTCTGCTTAGTTCTGGTGAGGTTTTTTTTAGTAGCTTCCAATGATATCCCCAATCCATTGCTTATTTCCTGAAGACTGAACCCTGCAATCATTCTTAAGGTAAGTATAAGCTGTGACTTTGCACTTAAGGTTGGGTGACAGAAGGCAAATAATAACCTTAATTGACTATCTTTAATTTCATGAGGTAAGAAGAAATGTTCTATTTTATCGTTAATAAGGTGATTTCCTTCAAATAAGGGTTGGTGAATGGACTTATTGGCCAGTTTATTCAGATGGTTAATTGTTTTTCTTTTACAAACTGCAAATAACCAGGATTTTGGATCTTTTGGCCATTCCTCCTTCCATGATTTGATCGCTGATACAAAAGTATCTTGAACCAAGTCCTCAGCCACTTCAATGTTAGTCAACCCAAAATAAGAAACTAGGGAAGCAACTAGTTGGCCAAAATGATCTCTATAAATTTGATTTACTTCCCTTTCGTTATACATATTAATATTTCATGATTGGTCGCAATTCAATATGACCCCCATATTTAAAAACAGGGCATGCTTTTGCTAATAAGGTGGCAGTATTAATGTTTTCAGCCTTTATAATGATAAACCCTCCAATAGCTTCTTTAGATTCTATAAATGGGCCATCCGATTGAACGGTATCTTTTAAAATGTATTTACCTTCAGGTTCCAATGGTTCGCCACTTACATAATTACCTGTTTTAGACATTTCATCTACCCAGTCAGTATACTCCTGTATTTCACTTTGAAATTCAGATTCACTTAAGGTTGATTGCCTTTTTAAATCCTCTCTGATTAAAATGATAAAATCTTTCATAATTATTTAAGTTATATACTGATATAGACCAATCAAGATACTAAAAGGGGACATCAATGAATATTTTTTCTATAAAGTAATATTTACAACAATAGTTGATATATCAATAATTATAGTATATTTGAAAAAAAGATAAATGGCTGGAGGGAATATAGAGGATGTTATTTTATTTCAATTAGAAAGAACCAGTAAGGTTTCTAAGATATATTCACAAAGGGAATTTGATAAAATATCCTTGGGAATTACTATTGAACAGTGGATTTTGCTTAAAATTATAGAAGAACATTCGCCATTGTCTCAAAAAGATTTATCTGTAAAATCTCTGAGAGATCCCGCTTCTATTACCAGAACTTTGGATTTGTTAAATAAGAAAGGATTTATTCTTAGAGAGGCAATTCCCAATAATAGACGACAATATCATATTGTGTTGACTAAGGCTGGGAAAGAATTTGTACAAGAACATATTCAAATGATTGTAGACCACAGGAAGAAGAGTATTGATGGTTTTTCTGACGAAGAGTTAGTTGAACTGAAATCTATGCTTTCTCGAATTCAAAAAAACTTGGAATAAAAAAATTTACCCTATAGATTGATATATCAATAGTAGACTTATCAATATAAATTAGTAACTAACAATAAATTAAAAACGATGAGAACGACAATTGTAATTGGATTATTCGGCTTATTATTAACAAATTGTTCGATGGCACAAAAAGCAGAGAAAGAAGCAGTAAGAAAAACAATCATAGCATTTGCTCAGGCAGGAGATAATAATGACGTAGGCAAACTAACTGAACTCCTAGACGAAAATTATCGAGTTGTGATGAATAGACTTTTTGGAAGTAAAGAAGTTGCTATAGTTCCAAGATCAGTTTATTTAGATAAGATTAGATCAAAAGAATGGGGTGGAGATGAACGCAAGACTGACATTCAGATGATCACAATAAATGGGACAACCGCTCAAGCATTAGTAACAATGAAAGGGAAGAAATCCACCTTTGTTTCTTTACTTACTTTAGTGAAAGGACTAGCAGATCAATGGAAATTAGTAAGTGATGTGCCTATGATTCAATGAAATAGAAAATTCTTACCCACTTATAGGTCATAAATTGACCTTTTAAGTAGGAGGGAATGGGTTCAATTAAAAGAGAGACTAAGTCTCTCTTTTTTATGGTATAGTTAACCAAATAATGTTCAGTTCTTTTCTTATTTTAAAAACAATGTACTACCAATTGTATATTTCTGTACATAACAATTTGCAAAAACCTTTCAATCGATCAGATCACATAATATATTTGCTACTAGTCTTGCAGAGGGTTTTGATGAATCTTTGCACAATTGATAAAGAATATATGGAAAAATTAGTAGTTGGAATAGATATTGGTGGAACACTTACAAAAATTGGAATTGCAGATAGGAAAGGAAATGTATTTGCTGATAGTCAATTCCCTACAGGTGATTATGATGAGTTATTTGATTACCAACAAGAATTAACAAAACAGATCAATAATTTAAAAGACCAAATTGATATTCCTTATGAATTAATAGGGCTAGGTATAGGAGCCCCAAATGCCAATGTTTATAGAGGTACGATCGAATATGCGGCTAACCTTGCTTGGAAAGGGGTTGTGCCGTTTGTAGAAGAACTGTCTAAACACATTGATTTACCGATTAAAATCACCAATGATGCCAATGCTGCAGCGGTAGGTGAAAGAATTTATGGTAATGCTGCGGGAATGAATAATTTCATTGTCATTACTTTGGGTACTGGATTGGGTAGTGGGATCTATAGTGGCGGATCCATGATCTATGGCCATGATTCTATGGCTGGTGAATTAGGTCATGTAGTCATTGATCATGATGGCAGGATGACTGGGTTAGGCAGAAGAGGTGGTTTGGAAGCCTATGTTTCTTCAACAGGTCTTAAAAGAACTATATTTCACCTTTTATCCGAATATATGGATGAAACTCCTTTAAGAGATGTCTCATATAATGATCTGCATGGAGAATATATCACTGAACGCGCAGAAAAAGGGGATAAAATTGCCTTAGAAGCCTACCATAGAACAGGAAAAATATTGGGTCAGCAATTAGCAAATTTTGTTTCTTTTTCACATCCTGAAGCAATTTTTTTATTGGGTGGTTTAGCTAAAAGTGGTAAATGGATATTTGAACCAACTCAAAAATATTTGGATGAATACATTTTACCATTCTATAAGGGTAAAGTGAAATTGTTAGCTTCAGGAATGACTGGTAAAAACGCTGCTATTTTAGGAGCAGCTGCTTTGATCTGGGATGAAGTTTAACCTCTAAGGGATATTCCTGGTTGGGCGCCCCGACTCTTCCGCGAGCGCTATGAGCTTTCTTGTGGAGGTGCTGAGTCTAGGTTGATTCATTTTTGAGTAATGAACCAACCCCGACCCAAGGGTACGGGGTATCTATGGGCAATAATTTAATGATCGACTCAAGAGTCGGGGAATTAATATCCCTTAGGGATTAAAGTTTAGGTTTTAGTCTCACCTACCATGTAAACGATTAGCGAATTCTATTCTTTTTGTAAAGAAGTAGTGTTTGTGCCAACTTATTTTGGAGTGGTATAATTTTTTATGACACACTAGTAAAAGGATTGTTGCCAGTATCTAAAGATATTCCATAGTAGTAATATAATTCAGCCTAAGGTAGGTATATATCCCGATTCAGTACAATTTATTTAACCCGAATGATGCAATAGAAATTTGGTGCAAACCATAACGAACAGTCATCTAGCCACTTAAATCCTAATTTCCTACTCACCATAATGGAGACTATGTCTGCGTTGCAAATCAGAATTTAGGCAGCTATCTAACAGCTATTTATGATTTTCTCTTAAAAGTCTAATGCATCATTCGGGTTTAAGTAAAGCATGTTTTAGAGGAATTAGAAAGGACGTATTTCGCACTTGTTATTATCAGGTTGGAAGTTTTAGGTAAAATAAAAGAAACGGCTCTGTGACTAATTTAG
Source organism: uncultured Cyclobacteriaceae bacterium (assembly GCA_937958005.1). GTDB lineage: Bacteria > Bacteroidota > Bacteroidia > Cytophagales > Cyclobacteriaceae > JANSWY01. Next base: position 5,671 of record CALGOB010000005.1, read on the forward strand.
AAACCTTGGATTATCCCATATGGGCATTCTTATTTTATAATTGGAAATAAGTCTATTTTATTGGTAACCCTTATTTATCCTAAAAGTAATATCTTTGTATACTTAAAAACTAAAAGATGTCTAAAAAAATAATAATTCCATTGGCCTTTACAATATTGGCTATTTCCATATATTTTTTATTCGGTAAAAATGCTTCCACAGAAGAAGGTAATATTCTTGTTGAAGTTGAAAAAGGAGAGTTTCTAGTAGATATCAATACAACAGGAGAATTAGAAGCTAAGAATTCTGTGAAGATTCTAGGCCCATCTGGAATGAGGAGATATCAGATCTATGAAGTACCGTTATTGGAAATAATAGATGATGGAACATTTGTGAAAAAAGGTCAGTTTGTAGCAAGTTTAGATCAGTCACCAGTTACCACTAAAATGCAAGATGTTCAGATAGAGGTGCAACAAAATGAGTCTAAGTATACTCAGACAAAGCTTGATACCACTTTACAGATGAAAGAAGCTAGAAATCAACTGATCAATTTAAAATATACGGCGGAGCAGATGAAATTTGAATTTGAACAATCTCAGTATGAGCCACCGGCAGTAATTAAAAATAAACAAATTGAATACGAGAAGGCACAGCGAGCTTTTACACAAGCAGAAGAAAACCTAATTATAAAAAAACAGCAAAATATTGCCAAAATGCAAGAAGTAGCTGGCAGTTTAAAAAAGAAGCAGCTTGAGTTTGAGGGACTCCAAAGAATAGCGAGCGAATTTACTATATATGCTCCAGAAGATGGTATGCTCACTTATCATAAAAATTGGAGAGGGGTAGTCAAAGCTGGATCACAAATTAGTAGTTGGGATCCTGTAGTAGCTACCTTACCAGATCTGACTAAAATGATTTCTAAGACCTATGTAAATGAAGTGGATATAAGAAATATTAAAAAAGGGCAAATTGTTGAGGTTGGATTAGATGCATTTCCTGAGAAAAAATTGACGGGAAAAGTAATAAATGTGGCCAATGTTGGAGAACAAAAAAAGAACTCTGATGCTAAGGTATTTCTAGTGAACGTAGAAATAAACGAAATCGATAATGTTTTAAGACCAGCAATGACAACAAGTAATCAGATCATTATTAATAGTTTTCAAGAAGTAGTCAATGTACCTTTAGAATGTTTGCACACACAAGGTGATTCCTTAACTTATGTATATAAATCGACCGGATTCAATGTGGTAAAACAAGAAGTAAAAGTAGGCGCTACCAATGCGACCAATGCGGTTATTGAAAGTGGCTTGACAATTCAAGATAAAGTATATCTTTCTGCTGTTAAAAGTGTTGAAAAGGATGAGATAACACTGTTGGAATCACTATTGTCAGAAAAATAATCTAATTCCAGTGAAAAAGATTATATCAGAAAGATTTCTGTCCAACTTCGATATTGCCTTAAGTGCCGTTATATCCAATAGGGTAAGGTCATTACTGACCGCCCTAGGTATCATATTTGGCGTATCGGCAGTAATAGCTATGCTTGCAATAGGAAATGGTGCCCAAGAAGAGATACGAGAGCAAATTAAACTAGTAGGTGTCAATAATATTGTCGTTAAACCAATTGTTGAGCAGGAGGAAAAAAGTTTAAGTGAGGAGGATGAAGGTGTGGGGACCAATAACAGTAAGTTCTCACCTGGGCTTACTGTTAGAGATAAAGAAGCAATCCAAAAAACTGTGAAAGGGATTACGATGATAAGCCCTGAAATTCTAAAAGAAACACATTTTATAAAAAATGGAATCAGGAGATCAGGTAAATTGGTAGGCGTAGAGCCTGCTTATTTTTCTATTTTTAATTTTGAATTAGACGAAGGGAAATTGTTTAATGATTATCAATTGGAAAACGGAGTAGCTGTATGTATCATTGGTAAATCTGTTAAGGCAAAATTTTTCCCCACTGAAAACCCAATAGGAAAATTCATAAAATGTGGCAATAATTGGCTTAAGGTTATTGGAGTACTTAAAGAACGGTTGATTAGTGAAAATAGCATAGCCAATTTAGGGATTAGAGATTATAATAATGATATATATACTCCTTTACAGACCATGTTAATAAGGTTTGAAAATCGAGATTTAATCACTAAAAATAACTTGGAGCAAAATAATCGAAGGAATAATAATCAGGAAAAGAAGATCGTTAATTACCATCAGTTAGATAAATTAGTAATTCAGATAACAGAAACTGCTAAATTGAATAGTTCTGCGGACATAATAGCAAGACTACTTAAAAGAAAGCATTTTGAAGTAGTTGATTATGAAATTGAAATTCCTGAATTATTACTTAAACAGCAACAGAAAACTGATGATATATTTAACTATGTGTTGGGGGCAATTGCCGGGATATCATTAATCGTTGGGGGAATAGGGATTATGAATATTATGCTTGCGTCGGTATTGGAACGTATTAAAGAAATCGGACTAAGATTGTCTTTAGGAGCAAAGAAAACAGACATCATTAACCAATTTATGCTGGAAGCCATGTTGATCAGTATTACGGGGGGATTTATAGGTGTGATCCAAGGAATAATAATGGCTTATGTGGTCAGTCATTTTGCTGGAATCCCAACTATAATTTCGTTTTGGTCAATTTTAATTTCATTTGGAGTAGCAGCCGTGATTGGCTTAATATTCGGAATTGCTCCTGCAAGAAAAGCGGCCAATCAAGATCCCATAACATCACTAAGATATGAATAAACTATATATAGCGACTTTATTACTTTTTATTGCACTACCATCTTTAGCTCAAAATGAGTTCTCCTTATTTGGTATTATAGAAAAAGCCCAAGAAAACTCCCCGCGAGCTAAGCAAGCTGAAACAAGAAAGGAAAATAGATATTGGCAGTATAGGTTTTTCAAGTCAAATTACAACCCTCAACTAGTCCTTTCAGGGGCCTTACCAGGAATTAACAGATCTGTAATAGATGTAACTCAACCAGATGGTAGCCTTAGGTCTCTTCCTACCCAAACTACTAATGGAAATCTAAATTTAGGATTAAGGCAACCCATTACTCTAACAGGAGGTGAGATAGCTATTAATACAGGCATAGGAAGAAATACATCTATTTTGCCAGATGCAGATGGAGAATCATTCTTTAAGAATTGGAATCCCAATATCTTTAATCTATCACTTAGTCAGCCATTATTTGCATTCAATACCTTGAAATGGGATAAGAAAATAGAACCGATTAGGTTTGAAGAATCTAAAAGAGAATATGCAGAAGAGGTAGAGTTGATTTCTAGGACATCTGTAGAATTGTTTTTTGATTACCTCGATGCACAAGTTAATTTACAAGTGGCAAAATTTAATCAATTGAATAATAATAAAATCTATGACATAGAAAACAACAGATATAATATCGGAACTACTTCGAAAGATAAGCTCCTGCAAGTTGAACTTCAAAAACTAAGATCTGAACAAGATGTAGAGAGTGCTAACCTTGCGATACAGTCAGCTCGTTTTGAACTTAATAGATTTACGGGCTTGACAAATAATGATTTCTCACTAGTCCTTCCTGAGGAAATCCCAAGTTTTGAGATCTCAACTGAAAAAGCATTAGAATATGCAAGGAACAATAGATCCGATTACCTTGCGTTAGAAAGGAGACGTTTAGAGGCAAATAGAGATGTCTCAAGGGCAAAAAAACAAAGATTTCAGATAGATTTAAATGCATCATTTGGTAGAAATAATACTGGTAATACCTTCATTGAATCATTACGGGACCCAACCAATAGCCAACGTGTAAATATCGGGTTAAATGTACCTCTAGTAACTTGGGGAAGAAACGAGGCAAGTTTGAAAATTGCCCAAGCTAATAAAGTCTTAGAAGATTATACGATTGAACAGGATGAAATCAATTTTGATCAAGAGGTAATCACCTTGGTGAGTAGGATAGACGTGCTAAATATTCAATTGAAAATAGCTAAAAAGTCTGACGAGGTTGCACAGCAAAGATATAATATTGCCCTGAGCCGCTATGAAATAGGTAAAATAGATATTACAAATTTGAATATAGCATTACAAGAAAAAGATAATGCTAAAAGAAGTTACCTGAGCGCACTTAGGGATTATTGGAGAGCCTATTTTGACCTCAGAAGACTAACACTTTATGATTTCACAAATAAGCAGTTATTATATAAAGTGGAATAAATAAGCATTTTTTTGACGAATGAATTATTGAACATTTGTATATTAAATTTGCCTTAATGATTCTCTTTTTAAGAGAAAACCATGAGTAGCTGTTAGATAGTTGATTAATTTCTTATTAGCAGCGTAGGTGTAATTTCCACTTTGGTGAGTAGAAAATTTCGGGTCTACTCGGAACTGTATGGATTTATCAACTTCGTCTATTTTTCCGAATATTATAAATCATTATAAAATACTAGTCGATCTGAATAAGGGATACCCAAGAAGCCAAAGAGCATTGTAAAATAGAAGGTGTCAAGTGGTATGCAGCTTTAGGTTATTTGAAACTTGAAAAGAAAAGCTTGTCACATGAACTGTTAATTGAAATAATAGACTTGAATGGAATTTATAAAGACTATGCTTCAGAAATACAGGCAGAAGATGGGTAGGTAATTTTTAATCCCTAAGGGATATTAATTCCCCGACTCTTCTGCGAGCGCTATAGCTTTCTCTACGGAGGCGCTGAGTCGATCATTAAACCCGAATGATGCACTAGACTTTTAAGAGAAAATCATAAATGACTGTTAGTTATGGTTTGCATCAAACTTCTAATGCATCATTCGGGTTAAATTATTGCCCATAGATGCCCCGTACCCTTGGGTCGGGGTTGGTTCATTGTAGAAGATACACAATCACTGTTTTTTAAATTAGTTCAAAATCTCGTTCTTTTTCCCTGAAAACATCTAATAATCTTAATAATTTGTTTTTATCATCAAGTCCTTGAAGTTGAATTGATAGAAAATGTGACCCAATAAAATTTTATAGAATGATATGTTAAGCAGTCTTTCCTTTTTCCTGATTAGCGATAAGTACTTTCCTTTTTTTGCTGCTTTTCTACTCGAAATGATAAAAGAAGGGATGTATAACCAATAAATAAACCCACCTAGTATTCCTCCCAAAACACTATTCCTGAAAATTATTGATAGAATAACTGAAAGAAAAGGGATGCTGCCCATGATCAGTAAGCTAATGAAACTAGTCTTTGTATCATATAATTCAATTTCATTAAGTTTCAATTCATGTTTCTTGTTAAGTGCATATTTATACATGGCAGCCATTAAAAAGAAAATAGCACTACCAAAGAGACCGTAAATCATCATAGTACTTGACATTTGATCAACACTTGAAATCATATCACTTAATTTAACCCCCCAATTTGATTGGACTTCAAACAATCTAAATATAGGACTCAGATAAAGACTCAATAAAATTTTAGCTAGAAATTTTAAAAGGTAGACATAGAATAGAATTAGAAACAATAAAATTGCATTTAACACAACGATCTTTTTATTCCTAAAACAAAACCTGATAAAAAATAAAAAATGCTGATACCAGATATACACTATCAAGGCCATGCAAAGTGAAAATGGTATGAGGTCAATAAATACTTTGACCATTTCATTGAAGTTGTTAGGAACTTCATTTGAGACAACCAAAAGTGTAATGGCTAATGCAAAAACGGCATCACTAAAAGTTTCTAGTCTAGTTTGAATCTCACACCTCGAAAGCGAAATTCTTTGTTCATGCCAATTCTGTTATCTTTAAATACTGATCTGATCATTTAATCCCTAAGGGATATTAATTCCCCGACTCTTGAGTCGATCATTAAATTATTGCCCATAGATACCCCGTACCCTTGGGTCGGGGTTGGTTCATTAGGGTGCTAATTATAATAAATTTTTATAACAGAGCACTTTTTGGTAAGGCAGATACCAAGGGGCAAATTAATCATTTTAAGGAATCAAGCTCAACTAAAATAATATACTTACAAAAGGGAATTCTATAAAAACTAGTAGCCGCAATAGGTACTAAAATATTAATCCCAGCAATTTATTTATACTTAATTTTATGTCTTAATATTAATCGGTTTTTTTAATAAAACGAGGTTATTGACTCTTTGTAGAAGGATTCGCATTGATAGCCTGTAGACTATATGGAGAAAATTTTATATTTAACGGACTTTTATTTTAATGCACAAGGAAGAAATTATTATAAAGAGGATTTGTTTATTACAGAAGCATTAAAAGATCATTTTAACATACTTATTGCTAATCCAAAGCAGGCAATGGCTTATTTAGATACTTCTGAGTTAATTGTGTTCAGAAATACAGGCCCAGTGATGAACTACTTGGAATATTTTAAAGAGTTTCAAAAAACAGTACTGTCGAAAAGATTAAATATATATAATTCTTTTGATGGAAAAGGAGACATGCAAGGGAAGCAGTATCTGTTAAACTTAAGCAAAAGTGAATATCCTGTTATCCCAACTATCAACCAATTAAACGATTTCTCTAAGATTGATGGTCACGAGCGTTATGTTATAAAACCAATAGTTGGAGCGGATTCTATTGGCATGCAAGTTTTAGATAAGAATCTCCTTTTTGAGGTTGAATTAGGAGGTTTTTTAGTACAACCTTATCTTAATTTTGAATATGAAATATCATTTTATTTTATAGATGGAGAGTTCCAATATGCTTTGTATGCTCCAGAAAAGAAGAAACGTTGGGAATTAATAGAAATAGAGCCAAGCACAGAAGATTTACAATTTGCCTATCAATTTATTGAATGGAATCAAATGAAGCATGGAATTCAAAGGGTGGATGCTTGTCGAATAGAAAATGGTGAACTTTTACTAGTTGAATTAGAAGACCTGAACCCCTTTCTATCCTTAGATTGTGCGAAAAAACATTCCAGAAGCAAGTTTATGAAAAATTTTGTAAAAGCTATTTCTAAAGCAGTGGGCTAGATTTGTCAATTGGCATTGTTTTGAAATGAAAAAGGGTATTAGAAGTACCCTTTTTGCTAACTATTCCGAATACTCTTTAACCCGAATGATGCATTAGACTTTTAAGAGAAAATCATAAATGACTGTTAGTTATGGTTTGCATCAAATTTCTATTGCATTATTCGGGTTTAATTTCTTTTAAAAACATATCTAGTGATGTAGATTCCTTCCCCATCTGTTTCTCCACCGTCGCTTTCAACTCCGCTGGTGACAAACATCAATTCCCAGCCATCTTGAGCCAAGGATGTTAATTTATCACTCACTATAGCATCATTGGAAGCGATGTTTTGAAAGTTGATCCCAGTCAAACTATAGAAATTTAAAAGTTTTGTTTCTTCAATTTTATCTACCCTCAAATTTTTCCTTTTGATCTTTTTTTGTTCATTTCCTTTTTTTCCATTAGTACGTTCTGTGGTAAAGTCATCAGTATTTACCCTTTGAATAGGACTGATCATCCGTGATCTTCCAATTCCTGCAGGAATAATGGATTCAACTGTAGTGATAATTTTATACTCCTGTGCTTGCGCTGCAATTACTACTATAAGGAGAAATGCTATCAATGTTATTTTCTTCATTTTATTTATTTTAATAGTGTTTTATCAATCTGTACTAGTGATTTTCACCAATGATGTGCAAAAAAACTGATTTGTAAAATAAAAACCTTCATTTATTTTTAAGATACTAATTGAATAGCATAAGGAAATGAGTTTTCTATTTATTTTTGAGAAGAGAGGCCTACTAAAAAAGTAGTTTTGTATTGATTTTTTAGGTTTATTAATTATTGCCTTAAATCCACAAGTGTTTTGTCAAAATGGGTGAAAATCTTTAGATGCGATGTAGAATCATACATTCCTAGATAAATCACTTTCACTCCATTGGGTGAATAGCAATTGTAATGAAATGTATTCATAAACCTCCTATTGGGTGATTTGAACCTGAACTTAAAAATGTTCTGCGGATTTAAGGTTTTAATCCCTAAGGGATATTAATTCCCCTGGCCGGGCACCCCGACTCTTGAGTCGATCATTAAATTATTGCCCATAGATACCCCGTACCCTTGGGTCGGGGTTGGTTCATTTAGATAATTAATAAACGAGCTATACGAAATCGACAAAACATATAGATATTTGGTGTTGTATAGATTTCAATGATAAGCTAATAATCTAAATCAATATACATTTTGAGAAAATAATCCCTAAATTCACAATTAAAAATTAATTGCATTATGGATCATAATAATATGGGTAAGTGCCCAGTAATGCACGGAGCAGTTAAGCAAAGTGCAGGAGGTGGTACGTCAAACCGTGACTGGTGGCCAAATCAGCTAAAGTTGAATATTCTCCGTCAACACTCTTCTTTGTCAAATCCGATGGGGAATACTTTTAATTATGCTGAAGAATTTAAATCACTTGATTTAAAAGCCGTAAAGAAAGACCTTGTTAACCTCATGACAGATTCTCAATCATGGTGGCCAGCAGATTTTGGACATTATGGTGGGCTTTTTGTAAGAATGTCATGGCATAGTGCAGGAACTTATCGTACATCAGATGGTAGAGGTGGAGGGAGTACAGGTAACCAGAGATTTGCTCCGTTGAATAGCTGGCCAGACAATGGAAACTTAGACAAAGCACGCTTATTACTTTGGCCTATTAAGCAAAAATATGGAAGGAAGATCTCTTGGGCAGATTTAATGATCTTAGCAGGAAATTGTGCCCTTGAATCTATGGGTTTTGAGACTTTTGGTTTTGCAGGTGGAAGAGAAGATGTTTGGGAAGCTGAGCAAGATATTTACTGGGGGTCTGAAACTGAATGGTTAGGTGATAAAAGGTATTCTGGTGACAGAGAACTTGAAAACCCATTAGCAGCAGTTCAAATGGGGTTAATCTATGTGAATCCAGAAGGACCTAATGGAAATCCCGACCCAATTGCATCAGGTAGGGATATAAGAGATACTTTTGCTCGTATGGCAATGAATGATGAAGAAACAGTTGCTCTAGTAGCTGGTGGACATACATTTGGAAAAGCCCATGGCGCAGCAGACCCTGATAAGTATGTAGGAGCTGAGCCAGCAGGCGCAGGTATTGAAGAGCAGGGCTTGGGGTGGAAGAACACTTATGGAAGTGGCCATGGAAATGATACCATTACTAGTGGGATAGAAGGCGCTTGGACTACTAATCCAGCTAAGTGGGATAACGAATACTTTGAAGTCTTACTAGGATATGATTGGGAATTAACAAAAAGTCCGGCTGGAGCTAATCAATGGCGACCTACAGATGCTTCTAACCCTAAAAAAGTACCGTCAGCACATGATCCATCTAAAATGGAAGATTTGATGATGACAACTGCTGATATGGCTCTTAAAATGGATCCTATTTATGGACCTATCTCAAAACGTTTCTATGAAAACCCTGATCAATTTGCAGATGCATTCGCTCGTGCTTGGTTTAAACTGACACACCGTGATATGGGACCAAGGTCATTGTATCTTGGATCAGAAGTTCCAAAAGAAGTTTTAATTTGGCAAGATCCTATTCCAGAGGTGGAGCATGAATTAATTAACGATAGTGATGTGGCTACCTTGAAAGGAAAGATTCTTGATTCGGGATTATCTATTGCTGAATTAGTATCTACTGCTTGGGCTTCAGCTTCTACTTTCCGTGGATCTGATAAAAGAGGTGGCGCCAATGGTGGACGTATTCGTTTATCACCACAAAGATATTGGGAAGCAAATAACCCTTCTCAACTAGATAAAGTCCTGAAAACGCTAGAAGGGATCAAAAATGATTTCGGTAAAGAGGTTTCAATGGCAGATTTAATCGTCCTTGCTGGCTCTGCTGCTGTAGAACAAGCAGCTAAAAATGCTGGTCATGAGATAACTGTTCCCTTTACAGCAGGAAGAGGTGATGCTACACAAGAACAAACTGACGTAGAGTCTGTTGGCGTACTTGAACCACAAGCTGATGGATTTAGAAATTATACAAAAACTAAATTCACAGTGTCTGATGAAGAATTATTAGTAGATAAAGCTCAGTTAATGACTTTAACTGCTCCAGAAATGTCAGTGCTAGTAGGTGGGTTGCGTGTTCTGAATACCAATTTTGATGGGTCAAAGCACGGTGTCTTTACAGACAAGAAAGATACTTTAAGCAATGATTTCTTCTTGAATTTGTTGGACATGGGGATTACATGGAAAGCAACTTCTGACCACCAAGATGAGTTTGAAGGGCGTGACCGAATTTCAGGAGATTTGAAATGGACTGGTACCAGAGTTGACTTAATCTTTGGTTCTAATTCAGAATTAAGAGCTATTGCTGAAGTATATGGATCATCAGATTCTCAAGAAAGATTTGTACAAGATTTTGTAGCAGCTTGGACTAAGGTAATGAATCTAGATCGCTTTGATTTAGGTTAACTCTTTAGGGATGTTAATTCCCTAGTTGGACACCTCCGACTCTTTCGCGAGTGCTGAAGCTTTTGCGGAGGCATTGAGTCGATCATTAAATTATTGACATAGATACCCCGTACCCTTCTGCGAACGCCGTAGCTTTCTCAGCAGAGGCGTCAGGTCGGGGTTGATTCATTATATTACATACATTTTAATGTAAAAGGGAATTTATTATAGATTCCCTTTTTTATAACTTAATTAACCCGAGTAATTCGGTTTGCCCCACCACAGAAATAATTATTAGAAAAGCTAAATAATTGATCATCAACGTAATACTATTCTGATGAGTAGAATTGATACCCCCCAAATTTGAGCTATGTCAATATTTATGTTTTTCATCATAAAACTAAGTAGATCAATTACTTGCTAAGCAAGACCATGGTGTTATGAATAATACCATCTAACTTCCATTTCAAGTTGCATTTATTTCAATGAGTGATATACTAGACAGTCCAGTTTTAAGCTTTCTGATATAAAGATAGTTTTTGGAAGTCGAACATATTGGTTTTTTTAGTTTAAAAATCTCAGCCTCAAAAGGAGTGAGTATGAGAGTGAGTTTAGAGAACAATTTTGGAGTAAGGTTCTCGTACCTCAAACCTCAC
>CALGOB010000006.1 GCA_937958005.1 uncultured Cyclobacteriaceae bacterium
GACCTGGTAGCATCCGGGAGTGTAGTTTCCGACAGTGAGGTTGACAATGACCTGACCATTGATGGAGGGACAGTAGACAATACGGAAATCGGCGCAACCACTGCAGCAGCAGCTACAGTAACGGCTTTGACAGCCACGGGAGTAGTAGACCTTGGCACGAATGCAATCCAGTCAGCGGAGATCGAAGATTTGAACGTGACCACTACTAAGCTTGCCAATGATGCGGTAACGACAGTGAAGATATTGGATGGAAATGTAACGAATACTAAACTGGCCACTGATGCGGTAGCAACCGGAAATATTATAGATGGTGCGGTGACAAGTGCCAAAATACTTGATGGAACTATTACAAATGACGATATTAATATACTAGCTGGTATAAACGGAACTAAAATTGATCCATCATTTGGAACTCAGAATATATCTACTTCAGGTACTTTATCTACTGGAAATGCCACTATGTCAAGTTTGACTGTTAGCAATCTGGGAAATACAGGTGATGTAAGTGCGGGAGGAGTACTTGAAATAACTACTGGCGGAGTATTTACTACATCGGATCGTAGGCTCAAGGAAAATATTAGCCTTTTACAAAATACAATAGAAAAGCTAAATAAATTAGGAGGATATAAGTACAATTATAAAGCAGATGCTAATAAAAAGGTGCAAATTGGTGTAATTGCACAAGAATTGGAAAGCATTTACCCTGAATTAGTAATGATTAACGAAGAGGGGTACAAAACTGTTAATTATGTAGGGCTAGTACCAGTTTTAATGCAGGCATTGAAGGAGCAGCAACTTATAATTGAGAGTTTAAGTAACAATTTGGAGAATCAAGATTCACAAATCAATGAATTAAAAGCTGAAAACAGTAATATTAAATCTGATATTGAATTGATCAAGACTACTTTAGGTATTGAAAATGATAAGGAAACTAAAACTGCTATTGTAGATGAAGAAAAATAAATTCTTTTTACTGAGCATGCTTTTTACTTTCTTGCTAACGGAGATCAATGGACAGTCATTGTTTTTGCAGGAGAATGCAGCTATTTATATTCAAGAAAATACAGAAATTCAGGCAGGAGGATCATTAATTAATAATGGTTTTATTGAAAACCTGGGAACTTTAAGTATTTATGAAGATTTTCTAAACAATAGTTTATTCAACAGTACATCTGGAGCTTTAGAATTTAGAGGTGATGGTGATCAATGGGTTTTTAGCCCAACATTGAATTTGAAAGAATTGAATGTTGATGGTGAAAATAGGGTTACTTTGACTGGAGATTCTGTTTTGGTTTTTGAAGAAATGAATTTTACTAACGGCATTTTAACAGTGACAGATACAACAGAGCTAATCATCAGTAATGATGTAAATATTTTGGGCGGGAATAGTAATTCTTATTTTGATGGAGAATTGATACAATTAGGGAATAGCTTCAAAAAATACCCTTTGGGAAAAAATGGTCTTTATGCACCTATTACTTTAGATGATATTATTGGAATAGATTTAAGAATGAGGGTAAGTGTAAATGTTCCGGCAAATGATCCTGTGCCAGTTCCAGCAGCGGATGTAATAGGCGTATCTGAACATGCAATTTGGAATGTCAATCTAGATGGAGGATCATTTGATAGTGCAGTAGTTTCATTTGAGTTTTCTGACGCAGATTTAGAGAATTTCACTATTGAAAATTCAATTAATGCAGACTTTATATCACCAGTTGTAGTAGCGAAAAATTCTTTGGAAGAAGAATTTAATACTTTAGGAGTTTCAAGTCTTTTAGACACGGATTCATTGACATTCGGAACTATTACTGCTGAAAAGTATCTTAAATTGACTAATGAAAATAAGAAATATCTTGCTATTGGGAAGGCCCCTATAGCATCTAGAGCAGGATTAATTTATATACCAAATGTTTTCTCTCCGAATGCCATAGAAGAGGAAAATCAAACTTTTAGGATTTTTGGTAATAGGATAATTAACGAAGGATTTAGCTTAAGGATATTTAATCAAAGAAATGTTTTACTTTACCAGACAGATGCTTTTGATGAAGCAAATCAGTTTGGATGGAATGGTATAGGTCAAAATAATGGTAGTGAGCAACCAAGTGGTTTGTATTATTATACCATTGTTTATCAGTTGGAAGGTGGGGTTCCACAAAGAGAACAAGGAGCATTTTACTTAATTAGGTAATTAAATGAAGAATTACTATTACATTTTGGTAATTATACTTAGTGGATTGAGTTCTAACCTTTTAGGGCAAGGGTCGCAAGTGCAGTTTTCACAATATTACTCGGCTTCTTTACACTTGAATCCGGCAATAGCTGGGGTCTACCTTAACCCCTCATTTCATGCTAGCTATAGAAGGCAAGTATCTGGGCTTGAAGTTGGCTTTATTAATGACCTTAGTCAAGCTTCAGTAATACTCCCTGTGAAAAAGAAGAGACGTTTTGGAATGCCTGATGGAGGTATTGGAATATTAGTTTATAACCAAAGCACTGGGTTTGAAGGAGGGTTAAATACAACAGGTATTCAGGTAAATTATGCCCACAATATACAGGTTGGTCATGTAAGAGGTAAAGAAACTGTGATATTATCTTTACAAGGAGGCTTTGAACAACGTTCAATATCGCTTAGTGGGTTAAGGGCTGGGAGTCAATTCAATAAATTTCTTGAATCGGGGTTTGATCCATCAGTTGCAGTAGGGTTTTTAAACAACTTTGCTGATAGCCCAGGGTATCCTATTTTGAATTTTGGTGCGCTTTATTATTGGAATATAGAGAGAAACTTTCATTTGTACAGATATAGTGCATTTTCAGGTTTCACTGTCAATAATATAAATAGGCCATCAAGTGATTTTATTTCTTTGGGCAATGAAAGTACGGCGTTAGATGTGCTATTAAGGTACCATGGTGGGTTTGAGTTTAGGTTTAAGAATTTTGATTTCCTACCAACAATTTTAGGCACTTATGTAAATAAATCAACAAGATTTAACGCTGGAGGAACTATTGCTTATGATTTAAATAGAGACTCAAAAAGATTTGTTAGTTCTAATACAGGGGCTAAAATAGCATTAGGTTTATGGTACAGGTTAAAAGATTCCTTTATTTTCTATGGCGGGTTTAGAAGTGCCAATTTGAATGTAGGAATAAGTTATGATTTGAATTCTAATGGGATTCTCGGTGATTCAGATTTTATAGATTTTGGTGCAGCAACTGAAATAAGTATTCAATATTTCATGAATAAGAAATCAAGGAAAGGAAGAAGAAGTTCAAATCCACTCTTTTGACTTTTTTCTATGGGTATTTACTCTAATACTTTAAAATATTCCTTCTAAAATTGTAAGTCAATAGAATCCCAGACGTTATGTTTTCCTAATGATTGGATGTTGCTTTTGGTAAATGATCTGTTTTAAACCTTAAGGTAAGACTTTATGCTAAAGCCTTTTATCTTTAATGCATAATTTGTGTGATTCAGTATTACTGGCATCCAAGTAAAACTGAAATTGAAGAAAAACTGCTCTTGATATCGTTTAATCAAAGATTATTTCTGAAGTTCAAAAACACCCCCTATAAATCAATCGAAGGGCTGACAACTCTAGCTTTCGTCCGTTTTTTTCCTTGCCGCGGGGGCGGACCCCTGAAAAAAGGACCGCGCGACGGCCGCCAAAAAAATCAACAGGGTCGCCTGGCGAATAATTTAAAGCTCCCACCCTAAACCCTGCAGCGGCCAACCGATTTGTCAAGATTAAATTTACTAAAATATGTTATATGCCTCCATAAACATAAATTGGTGTTAAACGTAATTTCTAATATTTGAAGGTGATAGATACTTCTGCTAACTTTGCTATCTAAAAATTACCTATGACTAAAGCTGAGAAGAGAAAAACCCATGCATCCAGAAGTGCAATAGAAAGAATTTATGTAAACATGAGGCATATGTTCAATAGAGGGAAATATAAGCCGACTGGTATGTCAGGGGAATCTCTTATGAAATCGCTCCTTACATTGAGCCCTGAGATTTATGGAATGATAGCCCATGAAGAAAAAGTGGAGTTAGATGGAATGCTTTATATCTTAGAAAGATTACCCGATGGAATAGAAGAATGTAGATTTGTTAAGTTGATTGCAAGGGAAGGATTTCAAGAGATAGGTCAGGATTCAATTATTCCCCCTAAGAGGAGAAGAAACTGTTACCGAATAGATGAAGATAGGATGTATGTAGAGATGACAAGAGGGAGAAGCGATATATATGATATCCTAACTCATTTGACCTTTATGTATCACGAATCTGAGAAAATAAGAAACAAATGTATTGATTCAAAAGGTAG
Organism: uncultured Cyclobacteriaceae bacterium; assembly: GCA_937958005.1. Lineage (GTDB taxonomy): Bacteria > Bacteroidota > Bacteroidia > Cytophagales > Cyclobacteriaceae > JANSWY01. The sequence continues at coordinate 4,326 of CALGOB010000006.1, forward strand.
AATACTGAATGATTGGATCAAATTGGAAGAGATTGTTGCAAAAGAAAAGAACAATGAACTGTTTGATGAACAGAAAGCAATTGTGTACTTAAGCAATATTCTCAGTAGGACTGTTGACCAGGTAAGGGAGGCAGTCGAGAAATTTAAGAATAGTAAAATTAAGAATAGTCTTTATCATATTACTTTTTGGTTAGGAAAAAATTCAATTGATGAGTATTTAAATGAGAACGATAGGGAAATAAGTTTTTCCGAGAAACTAAGAGAGATAATAGGTCAACATATCTATGGAGAACAATGGGCTGATAATATAAAAAGCTTATTGATGAAAAATGATTTATATGACAGGCCTATTCACATCATTAGTGCTAATTTACATAGCTTTCAAAATGCGATTTATGGTTTTGCTTTGCCTGAAACGAAAAAGTTTAAAAATATAGAAGAGCTTGCAATAGAAACTGGGAAGGCTGAGAGGAGAGATTTAAATAATAAGATTAAAGGCTTTGCATTAAAACACGGGATGTATCAATTAGAGGATCATTCAGGGACTAACTTAACTGTTCAAGTTTTTGATTTAGAAAAGGCGAAAAACTTTAAAGGAATTTTTCAAATTCCAGAAAAGAATTCGCCGGTTTTGATAGTGATGGATTATGCATTTGGGGAGCAAGCTTATGAATGTATGGATGAATTGCTTAAGCCTTATGAAAGCGACCAGCATGATCCAATAAACTTGAATATAAAGAGTGTGACCATTATGGGTAAAGCAGGGATTCTGTTAGGGGATAAAGGCGATGTTATGCTGCCAACTGCTCATGTTTTTGAAGGGTCAGGAGATAATTATCCATTTGATAATATGTTGAATGTAAAAGATTTTGAAGGTAGTGGATTAAATATCTCTGAAGGGACGATGGTAACTGTGTTAGGTACTTCTCTTCAAAACAGATCTGTATTAAATCATTTTTTGACTTCTACTTGGAATGCAATAGGCCTTGAAATGGAGGGCGCCCACTACCAGAAAGCTATACAATCAGCTACGAAAATAAGAAAGAGCATATCTGAAGATGTTAAAGTAATGTATGCTTATTACGCTTCGGATAATCCGTTAAAAACTGGTAATACACTTGCTTCTGGAAGTCTTGGAGCAGAGGGAATTCTACCAACCTATATTATTTCAATGAAAGTATTGGAAAAGGTATTGTCTTTAAATTAAAAAAGAAATTCAAATAACATAATTGCAATTTGATAGTTAATTATTAGATGAAATTGAGTAAAAGTGTAATTATTCTCTTGTGTTTAGTTGTTTTTTCGCAAGAGCTTATGGCCCAAGAATGGGAAACTTCTAAAAATGGTAAAGGTGTGAAAGCCTTCACAATGGTAAGAAAAAAAGGCATTAAAGAAGTAAAAGTAGTTACTGAAGTGGATGCTTCTCTAGAAAAGATAGTAAGATTTATAACTGATTATAATAACCCTAAAGAGTGGAAGCATAGTACACGGACTAGTAAAATTGTTGACAAGCAATCAGATAGTTTGTTCACAGTGTATTTTGTTATTGCAACTCCATGGCCATTAAAAGACCGTGATTTTTATGCAACAGTTGAAGTAAAGGAAGGTGCTGAAGAACATATAACGGAAATCATTTTCCACCCTAAAACAGGATTAGAAGATGAGAGTAGAAAAGTAAGAATGACAGATTTTGAGACTAAATGGGTACTTAATGAAATTGCTCCTGAAAAAACGATGATTGAACTTTACTCTTATGGAGACCCTGTGGGGGTACCAACCTCATTGGTCAATATATTTATAGTAGATACTCCCTTTAAAACCGTCCAAAATCTCAAATCTGATATCATAACTTATCAATAATTAAAGGAGATAACCTAGATGTTGTACTTAAGATTTTAGGTAAATCTATTTTACTGGTATCCAAGTAAATAATTTAATCCCTAAGGGATATTAATTCCCCCTGGCCGGGCGCCCCGACTCTTGAGTCGATCATTAAATTATTGCCCATAGATACCCCGTACCCTTGGGTCGGGGTTGGTTCATTTGATCTATAAGTGTCTTTTTGTTCATTTTCAGATTTAATTGGATATCAGTAAATCTATTTAGCTAATTAATTTATTTTGAGTTAAGTTCAGCGATCTGAATTATTACTAGTTTGTAATTAATCTTAGTAAGAAACAGTATGTCAGACTTCATTCTATTGCGAAGACCGTTACTTGCGAAATAAAAAAAACCGTTGAATCTGTGTTAAATTTATTCTTTAGATGATAAGTATTTTAATATTTAAAGAAGAATTGTACTTATTTTTATGTTTTTAGCTATATTTATTATTGCTATTAGAATTTTAATTACTGTATCATGGCTTTACCACCTCTAACAGAAGTTCTCGGAGTTAAGAGAGCCGCTCATTTATTGAGAAGAACTTGCCTTGGAGCTACAATCACTCAGATAAATGAATTTGCATTACTTACTCCACAGGAAGCTGTAGAAAGGCTTTTTGGGAGCGAAGTACTTCCTGATCCTCCATTGCCAATTGATCCAATGACCCAGCAAGAATGGGTGATTTCTGGAGTGACCGATGCAAATAGCGAGAACCTTGTGGGACTTTTGCTTAATTGGAAAATAGGTCAGATGTTAAGTGTAGGATTAGATGAAAGACAATCTTTGAGTTATGCCTTTAGAGAAAGAATTGTTTTTTTCTTACACACACATTTTACAACTAAAAGTTCTAAAGTAAATAGTAGTCGAGCAATTTATTTTCAAGATGCATTGTTTAGAATGTATGCATTTGACAGGGATGATCGGGAACTACCGCCTCCAGATGATTTGACACCAGGGAGGACTGTTGATATCAATTTTAAAAACCTTGCCGTCAAGGTATCACTTGATAACGCCATGCTGAGATTTTTAGATGGGAGATTAAATGTTAAAGATAATCCAAATGAGAATTACGCTAGAGAGTTTCTTGAGTTATATACTATAGGAAGAGGGCTCGAGACGGCGAATTTCGAGACTCCAGAATTTGATGGGGATTACATTTTTTATACAGAAGAGGACGTTCAGCAAGGAGCTTTGGTTTTGTCAGGATTTGACGAGGATCCAACTTTTTCCAATATTGATGAAGATACTAATTTGCCAAGGGGTATAATCAAGGGCAATATAATCGCTAACCAACATGATAATAATCCAAAGTTGTTTAGTAGCAGATTATCAAATGGACAAGTTATTCCTGATACAAATTTACTTGAAGGTACTCAACCTACAGAAGAAAGTGCTATAGATGAAATAAGACAACTAGTAGATGTTATTTTTAATCAAGATGAAACATCACTACATATAATCAGGAGGCTATATCGTTTCTTTGTATATCATGATATCTCTGAAGAGTTACAAAATACGATTATTCGAGATTTGTCTAATACTTTTATTGAAGGCGGGTATAAATTATACCCAGTTTTAGTTGACTTATTAACAAGTCAACATTTTTATGATGCTGAAGACGGTGTCCTTGATAATAATTTTGGGGGTATCATTAAATCACCAATTGACCTAGTAATTGGGTTTGTAAGGTCATTCCAATTGCCACTGTCCGACCCTTCTATAGACTTAGCAAGTTTTTATGAAACTACAGAGGAATATAGAAGACAAATTAACTTGATGGGATTAGATTTATATGAACCATTTGAGGTAGCTGGATATGCAGGCTATCATCAATTTCCTTTGTATTATAGAAGTTGGATAACGCCCAATTTTTTAACTAATAGGTATAATTTCATTAGAGAGCGAGTGGCTATTTCGGCAATTCCTGAAATGGGACAATTGGATACTATATTGTGGTTTTTAAATAATTTCCCTGTTGCTACATTAAGAAATGCACAATCGTTGATTAAAGAGTTGGCAAGATATTTTCAACCTGTTTCAGAAAATCTCTCTTTTGAAATTATGGGTAGTGAGAGCGAAATCACACCTGAACGATTAAATTTTTACCTTCAAGAATTTCTTTTTAAAGAAGGGCTGGCAGAGTCTGGAGAAGAAGCCTGGGATGCTATATGGGATACTAATTATGATGCAGACATTGTTTCTGAGAGATTGGCTTTTTTACTGAATGCGATGTTGCAAACGCCAGAATACCAACTGATGTAATTCCACAAGACTAAAAAACTAACCAATGAAAAGACGAAACTTTATCAAAAGATTGTCAACTGCGGCTGGAGTTCCTCTTGCGCTTAATGGTATTCCTATAAAGGTACTGGCGGGACATAGTCCTATGGAGAGGTTGGCTGCACAAGGGACTAATGGTAATGTGCTGGTCATTTTACAGATGCATGGAGGAAATGATGGTTTAAATACATTAATTCCTATTGAACAATATGACTTGTACCATAGTAGAAGAGCTAATATAGCTTTGCCTTTTAAATCTGGCAGAAGATCTATTATTGAGCTAGATAGCACTTTAAGTGCTGCTGATCAAGTTGGTCTGCACCCAGATATGCTGGATATAAAATCCCTGTATGATACTGGAAAAATGGCAGTAATACAGGGAGTGTCTTACCCTAGAAATAATGGCTCTCATTTTAGGGGAAGAGATATTTGGTTTATGGGAGGAGGGCCAGATGATTATTTTTCATCAGGTTGGGTTGGCAGGTATTTGTCCAAAATTTATGAACCGCTCATTTATCCAGAGGATTTCCCAAATGAAGAAATGCAAGATCCATTAGCCCTGGAAATGGGGAATGATGTCTCTTTAATATTTCATCAAGATGATAATATTCCTGTTTCCTTATCATTAAGTTCTAGCCCAGGTAATTTGGCTAATTTGATAGAGCAGTTGGAAGGCTTTCAAGATGAAGGTATTGACCCTAGAGGATTACCACCTGAATTCCTTAATAATACTAGGTATGGGAGGGAAATGGACTGGATTCTAAGTCTGGAAGACAAATCTGAAGTATTTGTAGAAAGACTTTTTGATGTCTATAGTAGAGCCCCCGAGAGCAAAGTGACTTACCCAGAGGTTTATCCATTCAATGTTCGATCAAGAAACCCATTAAGCAATCAATTAAAATTAGTTGCGAGGCTTTTAGATGGAGGTGGCCCTGATCAAGGTGTGAAAACTAAGGTTTTTTTAGTCCGGATTGGTGGATTTGATACGCATGCAGAACAAGTTCAACCCAATGACCCTACTATGGGTGGTCATGCAGCATTACTTCATCATATCTCTAGTGCAATGAGGGCTTTTCAAAATGATTTAGCTCATAGGGGACTGGAATCAAAAGTGTTGACTATGACTATGTCTGAATTTGGTAGACGTGTTGCATCCAATGGAAGTTATGGTACGGATCATGGAACAGGTGGACCTGTCATGCTTTTTGGTCGGGGAGTAAATCCAGGTATGTATGGAACTAACCCAGATGTGACAAAAAATAATATAGATATGCAAGTAGATTACAGACAGATCTATGCAAATATTTTGAAAGACTGGATGGGAGTAGACGAAGATATCATAGCTAATGATATCTTATTTAAAGATTTTATCAACGGTACTGATGAGAATGGAGTTCCTTATACTCCATTGCCAGTTACTAGGCCTATAGTTGCTGATTCTACAGATTTTATCAGTAGGAGATTTCATTTGGAAATGCCATACCCAAATCCGGCAGTTGATGAAGTTTATATAAAGTTTAGAATAAATCAACCTGATTATATTTCTATCAGCTTATTAAATGTAGAAGGGAGGACTGTAAAGAATATTACAGCAAAACCTTATGAAAATGGAGAACATGTTTTAACGGTAGATTTAAAAGATATTCCTGCAGGAATTTATCATGTCAGTTTAAAATCACCAGGTTTAAACGATACTAAAAAACTAATAATTAAGAAATAATGAGTAGGAAAATATTGACAAGTGTACTTTGCTCATTGCTTGTTTTCTTGAGCACTGCCATGGTAAAAGGACAGTCCCGCCAAGATTACCTTAAAGAATTCTTATCAACACAATGGTGGCTGGGAGTGAAGATTGGGACAAACTTAACTACTGCTAATCCAACTCAAAGATTCAGTGGGATTACTCCCATTAATTTTGACGCTAATACTTTGGATAAATCCTATGGTTCTTTTGATTTAGCAGGTGTATTTGCTGGACTTGATATTACATTTTACCATAAAGGTATTTCTATTGCCATTCAGCCAAATTTTAGAAGGTCAAGATTTAGTTACGAAAATGATCTTTTTTGGGAATCAGAGGAAGGAACAGAACGTTTTGAGTCTAGAATGGATCATGAGCAAAAGATAGATTTTTTTGATTTTCCAGTATTGGTTAAATATGATTTCTTGAAAACAAAGGTTAGGCCTTATGTTATGGGTGGGGCATATATTTCCTTTGTAACGAATGCAGAGAAAAGTGTAAAAATATCACAAAGAGATTTTTCTTCAGGAACTACTCAGAATATTGATGCAGGAGAATTGATTATTGGAGTCAGGGATAATTTTGGGAAGTTTGATTATGGGGTTATGGGAGGCATAGGAGCTAGTTATGATTTCTGGAATATCAGGGCAGTACTAGAGGGAAGTTATCGATTTGGCCTTACTAACCTAGTGAATGAAAATAATCGTTTTTTAGAATCTCAGCTGACTGGTATAGGGGATGTTAATGATGACTTTGAATTAAAAAGTATTAATATCTCTTTGAGCCTTGTATTTCCCCTCAGGTTTATTAGTAAGCAATTTCAAGCATTTTAAGATGAGTATAAAGACCTTAATTTATAGTTTATTAGTCCTTACATTGTTCAATGCCTGTAAGGAGGAAGATTCTTTTGCTCCAGATGAGAGTTTTTTAAGGATCCTCGATGATAGAGATTTTAATGCTTCTTATGATCCTATTGGAGTCAGTGAAACTCAAGATGGAAGTGCTTTGATCTTGACAGCCGTAGAAATACCTGATTTTAGCTTTTCGGGGAGTAATGTCTTATTGGTAGATTCAATAGGAGAGGTAGTATCCTCAATTGATTTAGTAACTGATTTAGTTGCTCCTGTGGGTGATTTTATACAAATAGGAAATACTCATTATTATGCCAGTATGAATAGGCAGTCTTTACAGGTTCATCTGATTCCTGTTAGTGAAGAAGGAACTTTAGGAAGTCCTATTCCTGTAAATGGAGGATTAAGATATCCACTGGCCTTATCAAAGACATCGACGAATCAATTGTTATTGTTGAGCTATGATCCAGAAGATAGGTTGTCAGTTATTAGTATCATTAATACAGATGGAAGTGTGGCGCAAAGTGCAGGCTACTCAATTGGCACTGCCAATGACGTAGAGCCTATAATTTTTAATCATTTTACCAATCCATTTTCAACTTTACCATTTTTTGTAGGAGAAGCAGCTAATGGCACCTACTACTTTAATGGTTTTTTCAACTTCACACTTTCGTTGGTGTTTACAAATTTTGGAGAAGATCCTACAGGAGTGCTGCAAGGACAACAGACATTATCTGGAGCTAGGTCAATTCTCCATTTGACTGGACAAACATTTACCATGATGGGGTATCAGTTTGATGAAAATTACTTGATGCCACAGGTTGATCTTCCTGTAAACAGTATTGAGTCTAGCGTAGACTTTTTTAGAGGGCAGATACCCGAAATTAGACCAAATGCACCTGCTAAAAGTATCCTTATGCCGCAAGGAGATGGTACCAACAGGGTAGTAACTGTTTCTGAAACTGAAAATAGACAAACAATTTTGTATATTCATGATGATCAAGGGGCATTGCTTGGAATTAAATTATTGGGAAGCCTTAATCCATTTACCTTTGATGACATAATCTTGACTAAAGACGAAGGACTTTTGATTTTAGGTACTACCTTCTTATCTTCTAGGTTTGAAAGAATATACCTAAGTAAAATTCCTGCTAAAGAAATTGAGTTACTTGTTAATTAATGTTTAAAGACTCTCTTTTAGAGTGATTAAATTTAATCCCTAAGGGATATTAATTCCCCGACTCTTGAGTCGATCATTAAATTATTGCCCATAGATACCCCGTACCCTTGGGTCGGGGTTGGTTCATTTGTCATCTAATGATAATATAAATAGCAGAAATTATTCTTTGTTTTATCATCAATTATTATAGAAAATCGAGAAAATTTTTTTTCTGGTAGAACGGTTACGAGATGAAGCCGCAGCAAATGTTAATTTACTAGATAAACATTTGCTGATATATTCAGTAGAAAACTAATTGAACTATTTTTTTAATAGAATTTAATTTTCGAGCTATTTATTAGATGATTTTTAATTAAATACTGTTTTAATTACATTTTACATGGAAAGAGATATGTAATTAGCTTAACTCAGCGAAATATTACATTTCGATAAATTTTTTCAATACTTCTTATATGCTAAAATTGTAATGGACAGAAGCACATACATTTTTAAGAAATAAAACTAGTTTGTATATAGTTTGATTATACCCAGTTAAAATTTAGGTAGTTTTGCGCAGTAATTTAAAGGTTGGTTTCACGTTAATTTTGTTTCAAGAATATAATATCTTGAATATAAATCTATATTTTAGATGAATCAATAATTTTTTATCGAAAACAATTATTGATTCAACGAGATTTTTAGGGTGTCTGTAGTTATTCTCGGAGAATCCTAATTTTCTAACCTATTTTTGATTTTGCTATAGCAAACTAGACTGAAAATGAAGTTATTCAATATACTTATAATACTTTCTGTTTTTTGTGTATCTAATGCCATTGGACAAGATGCTATACAATTGATACAAGAAGGGAATATCCAATTTGATGATAAGAATTATATCAGAGCTATTGATTTTTATCAACAGGCTATTGAATTGGAAGGAGGCGACCAAGCCTATGCTTATTTTCAATTGGGAGAATGCAATAGATTTATATTTGATTATGCATCAGCCGAATATAATTACCAAAAATCTGATGAATTTAATGACAATAGGTATCCACTTACTAAATTCTATTTTGCTTCCATGCTTAAATTAAATGGGAAGTATGAGCTTGCTTTACCAGTTTTCGAGACATTTCTTATCAATATTGTAAATTACTTTGAAGACAATCCTAAACTCCGGGACTTTTATAATCTTGCTAAAAATGAAAGAGAAGGTTGTATATTAGCACTTACTGCTCTCTCTGTTCCTAAACCCAATTATAATTTAAGAGCTTTAGGAAGTCCGGTAAATACAGATTATAATGATTACGCTGTGACCTTGGTAGGTAGCGAAGATGAGATTCAAGTAACTTCTGCAAGAAAAACTAAAAGAGGAAACGTTAAAGATTATAGTTTGGGTGAAGCTTACACTGATGTTTATTCCTATTCCTATAACGGCAGTAAATGGAGCAGCAAAAAGATTAAAAATTCAGTTGTAAATGTTGTTAACAGTAAATTAGGAGAAGGTACAGGTGTTTATAATAAAGGTTTAGATATTTACTATTTTACCAAATGTGGAGATGATAATGGTTGTAGTCTCTATTATTCTAAAAAGAAAAACGGAAAGTGGGAAGAAGCTAAGAAATTAACAAGGAATGTGAATGCAAGAGGTTATATCTCTAAACACCCGGCTCTTTCTCCAAGTGGTGATACCTTATATTTCAGTTCAGATAGGCCTGGTGGATTTGGTGGAGCGGATATTTGGATGAGCTTTTCAAGTAATGGGATAAATTGGAGTGAACCGAAGAATTTAGGCAAGGAAATTAATACGCCATTTAATGAGTTATCCCCATTCTTTGATCCTATTAAACGAAAACTATTCTTTTCGTCCAATGGCCATAGAGGTTTTGGCGGCTATGATATATACTTGGCAAATGGGATATCATTAAAGAAAACAGAGATTTATAACCTAGGGTATCCATTTAATTCAAATAAAGATGAATTGTTCATTGTGTTTGGGAAAACAAAAGGTTATTTATCATCTAATAGGGTTGAAGGGCCCGGTAAATTTGATGTCTTTGTATTTGACTCCAAAGAAGATAAAGAAGTTATCGCCGAGATATCAGTTGAGAAGGCTGTAGCAGGTAGAAATGCTATGTTCTCAGATGATTTACAATTTGATAGCCAAGAATATCAACTGATTAATAGTTTAGTTTCTGTATCACTGGCAGCCAAATTACAAGAGATCGATTTGGTATTGCCTTCAGAATTACAACGATTTTATGATTCCCTAACCATAGAAGACCGAGGAAGAATAGAACGAATAGTAAACGCTAGATATAGAAAAGTAACTGAAGAAGAATTAGAAGAGCTTGAAATAGAAAACGAATACTTTTATGCGACTAGTTCAAAGTCTGATAGAAAACATATCACGAATATGGCCATGAAGTATATTGAAGAAAATGGCTTAAGTGAAAATGTAGATTATGACCCAAGTGATAATGAGTTTTATAATGTATTAGACGAAAGTGATAAAAGAAAAGTACAACAAGTAATTTCTAATAGAATCAGGAAGGCTAAGGACTATAAAATTACAACTGAAAGTTATGATGTTCTTAATAAAAGAGATAAAAAGAATGTTGATCAGATAGCACAGTTGCTTCTAGAAGAGAAGAAGAGCCTTGATAAGTTAAATCTAGGAATAGACCACAACTTGTTTATTAAATCTCTTTCTGAAGAAAAAAAGCAGCAAATATTGGAGTCTTTAAAAGATAAATGGTTAATACTTGCTGATGATCCAAGAAATCAATTGACAACAGAAGATAAGGCTTTTTATAAAAACCTGAGTAAGCGGCATTTAGCTTCTATTCAGAACATGGCTAATTCTTTCATTCTTTCTGATGCGGATCATCTAAGTCAATTTTTAGAAAAAGAAGATACTGATTATTATAATATACTAGGTGAAAAACAAAAAAGCCAAGTAGATAAAATCATTATTAAGATTATTAAAAATACATACCTCTCAGATTTACTTTACACAGAATCTACTAATATCAGTAAGAGTGAAATTAGTAGATTGAAAGATAATGTTTCGGGAGTGAATAATCTAAATGAAATGCTTGCCTCTGTAAATAAATCTGACGCAGCATCTAGCCTAGATTTAAGGGAAAAAAACCGGTTAGTTCGTTTTCTTTCCTCCGGAGCGGCAAACTCTTATATTAAAAGGAAGGATAAGGTGTTTTCTCGTGAGAGAGATGTTGTCGAAAGGGAATATAAAGAACTTAAAAGAAAGCAGGCTGAAAGTGTTAGCGAGAAAATTTTCCCTGTCTTATTTAGTGATGAGGCGATCAGTGAAGCAAATTCTGATACAGAAAATAGTAGGCCTGTTGCTCCATCATACAGTAAAGGGTTAGAAGTATCAAAAGAATCAACTAGATCTGTAGTAAGATTAGATGAAGAAACAATTAAGTTTTACGAAGGACTCCCAATTCAAGATAAGTTAAAAGTAGATAGGTTTATAGCGGCAAGATATATCAACAAAGACTATGAATCAGCTCAGTTATTAAATGCGGATTTGGATTTTGAAAAACGAATATCAAAGGAAGAAAAATCATTTGTAAAAGTGCTTTCTAAAAGGTTTAAGGAAGAAACTTTAAACAAGCCTGAGAAACAATTGCTAGCGGAAGGGTTTATCTTTTATAATAGTCAAGCAACTAATGCAAAACCTAAATGGAACCGTATAATTTTATCCTATGCTTTAAATGTGAGAAGCGGTGGAGTCTATTTGGCCAAGAGAAAAGATTATGCTTTTTATAACGGACTTTCTGATGTAGAGAAGGGGTACGTGAAGCAGATAGAGGCTTTTAGAAGAACAAACCACCGGATTATATCTGATAATATTGAAAAAGACTCTAAAGATGTTATTTTAACAAACCTTGTTAGAAATATTCCGAAGTATATAGTGAAAACTGAAAAAATGTCTATTGAAGGTGAATTGGTTGACAATAAAAACGGTAAAGCAGTAGAATCATTTGCCGTAGCCCTTGAAAATGAAAGTGGGAAACAAGTTTATCAAACGAATACTAATAAAAATGGAGAGTTTGCCTTTAATAGTATTGATTCAGATCAATATAAACTAGTTTCAGCTTCTTCAGAATATGCAGAAAAATTTAATGAAGAATATTTTATTAAGGATTTATCTGTTAAGGAAGTCAATGAAAACGAATTTTCTTATTTGACTATCAATACAGTTTTGTTTTTTGATAGTGATGCTAAGTCTCTAAGAAATGAAGCTAAAGTCAGTTTGGACGAAATAGCAGCGGCTTATAAAAAATCTAATTTTAATATAGAGTTGGATTCCCATACTGATGATGAAGGGAACAAATCATATAATGAAAAATTAAGCAAAGACAGGGGATTTAATGCCAAAGATTACTTGGTGAGCAAAGGAGTAAATGCAAGTGATGTAGTGATTCGTTTTTATGGTAGTGAGAAACCTGTTACTTCCAATGATAATGTTTATGGGAAGCAATTTAATAGGAGGGTGGACGTAATCATTAAATCTGTAAATAAATTACCGTATAACCCTGCGTTGGTTTACCTAGCTAAGCCTTCAGCTAATTTGGAAGATTTAGCAAAAAGATATAAAATCACTCCAAGTGAATTGAGAAATTTGAATGGACTTGGTACAGGTGATTTAAAAGCATATCAACCAGTTAGGTTACCAAATGTAAATATTAGTCCAGATTTAACTCAAGTTGTCCCACTTAATATGAATGTACTTAATTTGAGCTCTTATATGGTTAGAAAAGGAGATTCTGTTACTTCTATTGCAGATAAATTAAGAATTCCGGAAGAACTTATTTACGAGTTAAACAACTTGACATCTGATAACATAGAGGCAGGAACTAAAATTATTGTATTGATTAGGGATAGTAATTAAAGTCTATTCATAAAGTCAGCTTTGAAAGGATCCCACTTGATGGAAAGGCTCTAGTCTGTAAGATAGCATCTGAAAGAAATTCAAAACAAGTTGGTATAAATCAGCTTGTTTTTACATTTAGACAGAGAAGGAAATTGACCAGATAGCTTTTATTAAATTATTCCGTATCTAATTATGAGTGATAAATATTGGTTAAGCCTTACTTTTGCTAAATGAGTAATAGTAGTCAAAACGAGGAAAATGCTAATTTTCAAATTGCTGAATCATTTGTTAAATATACGGCAAGGAATGTTTTTTTGACGGGAAAGGCAGGAACTGGTAAAACTACTTTTTTAAAGCATATTGTTTCCAGCATAGTTAAAAACACAGTAGTAGCAGCACCTACGGGCGTAGCCGCCATTAATGCCGGAGGAGTTACTTTACATTCATTATTTCAATTGCCTTTTGGCCCTTATGTTCCAGAAAACGTTTTCACCGAAAACGGAAATGTAAATTCTAAGAATAGCCTAATTTCAAAAATCAGGTTTAATGCAACCAAAAGAAAGCTAATCAAGGAGATGGAGCTCCTTATCATTGATGAGATATCGATGGTAAGAGCAGATATGTTAGATGCAATGGATGTCATATTAAAACACTTAAGAAAAAATCAAGCCCCCTTTGGTGGACTTCAAGTGTTAATGATTGGTGATATGTTTCAACTTCCACCTGTTACATCTAATCAAGATTGGCAAATTCTAGGAAGGTATTATCAATCCCCTTATTTCTTTAGTGCAAAAGTGATTGAAGAAGGAATGCCCATCTGTGTAGAACTTAAGAAAATTTATAGGCAGAGTGATGAAAGGTTTGTTAATTTACTCAATGACATCAGAATGGCTAATTTAGGACAAGAAGGTCTTAATTGGTTAAATGAAAAATACGCTCCAGAATTTTCCCCAGGAGTGAAAGATCAGTTCATTACTTTATCCACTCATAACCATAAGGCACAGACTATTAACCAAACTCAGCTGAAACAGCTATCCAGTAAATCTTTTCAATTTAAAGCAACTATTGAAGGTGAGTTTTTAGAAAATGCTTACCCTGTAGCTGAGCGATTGGAACTGAAAGAAGGTGCTCAGGTTATTTTCACAAAAAATGATAGAGAAGAACCAAGACGCTATTACAATGGTAAAATAGGTGTTATTAGCGATATTAATAAAGATTTTATCAAAGTCTCATTCCCTGAAGAGCAAGTAGAAATTACTGTAGAAGAAGAAGAATGGAAAAATATCCGATATTCTTTGAACGAAGAGAAAGGTGAGATAGAAGAAGTTGAATTGGGTTCATTTAAACAATACCCGTTGAAATTAGCTTGGGCTATTACTATTCATAAAAGCCAAGGGCTTACTTTTCAGAGAGCAGTTGTAGATGCTGGAGAATCTTTCAGTTCAGGTCAAGTATATGTGGCCTTGAGTAGATTAACTAGTATCGATGGTTTGGTTTTAAAATCAAAAGTGACAGCTGCCAGTATAAAAACTGACCGGGTAATAGTTGATTTCTCAAGACAGATAAAGGAGTCGGATCAATTACTGCCTTTATTAGAACAGGATAGACAACATTACATTAGGAATGTATTGGTAACTACTTTTGATTGGGAGCCACTTTTGGAGGTAATGCAACAGCAGCAAGATTATTTGTTGACAGCTAAAATCCCTATCAAAGGCCTGGCGCAGGATCTTGCGCATAAATGGCAGCATGGTTTTAGAAAGCAAAAGAAAGTGGCCAGTAGTTTTGTTCATCAGCTAATCGGAATTTTTCAGGATAACGATTTAGAAATGTTGAAAGAACGCATGGAAAAGGCAGTTTCTTATTTCAATGAAGTTCTTGATAATGAAGTATTATCTGAGCTAAAAAAGCATGAAATTGAAGTAAAGAGTAAAAAAAGCATTAAAGCCTATAGTAAACTACTCTTCCTATTAAACGTGAAAGTAAAACATAAGAAAGATCAATTGCAACAGGCTTTACTATTAGCAACTGGTCTTGCTAATGGTGCAGAAAGTCATGAGTTATTAGTCGCGGTAAATCAGTATAAAAAGGAGAGTAAAGAAAAGATTGTGGAAACAATTGATGCGAATAATTCCAAGAAGAAGGAAAAGGGCGAAAGTCAGAGAATTACCTTAACCATGTTTAAAGAAGGTAAATCAATTTTGGAGATTGCTACAGAACGAGAATATGCATTTAGTACCATAGAGGGACATATGATAGGTTTTGTTAAATCAGGGGATATTCCGGTAACAGATTTAGTTAAAAAAGAAAAACTAACAGAGATTCAAAAAATAATTGCCGAATTGGATACACAAAGTATTTCTGAAGTTAAAAAAGCAATGAGCGATGATTATACTTATGGGGAGATAAGGGCTGTATTTGGCCATATCTACTATGAGACAAATAAATAGTAGGAGTAATTGACTTTATATTTTCATCTCTCCTTTCATGAATTTTTGAATATACATTGCTATTTGTTCACCTTTTTCTTCCTGTAAAAAATGCCCAGCATTTTCAATAACGATCTTTTGTTGCTCCTTACTAGTTGGGATTAAACTATAAAAGAACTTTTCTAAACCACCTAAAACTTGATCTTTATCTGAAAACATAATGAATGCAGGTTTTTTCCATTTTGCCAATACTTCTCTTGCTTTAGCTATTCTTTTTACACCATCTGCTGTTGGTTTGCCAGGGACTATTAGAGGGAATGCTTTGGCTCCACCCTTGTATCTTCTGTCAGGGAAGGGCGCTTTATAGGCATCAAGAACTTCCTTGCTTAGGTGTTGGTGTGTTGCTTTTTGTATGATATAGCTTATTGGAAGAGAAGGATGGAACCTTGCAAAAGATTGCCATAGTTTAAAGAAGGGTTTGAGTGGCTTTCCCACTGGTAGAAAAGTATTTAGAATGATAATTTGTTTGAATCTCTCTGGGTATTCTGCTAATAGGGAAAGACCGAGAATCCCACCCCAGTCTTGTACTACTAAGGTAATGTCGTGTAGGTCTAACTTGTCAATTAGGTTTTTAAGTGAATTGAAATGTAATTCAAGTGAATAATTTTTCCACCCAATGATCTTATCGGATTTACCGAACCCAATTAAATCAGGAGCAATAAATCTGTATTCAGGCGTTAGCACAGGAATGAATTTTCTGTATAGATAAGACCAAGTTGGTTCGCCATGCAAAGCCAATATAGTTTCTCCTTTACCTTCATCTACGTAATGCATTTGCATCCCCTCAAAATCAACATAATTCTCTTGGTAGGGGAAATCCTGTATTTTGGAAAATCTTTCTTTAGGAGTGCTAATTGCTTTCATCATAATCACATATTCCAGATGTCGTAATTTATGTAATGTTTTTTGATCTTTGTAAAGTAATGATAGAGTTCTCTTAAGAATTTGTTGGAATTCTATTTGACCTACCTATGAGGTTAATGAACCAACCCCGACCCAAGGGTACGGGGTATCTATGGGCAATAATTTAATGATCGACTCAAGAGTCGGGGAATTAATATCCCTTAGGGATTAAAAAAGAGAGACTGTTTCCGGTCTCTCTTTTTTAATACGATACATTCAAATTGAATTATGCAGCTTTTTTCATCGCTTTTTTAGCAGAATGAACTTTTTTCATTGCTTTTTTTAACGATGCTTTTTGACTTTTAGCCAATTCTTTTGCTTTCCTTACATCCTTCTTTTTAGATTCATTCTTCTTTAAAGAATCTATAGCTTTTAATGCTTTTTTTACAGCCTTTTTTTTGTTAGATACTTTATCTGTAGCTTTTTTGAAAGCTTTTTTTAGTTCGGTTTTCTTTGACATATTTTTATTTCCTTAATATTTCTTCAAAGTTAAGTAAAAATTAAATTAATTTAAAAATGAATTGTTTTCTTAACATTAAGATAACATTGGTATGTGTTTTCTTCTACCCAATTCCTTTTTTAGGAAAACGAATTGTGCATTTGAAGATCTATTCCGATTATTAATATCAATTGCTCTTTATAATAGCAAATTTAATCCCTAAGGGATATTAATTCCCTTGGTCAGGGTTGGATCATTGTTAAAGTTGGTATAGATAGGTTTTAAAAAAAAAGCCACTAGATTCATTTCTAGTGGCTTTAATGGGTTATTAATTAAACCTTACTTAATCGCTTCTAAGATACTATTCAAAGTAACACTTGGTCTCATTGCTTCAGCTGTGATTTTTTCATCAGGTTGATAATAACCTTTGATATCTACTGCGCTTCCTTGTGCCGCTAGTAACTCACTGAGAATTGCCTCTTCGTTACTGTTTAATTCTTTAGATACTTTAGTAAATCTGTCTTTAAGTTCGCCGTCTGAAGTTTGGTTTGCTAATGCTTCAGCCCAATATAGAGCTAAATAAAAATGACTTCCTCTATTATCTAATTCGTTTACCTTCCGAGAAGGAGATTTATCATTAGCCAAGAATTTATCTGTTGCTTCATCTAATGCATCTGCTAATACTTTGGCTTTTGGATTATCAAATGTTTCGCTTAAATGCTCTAAGGAGACGGCCAATGCTAAAAACTCACCCAGCGAGTCCCATCTTAAATGACCTTCTTCCACAAATTGCTGTACGTGTTTAGGGGCTGATCCTCCAGCACCTGTCTCAAAAAGTCCACCACCATTCATTAATGGAACGATAGAAAGCATTTTTGCACTGGTACCTAGTTCCAAGATAGGAAAAAGATCCGTTAAGTAATCCCTTAATACATTACCAGTTACTGAAATTGTATCTTTTCCTTCCTTGATTCTTTCTAAAGAGAATTTAGTAGCTTCTACAGGTGATTTGATAAGTATTTCTAAGTTACTTGTATCATGATCAGCTAAATAAGTATTTACTTTTTTGATCAATTGACTATCATGTGATCTATTTTCATCTAACCAGAAAACAGCAGGTACTCCTGTTGCTTTTGCTCTATTGACAGCTAGTTTAACCCAGTCTTTAACAGGTGCATCCTTTACTTGACACATTCTAAAAATATCTCCAGCATTCACAGTCTGTTCTATCAATACATTTCCAGCTGGATCCACCACTTTTACTGTTCCTTCAGCTTCCAATTGAAATGTTTTGTCATGAGAACCATATTCCTCAGCTTTTTGAGCCATCAAACCCACATTGGAAACACTTCCCATAGTAGTAGGATCAAAAGCACCATGCTTTTTACAGAAATCAATTGTTTCTTGATAAACTCCGGCATAACTTCTGTCTGGAATTACAGCTTTTGTATCTTTTAATTGCCCATCAGGCCCCCACATTTGCCCAGATGTACGGATAGCTGCTGGCATAGAAGCATCTATGATCACGTCACTTGGAACATGCAAATTAGTAATCCCTTTGTCAGAATTAACCATAGCTAAAGCAGGCCTATTCTTATAAACTGCTTGCAATGCTGCTTCTATTTCGGCTTTTTGATCGGCTGGTAATTCTTTTATTTTATTGTAAACATCACCTACACCATTGTTAGGACTAATGCCTAACTCATCAAATAGAGTAGCATATTTCTCAAAAACATCTTTGTAATATACTGATACCGCAGCGCCAAAGATGATAGGGTCAGAAACCTTCATCATAGTTGCTTTTAGGTGTACAGAAAGTAAAACATCTTGTTCTTTCGCAGATTCTATTTCTTTAGCTAAGAAACTTTTTAAAGCCGTCATGCTCATCACGGAAGCGTCTATGATCTCTCCAGCTAATAATGGAGTGCTTGCCTTTAATACTTTAGAAGATCCATCCTTACCTGTAAATTCAATTTTCACATCAGTTGCCTCTGTGATAGAAACGGACTTTTCGCTTCCGTAAAAATCATTACTTGGCATACTGGCAACATGAGATTTAGAAGAAGAAGACCATTTTCCCATAGAATGGGGATTGCTTTTTGCATAATTTTTAACGGCTTTTGGGGCTCTTCTGTCAGAGTTTCCTTCTCGTAATACTGGGTTAACAGCACTTCCTTTAATTTTGTCGTACTTTGATTTGATAGATTTTTCTGCCTCATTCCCAGGCTCTTCTGGATAATCTGGTAAATTGTATCCTTGAGATTGCAATTCCTTAATAGCTGCTGTAAGTTGCGGAATAGAAGCACTGATATTTGGTAACTTGATGATATTTGCTTCAGGAGTTTTTGCTAAATCACCTAGCTCAGCAAGTGCATCACCTATTTTTTGATCGGCAGTTAAATTTTCCGGAAAATTTGCAATGATCCTCCCTGCCAAAGAAATATCCTTTGTTTCTATTACTATCCCTGATGGGCCAGTAAAAGATTTGATGATAGGAAGAAAAGAATGTGTGGCCAAAGCAGGAGCTTCGTCTGTTTTAGTGTAAATAATTTTTGCTTTCTGTGTCATTGTTTGCTTTTTCAATGATTTATTGAGTATTGTTTATTGACTCAAATTATTGTTATCCATTTCGAAACATGAAAATTAATCCTGATAAGTCCTTTTTTCTCATGCAGTCGCTAAATTAACAAATAGTTTCTTAATACTAGATAGGTATCGTTACTGTAAATAAAAGGTTTCTATATTTATGATATTTTGTCGTCAATTTTGTATTTGACAATTAGAGATTATCACGATCTATTTTGTATTCTCTTATGTTGCTGATGAAAATACGAAGCAATGGAATTTACAGAGTTATTAAACTAACGATGTGGTATCCCTTAATAAACAGGTCGTGATAATGTCTTTAAGACTAAAAGAATTCATTTCCTAAGGGATATTAACCCCTCTGGTCAGGCATCCCGACTCTTCCACGAGCACTGAAGCCTCTTTGCGTAGGTTCTGAGTCGATCATTATATCCCTTACCCTTCTACAAGCACCGTAGCTTTCTCTTCGGAGGCACTGGGTCAGGGTTGGTTCATTATTGAATTTTTACCAATTATTAATAATTCTGTCTAGTTTTTAATTACCCGGATCATTTGATGGTCTTTAGTATTGGTCATTTTGATAAAATAAATGCCGCTTGGGTAATCAAATAATGAGATGGTTCCCTTGAAAGATTCATCATAACGGCTGATTCTTTTATGTTGAAGAACAGCACCACTTATATCCATGACATCTAACTCAAGAAATCCCTGTAAATAAGTATGCCCTCCTACAGATAAACGGATAAGATCATCTGTAGGATTTGGAAACAACGTTGTTTTTATATCCTGTATGGAACTGTTACTGGTAACAACCTCAGGCCCTATAGTAACTGTTTCAGTAACAAAGCAGTCTTCTCTTGCTTCAACGACTACGTCATATGTTCCAGGCTCTAAATCATTAAATACAGGACTTTCTTGAAATGAATCGCCTCCATCAATACTATATCTTAGATTTTCCTCACCACTAGCATCTATCAAGATTGTACCGAGTTGATCACCGCTAGCATCTATTTTCGCAACTTCGGCCATAAGATTACAATCTGTTGTAGATGCGACACAAAAATCTAAAATCCTAGAGGAACTAAAATTTCCGTTTCCAGAGGCGAGAACATTTCCGTCTCTATCTACTACTGCTATGGTGCCATTAGTGATGCCATCATTAAAACTATCTTCAACAGTAAGTGTATAACATTGATCAGGTGCTAAACAAGCGACTTCTGAAATCAATACATTATTAGGTCTTCCTCCGAAGGGGCCACCAGAAGCGATAACATTATCAGTATTTCTACTGTTTGTGATAAACCATGTGATTTCTTCTGGGAAACTATCTGGAATAATATTAACAAGAATGGGAGATAAAGAGGTATCATTATTGATTGTAAATTGCCTTTCATTATCTGCTGGGACTGCATCAACTTGCCCATTTGGGTTTTTAAAAACAACCCTAAGTATATTATCGCCACTTGGTAAATTAATAAATGAATCTTCTAATACTATGGCTTCCCCACGTTCTACGGAGCCATTCCAAGAAGTTGTTTTTTGTAATGTATCGTTTAGAAACAAATCAAATTCCCCTGTAGTTAAATTATTGAAACCTCTGTTTAATACTCTATAACCAACATCTACAGTTGTGTTTTCTTCACAAGCTTTTGGTGTTCTTTGTATTAGAGTAAGATTGCCATCTAATTGATTTAATTGTTTAATAGATTTGATGAGTGTGTTGTTGTCATTGAAATCATCATCTGTAAGTATATTTAAGGTCAACTTATAATCATCAACAGCTTCTAGGTTAACAGTACTGCTGAAAGTGTGGTTAAGTGTATCATTAGATGCGAGTGTAGCTGTATGTGTATAGGTGTCTATTACTTCGGTGTCTAACAATAATTGGAGTTGAAAATTATTTGCTTCACTGGTTCCTTTGTTGATTACTTGCACTTCTACTGTTTCATTAGCAGTCAGACTTGCCGAAGTTTGCGGGTTGATGATGTTTGCAGCAAACAGGTCATTTACATGATCACTTGCAATTTTAAAACTCAAAATTCTAGTCCCAATACCTCTGCCCGCATACTCTGTAGTATGCCAAAAAGTTTGACCATCTACAGGATCTACAGTCATATGTGCATAATCACCATATCTTCCACCTGAAAAAATAGTGGCTGTTCCTTCTGCAGCAATGCTCTCTTCAAAAGTCATTTGGCCTAATGGATCTGAAGCCAGTCTTCCGGTGAAACGGGTACTTACAAATTCAGTATTGCTGCTTGCATTATAAGCTAACCCAATATTTCCATCAGCGTCCATGGCAATAGAAGACATGTAACGGTCAAGATCATCAGTTGGGGCATGCGTACCTTCTTGAAATAAAGTCCAGTCTATGTCATCTTCAGTTTTTCTTAGTTCTACCCATCTGATTCCTGATACATTGTCACCATTGGTAATATCCGTCACAAAACTTAAAACGATGGATTCGTGAGTCCCAAAGTTTCTATATTGGGGGACATTCATAACAACTTCGGGGATAGCATCTAATCCTCGTCCTCCACGTTGTGGAACACAATCAAAACCATCTCTAGCAGTTGTAGAACAAGGGAATCCGTCAAAAGGTGTAGTTGGTATTTCAACTTCTAGAACCCTAGTGTTTGCCGTGTTTTCAAAATCAATATCAAAAGTGAATACTTCAATGACATCTTCATTTACTTGACCCCATGAGGAATCATTGATCTTGACAGCTAAAGGCCTGCTGTCTTTTGGCCTTGGCCCAGTTAACCAGTTAACAGGTGTTGTTACATAAAAACCTGCTTCCGTATTATCATTTCCTAAAATCTCCACTCTTTGTATAGTTACATCTTCTTGTCCTGTCATTAAAGCTTCTCTTTCAATAAAATATTGATGTAAAGAACCTGGGCCTCCTTCATTGGTAGTGACAACTACCGAATTTTCCCAGATAGCATATTTTGGGTAATCAGGGAATTCTGGTGTTGCAAAAGCATATAAAGAATATACGCCTAAAGGATCCGCATCTTCAGAAACAGCTACTAATAATAGAGCAGTAGAAGAGGGGGCAAATTCGGTGATGATCCATTGGTTATTTTCAGAATCATACAAGATAATAGGATCTCCTGCTGATTCTTGACCAATATTTTTCCAGAATGTTTCTCCAGCATCAAAAGAACTGATCAAATCGCCTGTTTTAGAAAAGACACCTACTTGGGTGGCGTTAACTGCTTGCACATAATGGTTGAGGCCTATGGCACCTGAGGGATCATTAGGACTTCTGGTATTTCCTAATCCATTTCTGTTGACAATTGGGGTGATTGCAGTTTCAAGCCTTTTATTGAGATTGACTCCCTTTCTCAAAGGGTCAGGTCCTAAATGTTCTAATTCTGGTCTTACGATCTTACTCTTATTCCTCCCAAAAAAATTGGGCGGTAAGTTTTTACCCTGCTTTATATTCTTTTTACTCTTTACAGTGCTCTTAGAGGTGAGTTCATCAACTCTGTTGGTCTTACCTAAGAAGACTGCTTTTGTATTGCTTACATTTATATTGCTGACTGATTTTCTAGTCTGAGCAAAGGCTGCCCATTGGATAGATAGGCACGTAATTAAGGTTAGAACAAGTCTTTGCATAGGTGTTTGTGGATTTAAAATATCACTGTTTTACATTCTTTGAGTTAGTTACTTTAACTTCAGAGGGCTTTGAAATTTTAACTGATTTGACAGAAGAACTATTTTTGATTTTCTTCAATAATTCCTGAGCTTCATCATCACTCTTTCTTACCTGTAAAGTCCACAAGTTTTGAGATCGGCTAGTTTTGGCTTTTTTAATAATTTCTTTAGCCTCCAAAACTTCTAGGTCATCAATGGAGGATGAATCATCTAATAATATGATGTAACTTACTATTGGGCTTTCTTCAGCAGCCGATTGAGAACCTTTGCAACTGATCATAATTCCGAGTATAAAAACAACTAAATAAAAAGGATGAGATATTTTTATTTTCTTGCGCATGATTAAAAACTATTGATTAGGATTAGAAGTTCTGTTAGTAAAGTACATTCTATATGGGAAATTGCCTACCATAAATCGATCATTAAATAAGAGGGGTTTAGAAAAAACACTTAGCAATATGCAAGGAAGATTATTTGTGCTATAAATTCCGCTCAACTTAAATTAATTCGTTTTTAAGCTTTAACTGCCTTTAGAATAATAAGTCATAGATAAGTATAGTAATAGATACTCATAGAATAAAACTAAACATTAACTATTGAATTACCTAAACAATTGACCTGCTTTATCTGAGAAAGATGAAGGGGAGTATTTCAAATATTAATTACTATTTCAAGAAGCCTAATAACTTTCTTGATCGTTTGGGAAATCGTTGCTTTTCACATCTTTAATATAATTATTTACTGCGCTGCTAATAATCTCATTTAAATCTACATACTGACGTAAAAATCTAGGTTTGAAATCTTGGGTGATCCCTAACATATCATGCATAACTAATACTTGACCATCTATTCCTGCACCAGCACCTATCCCAATGATAGGTATAGCTACCGTTTCCGCTACTTTTTTGGCAAGCGCAGCAGGGATTTTTTCTAATACAATTCCAAAACAGCCACATTTCTCAAGTAAAACGGCATCTTCTATTAATTTCTGAGCTTCCTCCTCTTCTTTGGCACGTACGGTGTAGGTGCCAAATTTATAGATTGACTGTGGAGTTAGCCCTAAATGGCCCATGACAGGTACACCAGAGTTAATTACCCTAACGATACTTTCTTGGATTTCTATTCCTCCTTCCATCTTTACAGCATGAGCCCCAGATTCTTTCATAATCCTAATAGAAGACCTTAGAGCTTCTGAAGAATTACCCTGATACCTGCCAAATGGTAGATCTACAACCACTAATGCTCTTTCTACTGCTTTAACAACAGAAGTAGCGTGATATATCATTTGATCTAAAGTAATAGGGAGAGTTGTTTCATTACCAGCCATAACATTGGAAGCGGAATCACCCACCAGCAATACATCTATTCCAGACATATCAAGTATCTTAGCCATGGAGTAGTCATAGGCCGTTAGCATGGCTATCTTTTCGCCCCTACTTTTCATTTCTCTTAGTTGGTGAGTAGTGACTTTTTTTACTGATTTATGTATTGACATATTGCTTTTGATTTACTTCCATTTAATATTACAACCCATACTTGGGATTTGTTGATCTTCGGGGACGACTTTACCTGCAATTAATTGAGATAAAGCATTCCTTAGATCTGATCCATCTATTGGGACCCCATTCCCAGGGGTTGACCCATCCATTCTTCCTCTATAAACGCATTTATTTTCTTTGTTAAAAACATAGAAATCTGGAGTGCAGGCAGCAGCAAATGCTTTGGCTACTTCTTGAGTCTCATCATACAAATAAGGGAATTTGAAATGAAGTTCAGTAGCTTTTTCTTTCATTAAAGCAGGTGCATCTGCAGGATAATTAGTTACATCATTTGAGCTAATAGCTACAAAAGCAATATTCTTGGAAAGGAAGTCATTTGCTATTTTAACCAACTCATTTTCTACATGGACTACATATGGGCAATGGTTGCAAATAAACATTACCACTATTCCATTTTTCCCTTCAAGGTCAGAAGAAGAGAATACTTTGTCAGAAATAGTATCTAATAACCTAAATGAAGGCATGCTGGTATTTAAAGCCAGCATACTTGAAGACGTTAAAGACATTCTTGAAAATTTAGTATTAAAAATCTTCTTGTAATTTGAATATTAAATTCGAGAAATTTTAATATTCCAACAGCATTTTGGCCGTCCATAAAAAAATGAACCCCGTTCGTCCTCAAAGGTCGGCTAATTTTATTAGATTAAGTGTCTGTTAATTGAGTTATTTTATGATGAAGAAATCTATTCTTGCCGGGCTATGTTTGGTGCTTGTTTCTATTCATGGTTTTGGACAAACATCCATCCAACCTTCCCCCGATCGAAGTGAGGGTGAAGGACCTTATCCGCAGTTGATTATAAGGGGAGCTACCCTTATTAATGGTACTGGATCGCCTGCAAGAGGCCCTGTAGATATAGTGGTAGAGGGAAATAGGATTAAACAGATTTCAGTAGTGGGATATCCAGGTATTGAAATAGAGGAAGAGTCTAGGCCTAAAGCAATAAAAGGGGCTAAAATAATAGAGGCAAATGGTATGTACGTGCTTCCTGGTTTTATTGATGTACACGGGCATATAGGAGGTACAGCTCAAGGAACGCCAGCTGAATATGTTTTTAAACTGTGGATGGCACACGGAATAACTACGATCCGAGATCCAAGTGCTGGAAATGGATTGGACTGGGTTTTAGACCATAAGAAAAAAAGCCTTAAAAATGAGATAACTGCCCCTAGAATATTTGCCTATACTGCATTTGGTCAAGGCGAAAAAAGCGGTATCAATTCACCTCAAGAAGCTAAGGAATGGGTGAGGAAAAATGCAGCAAAAGGAGCTGATGGAATTAAGTTTTTCGGTACTAGACCTGATATTATGAAAGCAGCTTTGGCTGAAAATAATAAATTAGGCTTAAAGTCTGCCTGTCATCATGCACAAACTGATGTAGCTTGGCTAAATGTTTTGCACACAGCTAGAATGGGTCTCTCAAGTATGGAGCACTGGTATGGTTTACCAGAAGCAATGTTTACTGATAGAACTATTCAAGATTACCCATTGGATTATAATTACCAGAATGAACAACATAGGTTTGGTGAAGCAGGAAAGCTATGGGAACAAGCAGCAAAACCATATTCTAAAAAATGGAATGAGGTTATGGATGAGTTAATTGCTTTAGATTTTACAATAGACCCCACATTTAATATTTATGAGGCTAATAGAGACCTTATGAGGGCAAGGAGACAAGAGTGGCATGAAGATTACACACTGCCTTCACTGTGGGAATTTTACAAACCGAGTAAAATTTCACATGGATCTCATTGGCATTCTTGGGGTACTGAACAGGAAGTAAACTGGAAGAAAAATTATGGACTATGGATGACCTTTGTAAATGAATACAAGAACAGAGGGGGAAGGGTGACGATAGGTTCAGACTCTGGTTTTATTTATCAACTGTATGGGTTTGCCTATATCCGCGAAATGGAATTGATGCGAGAAGCTGGTTTTCATCCTTTAGAAATTATTAGGGCGGCTACACTTAAAGGTGCTGAATTATTAGGTCAAGATAAAGAAATAGGGACAGTGGAAGTTGGTAAATTAGCAGACTTGATTGTTGTTTCAGAGAACCCTTTGCAAAACTTAAAAGTATTATATGGGACTGGTGCAATTAAGCTTAGTGAAGACAATGAAGTGCAGAGAGTTGGTGGAGTAAACTATACCATTAAAGATGGTATAGTTTACGACGCAAAACAACTCTTGTTAGATGTTAAAAAAAATGTGGATCATAAGAAAAATGAGACAGGTTACAAAATATTGCAGCCTGGGATGAAAGAATGAGGCTATTAAAATTATGGGTCATATCGTCGATTATATTTACAAGTTGTTTAGATACCAGCCCACCTAAAAGAAGGACTTCATTGGTAAGTTCTTTAGAAAGTATAGACACCGTTGGGGCTGACGCCTATGGGGTAGTTGGACTTAAAGGAAATGAATTTCCTGGATTACGATTTAGTAAGAAACAAATGCAATTATTAGATTCAAAATCCTTGAATTATGAAAGACAATATGTCCAACACCCAGATTCTTTAGATTTGCTCATGAGTTATGCGAGAAGTTTGGATAATAAAGGGGCTTATACCTCTGCTAAAAACTTGTACACGATAGGGGCAAGGAAATTTCCGCATGCCCCTCAACTGTTTCAGTATAAAGGACTAAATAAAATTATTACTAGAGATTTTAAATCTGCCATTAAAGATTTACAGACTGCTGCTTTTTATTACAGAGATAAACAACCAAGCAAAGATAAATACTTGAGTAAAGGGTTTATGGAAAGTTCTGATCAGTTTTATACTTGGTACTATTTAGGTATGGCTTACTACTTTAATAGAAATTATGACAGTGCTATCTCTTCATTTAAAAAATGTTTGCAACAGGCCAAAGATGATGATGACCTAACTGTCATTCCATTTTTCTGGCTTTATATTATTTATCAAGAGATAGGTAATCCTCAAAGTGCACAATTACTTCTAGCGGACATTAATACAAATATGCTAATTGTAAAAAGCAAAGATTACTATCGAGGTTTACTGCTATTTAAAGGGATTTTTAAAGCAGATAGATTAACTAGATTTACAATAAAAAACAATAAAATCATACAACCAATACAAGCCTATGCTTTAGTGAAATGGTATAGGTTCAATGGCCTATTTAATGATGCAGAAAACCTCTCTGATATTTTGTTGCAATCAAATGCTTGGAATAATTTAGGTTATATAGCTTGTGAGGTAGAAGATTTCACAAATGATAGCTTATTGAGATCTATCAATTAATGAAGGATGAAGTAAAATGAATTACTTAGCTTTACTTCATTCCTTCTATTTCTTCTCTAATCTCCATTAATCTATTTGGGAAGTCAGTGATTATGCCATCAACTCCAGCATTCAACATTTTAATCATATCTTCCTTGTCATTGACTAAGTAAGTGTACACTTTAAATCCCCTGGCATGCATTCTGAAAATCCTTTTAGCCGAAAGTGTTTCATAGGGTGGGTTTAATGCATCCAGTTCTTCATCATCTTTTTTAGTTGCTCGCCCTAATTGAACTTTAGTTTCCATATAAAAAGCAATCAGTGGAGTAGAGTCTTCTCCTACTAACAGCTTTTTAGTTTCAATTTCAGAATCTAGCTCATGAACTTTCTCTAAGTAATCAGACTCATAAGATTGAAGAATACACCATTCGTATCCATCTTTCTCGTTTTGTATCACTTTAACAAGTCTTTCTGCAAAATCCTCATGATGTCCTTCTTCATGTTTTATTTCTATTAGCACTGTAGCACGTCCATTGACTAAATCCAAAACCTCTCTTAAAGTAGGGACTTTTTCTTGGGCGAATTTAGAATCAAAATAAGTACCTGCATCTAACTTCTTGATTTCTTCAAGTGTCATTTTACTTACTTCTCCAGCCCCGTCAGTAGTTCTATCCACAGTGGCATCATGGATCACGACAATTTTAAGGTCTTTTGTTAACCTTACATCTATATCGATCATGTCTACTCCAAGATCCAAAGCTTTTTGAATAGAGGCCATTGTATTTTCAGGGGCATAACCCGAAGCTCCTTTATGGGCGATGATCTTAAACTCTTTTCCTTTCAGTTTTGAGATATCAGTGCTGGCGAATATGTTCTGGTATATCCATGGCTCAAATACCGATAGCATGATAAATAAAACAAGAAAGGGTATTGAATAAACTAAAAACTTCTTAACCATTTTTTATAGTTTGTTGCAAAGTTAACCAATAACTCTCAATTTTTTAAAAATAGCGTTTAGTCCAAATTTAATTTGATCCCTAATTCATCTAATTGTTCGTTTGCAATAGGAGATGGAGAGTCAATCATGACATCTCTACCTGAATTATTTTTCGGAAAAGCAATGTAGTCTCTAATGGAATCAGAACCACCAAAAAGGGCACAGATTCTATCGAAACCAAATGCAATTCCACCATGTGGGGGGGCGCCAAATTCAAAAGCCTCCATTAAGAACCCAAACTGTGCTTTTGCTTCTTCATCACTGAACCCAAGGTGTTTAAACATCATGGCCTGTGTTTCACGATCATGAATCCTAATAGACCCACCACCCACTTCTACGCCATTGATCACCATGTCATAAGCATTGGCTCTTACTGCTCCTGGATTACTTTCTAGTAATGGAATATCTTCTGTTTTAGGACTGGTAAAAGGGTGGTGCATTGCGTGGAATCTTTCACTTTCTTCATCCCACTCTAACAACGGAAAGTCCAATACCCACAAAGCAGAGAAAGTGTTTTTATTACGCAAACCAAGTCTTTCGCCCATTTCTAGCCTGAGTTCACCAAGTGCTTTTCTTGTAGCTGCTATATCTCCCGATAAAACTAAGATCAAATCACCTTTGCTAGCACCAGAAAGTGCTGCCCAAGCAGCTAAATCTTCTTGCGTATAGAATTTATCTACAGATGATTTAAAACTGCCATCTTCATTGCATTTAACATAGACCAAACCTTTGGCACCTATTTGGGGTCTTTTAACCCAATTGGTAATTTCGTCCAATTGTTTTCTGGTATAACTGGCAGCTGCCGGAACTACAATCCCTGCTACTAGTTCTGCACTGTCAAACACATTAAATCCCTTATTTTGAGCAACAGTATTTAATTCTTTGAAAGTCATCTCAAAACGAGTATCAGGCTTATCAGATCCATATAATTTCATTGCCTCACTATAAGGCATTCTTTTAAAGTCTGGTGCCTCTACTCCTTTTACATTCTTAAAAAGATGTTTCATTAATCCTTCAAAAGTAGAAAGTATGTCTTCTTGCTCTACAAAGGACATTTCACAGTCTATTTGTGTGAATTCTGGTTGTCTATCAGCTCTTAAGTCTTCATCTCTAAAGCATTTTACAATCTGAAAATATCTATCAAACCCTGAAACCATCAATAACTGCTTGAAAGTCTGAGGTGATTGCGGTAGCGCGTAAAATTCCCCACTGTTTATTCTAGAGGGAACTATAAAATCTCTCGCACCTTCAGGAGTAGACTTAATGAGTACAGGCGTTTCTGTTTCTATAAAATCTTGTGCATCTAGAAAACTACGGGTTTGTTGCATCATCCGGTGTCTCAACTGCAATTTTTCTCTTACAACTTCCCTTCTAAGATCAAGATACCTGTACTTCATTCTCAGATCATCTCCACCATCTGTTTCATTTTCAATCTTGAAGGGAGGGGTAAGAGCCTTATTCAATACTTTTAATTCAGTAACCTTAATTTCAATATCACCTGTTGGGATTTTATCTGATTTGGAAGACCTTTCTATGATTTCACCTGTAGCTTGGAGTACAAACTCTCTCCCTACGGATTTAGCAGTTTCTATTAAGGTAGCATCAGAAATTCCTTCCTGAAACAATAATTGAGTGATGCCATATCGGTCGCGAAGGTCTATCCACACTAGCCCTCCTTTATCTCTTAAAGTTTGAACCCAACCTGATAATGTGACTTTTTCTCCGACGTTGGCGATTCTTAATTCACCACAATTATGTGTTCTAAGCATGATAATTAAACGCTATTTGATTTTATGCAGCTCAAATTTATATCCATCTGGCCCAATTTTTCTCTTTTATCAACGTTTTTTCAATTCTATTGTCATTTTTTTGTAGAAGGAATCATATGACTGATGGTTTTTTAATCCCTAAGGGATATTAATTCCCCGACTCTTGAGTCGATCATTAAATTATTGCCCATAGATACCCCGTACCCTTGGGTCGGGGTTGGTTCATTTTCTTGAAAGTTTTTTAAGGGGTCGTTTCGAAATAGAATTTGAGAAACATGAGGATAACATAAATTTCAGTAACTGATTTAGTTTGAATATCTTGCTTTTATATTTAAAAGCTTTCAAAGGGTTTCCTACCTTTGTAATGAAAATAAATTGATATGATGGTACGAGATTTTATAATGATACTATTGATTTTTATATCCTTTAATCTTTTTGGACAAGAAAAACTGACCAAAATAAAAATAGAGAAGGAATTGGAATTTAAGATCCCTGTCAGTTTCACCATGCTTACACCCGAAGAAATTATCAATAAATATCTTTCAAGTAATGCGCCTATGGCTATGTATGGTAATGTAAGAAGAACTACGGAATTTGGCGTTACTAAAAGTCCAACAAGGTGGTCGGAGAAAGACTCAGAAATACTCTTAGATTTTTATAAATCAAGTATAACCTCTACTTATACCAAGGTTCATTTTCATAAGGAAACCATTGTAGAGATGAATGGCCAAAAATTTATGGCTTTAGAATTTACCTCTTCTTTTAAAGATACGAATAGCAGTGCCCTTGCTTCTCAAAGATCTGTCAATAAATATACCAACTTATACTATGCTTTGAGGAATGGTAGTTTATATGTATTCAATTTTAGTGCGCCTGCTAAGGAAAGAGAAAAGTGGAAAAGTACAGCCAATAACATGATGAAAACGATTAAATTCCTATGAGTGAACTCTCGGTTTTTAGTGATGAACATTTTATGAATCAAGCCCTTAAACAGGCAGAGTACGCACTGGAGGAGGGAGAAGTGCCTGTAGGGGCAATAGTAGTCAGCCAAAATAGGATCATTTCAAAAGCATATAACCAGGTAGAACGGTTAAAAGATGCAACGGCACATGCAGAAATGCTAGCAATTACAGCCGCACAAGACTACTTAGGTGCCAAGTATCTCCAAAACTGTACATTATATGTTACCTTAGAACCTTGTACTATGTGTGCAGGAGCTATCTTTTGGGCGCAGATAGAAAAGGTGGTTTTTGGAGCCAGTGATGAATCAAGAGGTTTTGAAAGACTAGAGCCAAGTGTAATGCATCCAAAAACTGAAATCGTAAAAGGTTTGAAAAGTCAAGAAAGTAAAGCACTTTTACAACAATTTTTTAATCAAATAAGAAGGAACAATTAATAAGCCTTCTTAGTTACTATTAGTAATTATTTAGAACTGAAATATAAACTTATTTAACTATGGCATTCGAATTACCGAATCTTCCTTATGCGCATGATGCGTTAGAACCACATATTGATGCAAAAACGATGGAAATCCATCATGGGAAACATCACGCTGGATATACTACAAAATTAAATGGTGCTGTAGATGGTACTGATTTGGCTGGTAAGTCTATTGAAGATCTTTTGAAAAACCACACAGACAACGGTGCTGTAAGGAATAATGGCGGTGGATTTTATAATCATAATTTATTTTGGCAAGTAATGTCGCCAAATGGAGGCGGTGCTCCTTCAGGTGACCTTGCAGCAGCTATAGATGCTGCTTTTGGATCTTTTGAAGAATTCAAAACTGCTTTTAGCAATGCAGCTGCCACAAGGTTTGGATCTGGATGGGCTTGGCTATGTGTGAATGGCGGTAAATTAGAAGTTTGTTCTACTGCCAATCAAGATAACCCGTTAATGCCAGGGGTTGGCTGTGAAGGAATCCCAATTTTAGGTTTAGATGTATGGGAACATGCATATTACCTAAACTACCAAAACAGAAGACCTGATTATATCAATGCATTCTTTAACGTAGTAAACTGGGATAAAGTAACAGAATTATTCAATGCTGCTAAATAATTTTTAGTCGATTGAATTAAAAGATTTAAGGTGACCTTTTTAAAAGGTCACTTTTTTTATTTAGACCCTATTCAATGACTAATTTTTCAGAGACAAACAGCCAGACAAGGTTGTTCAATGATTACTGAATAAATACCTGTCTTTAAATTAGGTAAATTAAACCCGAATGATGCAATAGAAATTTGATGCAAACCATAACTAACAGTCATTTAGCCACTTAAATCCTAATTTCCTACTCACCATAATGGAGACTATATCTGCGTTGCAAATCAGAATTTAAGCAGCTATCTAACAGCCATTTATGATTTTCTCTTAAAAGCCTAATGCATCATTCGGGTTAAAATGATTTTTATTGGTAGATTCTTCAAATCATGAGAGATATTAATTCCCCAGCTGGGATCGATCATTAAATTATTGTCTATAGATGCCTTCCATACCTTTAGGGCAAGGTTTGTTCATTTTCAATATATATCAATTAAATTTGGAACGTTATTTGTATCATAGTTAGTAGTTCTAATTTAATGTTTGGCAGATGAAATATTTAATGGTTTTAATAAGCATAAATGTGTTGTTCTTTACAACAGTATTTGATATACAGGGTCAAACTGGGAAACTTGCTATTCAGGATGATTATACCATAAATTTTTCAGGTTCAGGTGCTGATGGAACATTTGGAGGGTTAGCAGGCAATATTATATTTGACCCCAATAAACTTGCAGAAGCTAAATTTGAAATATCCCTTGATGTAGGTTCTATTGACACAGGAAACAAGACCAAGAATAAGCATGCAAAAGGGAAAAGTTGGTTTCATTTAGATAAGTTCTCAACGGTGACTTTCAATTCGACCCGAGTAATCAGTACAGAGCAAGGATATGAGTTAGTGGGAAAAATGAACATGCATGGTGTGACAAAAGAAATTAGCATACCTTTCACTTATAAAGACCAAGGAGACCGAGGAATTTTTGAAGGAACTTTTAAAATCAACCGCAAAGATTTTGACATATTCGGTCCTTTTTTTGGCTTTGCCGTAGGAGATGAATTTGAAGTGAAGTTAAAAGTACCTGTAAAGCCTATTTAAGACTCATCGAAACCATAAATATTCGATTGTCAACTGGCTCGAATTTAAGCATTAGCAGTAATGCGTGTCTATTTAGAGTTTGTCTATGTATTGATCATAGAGCAGGGCAACTGCGCGTTAAATTAGGATTATTTGTTCCCTGAAGGTATCTGATATAGCAGCTTTAGTACGTTTATGTTTTTTAGAGAGTTTTTTTTGATTTGTGCATGGCATTACAACTGTTGATTAATGTCATAGCCAATTTAGAAACGATATTAAAATTTGCTGCGCTATTGTCTATTCTCTTTCTTTAGACTTTGATCCTCTTTGAAAGTAACATCCAAACTCCAATGCAACTTATTTTCTATGCCCCAGTGTGAACGGATGTTCACTTACAAAAGCCGATACGATATGTAAGGCTTCTTTATTATTAGCTTTATCAGCTGAGTCTCTCATTGTTTTGCCATCTATGGCCACCACTTTTCCTTCACTGACTTCATGAAGAGATTGAGTCCATTTACCAAAGTGTGTCCCAAAACTCTCAGGGTCTACTTTAGCAAAAAACCTACTCAGCCCAGTCTCACAAGTAGTGCCTTTTTCATAAGGAAAAAACTTCCGCAACCAATCTATTTTCTTTACCAAACAAGGCTATTTCATCCCAGCCATTCATGTTGCTATTAACCCGACGACATTTAAACGACAAGAAGTTATTTTTAAGTAAATGAAAATCAATTCATTATATGCTGAAAAATATAGATTAATACAGGTCGGGTTAATAATACCCCGTTGATTAAATTTCTTGCGTAATTCATACCTTGTAGGCTTACTCCTAGATTAGTTGACTTCACTTTCTTTATTAGGTAAAAAACCAAAAATCAGCAACAGGTTTTTTATTCCATGAAATGAGCTGTTCTTCTATCTCTTTTTTGCCATTAGGAGACGCGACCACAATGATTATTTGAGCGTTTTCTTTTGTAAGAATATGTTCATAGTGTGCTAATCGGACACCGTAGATATCCTTGCCTATTTTTTTATCATTATCACATACCCATTCAAAGGGATCATCGTATGACTGCAATAGCTTGGCTAGGTCTTTTCCATTTTTTCCTGCACCCCATAATATCAAAGGTCGTGTTTTGTCTCTATCTAATTCATAGAAAAAGCGTAGTTTTAGATCAAAGTATCTATTGTCTTTATACTCTTCCCAGGTGCGGGAAATTCTATCTGATCTGTCTCTCCAATGATGTAATATTTGATCTATGCCAACAATGGTTAAGCCCAATTGATAGAACCTAAAACAAAGGTCATAGTCTTCTGGATAGATAATAGGGTCAAAAGCGCCTGCCGCATCAAAATCTTCCTTATGTATGATCCAACAGTGTGAAGGAATTACACATTCTCTATATATTTCCTGATAATGAGTACTTGACCTGGCCACTTCATTTAACCATTCTTCATACTTAATAAACCCCTCACCAACACTGCCTTCATCTACAAAATGTTGAGTTCCTCCAGCTATTACAGTTCCTTTTCCGTATTTATTCCACTCGTCCACCAGTACTTGTATTTTGTAGCTTGGCATCTTGTCGTCAGAATCCATTCTATTGATCAACGTACCTTTAGTTTCACGATACCCAACCTGTAAGGTAGGGATTAGCTTTGGTTGGTCACTGTTAAAAAAACGAACCCTGGAATCTTTGGCAGCATATTCCTGTAGAATTTTAGGGCTATCATCTGAAGAATGATCATTTACCGCTATCAACTCCCAGTTTTGATAAGTTTGAGTCAAAATGGAATCTAAACAAGCATGTAAATAAGGGGCAGTATCTTTGACTGCCATGATGATGGTAACTAAAGGTTGGTTGGTCATTTTTCTGAAGATGTTTCCCAGGATTCAGGGAGTTTTTTAGTTATTTCAATATTTTTAAAGGCTGAGCTAGAACGTGACCCTTGTGACTTTACCCATTCCGCCATTTCTGCTAGGCCATTTGCTAGACTTACTTGTTTTGAGGGATTAAAAACCCTCTTGAACTTTTGATGATCAGCATAGGCATGATTTACTTCTTCTCGTTTTTTTAATTGTTTGATATTTACGGTTGATTGCATGGCTTTACTAACTGCTGTCGTTAATTCTTTTACAGAATAAGCCTTGTCACTTCCTATATTAAAAATGTTGTTTCTAGCGGCTGGAATATGTATTGAATTAGCAATATAAGGAGCCACTTCATCAATATGTGTAAAGGCCCTTGTCTGTTCTCCGTTTCCAAAAATAGTGAGTGGTTTTTTTTTCAAAATTTGATTCATAAAAATACCAATCACATTGCGGTATTTATCTCCTATGTTTTGATATTTTCCATAGACATTATGAGGTCTGAAGATAATGAAATCCAAACCAAATAGCTTCTGTGCATTTAGAAGATCTAGTTCTACGGCATATTTTGCTATTCCATAAGGGTCTTCTGGCTTCGGGTTTTGTGTCTCTGTTAAAGGCAATTCATTAGTCCCGTAAACTGCTATAGAAGAAGTAAAAACAAAGCACTTTACTTGATGATTAACTGATGCATTGATCAAATTAATGCTGCCAATTAAATTATTTTGATAATTGAAATTTCTTATAAAATGACTTAATCCTTCTGCTGCATAGGCAGCCAAATGGTAAACGTAGGAAAATTGATATTTTTCAAAAAGTCTATTGATTAAACGAGTATCCAAGATAGAGCCTTCGTAGAATATGGCTGCCGAGTTGATGTTTTCTTTATTGCCCCCAGAAAGATCATCTAAAACAATGACCATTTGGTCTTGTTTTAGTAAATAGTTAACAACGTGAGAACCTATAAAACCAGCTCCCCCAGTGACAAGTGAAGTTATTTGCATCTGAAAAATAAATGTGAAATCAATTAACGTCGGAATTTATAAAATTTCGGGCACTAAACAGTGAATCTGGATGTTCCGTTTTTTTGTTTGATTACTCATAACTCGCTTTTAAAGAAAAGAACCTTTGAGAATAGTGTTCAGTCTTCGTTTGTGTCCTCATAAACTATTTTCTATGCTGAGTATGGAGTTTTTTTGTCCCAGCGAGGTCTTCTGGGAGAGATCTTGCGTTTTAGGAATAACTAAATTTGCCTATGAATTGCCTTTAATAAAAATCGAAAAGCCCCTTTAGTAAAGGAGGAGCTCTACTTAAACCAATTGGGGAAACATTGAAAATAGGGTATGTCCGTTTACTTATTATCACATAGCAACAAGGTCTTCTCCAAGAGAGCTTGTTGTGACGGAATAAATACCAGCAGATACCAGCCCTTAAAGAGCGGATTAAAACGGAATATCAGTTTTATGAAGCTACTAAAAACACATTTCTGAGGCCATTGCCTTTC
The DNA here is from genome assembly GCA_937958005.1 of uncultured Cyclobacteriaceae bacterium. Taxonomy (GTDB): domain Bacteria; phylum Bacteroidota; class Bacteroidia; order Cytophagales; family Cyclobacteriaceae; genus JANSWY01. The sequence continues at coordinate 41,272 of CALGOB010000006.1, forward strand.
ATGCAGGAAGAGATTTGGCAGATTCTTTATGCGGGCTTGCTTTTTGGAGAAGGGGATTTTGAAAAAAAACTATGCAGTGTATTGTCAACTATGGGAGGGGCAATGATGCCGTAGTTGCTGTAGTGGGTATGATTTTAGGTGCAAAAGATATGCTACTTTACCGATAGAAATGAAAGAACAAGTGCTCAAAGTAAACAGAGAGGGAATAGGGATAGGCTTAGAATTATTGGCCAGAGAAATAGTCTCAGTTCAAGAGGTGCCTTAACAGATCTTCTTATTTACATCCAAATAGGTGGAGCAACAGCTTAGGTAAATATAGGAACTAAGCTCCTGCTACTCCTTATAGTCTTCACAGCACTCTGGACTGCCAGTACTATCAGGGCTAGACTCCGTTTTTATGGCTTTCCACAGCAAAATAAATAGAATGTTATGTAAAAGTACTTTTTGAGAAGTAAGCCGTAGCACGTCTAAGATCTAAGGCTAGAATATTCCTACGTCTTTGATATTCTAAAAAGCTTTCATCGCTTTTGAACAGTAAAGGTGATTAATCCATTTTATTATATAAATTTTCACAAGATACTCTTAGTCATAATACTTTGATTAAGTTTGCTCCTAACATTTTGTGTTTGAATACCTAATAAACTATTTAATCTTGAAAAATATCAAACTATATCTGTTCATAATAACCTTGTCTTTTTTTGCTCAAACAGCTATTTCACAAGTAAACTTTAATAGGGGAGAAGTCTGGTATCCTGAATTATCAATAGATAAGGTGAGTTTTAGTGATGATGGGAGGATTTACTTTATTTATGATGACCATAAAAAGCTAGCTTTTTATGAATTAGGAGGAGATACCACTGATCTTACAAAGGCTTTTAATGAAATTGGGATTAACTCTTTTGTTGACTTAATAATAGATACAACCTCAGTTATAATCGCTGGAAGTGGCGGTCACCTAGCTGTCTACTATAATGAAAGAGCTCGCATAGATGAAAATTTTGAAGTATTAGGAGTTGGTAGCATTACTAGTTTAGCTTTTAACAGATTCATCAAAAAAACTATAGATGGTCAAAAAATTGCTACCTATATAACTGTAGCCACTGATAATGGACTTTATTATAATTATGACAAGATTCCTGAGTTCATAAAATTTGGAAAAGATGATTTTTCAGGAGGATTTAGTTATGATGGCAGGTCATTTATATTCAGAGATAGGCTTTTGGAAATATATAATGATTCAAGAACTAATACTTTCAGAAACTGTTTCAATGAAAGAAACACGCAAATTCAGACACCCTCAGGAAGTGTTTTTTTAAACTCTTATTCTGACACAGTAAGGACTAATGATCTATTAAGTCTAAGAAATGGATTTCTCATTGAGACACCTTACCTATATATCGCCAGCGATCAAGGATTAATTTATCGTTCATGGGGTTGCAACGAAACTGCACAAAATATATTGATAGAAGGTAAAATTACTAAGCTGGATTTGTTTAATCCTTTTCAGGCAATTTTACCTTTTGAAGAATCAGATCCTTATTTTTTTGCAGGGACAGATGATGGCTTATATGTATCAGCTTCAGACGGAAATAGAATAAGGCCTAACTTCAGAGACTTTAATTTGATGTCTAATACTGATGGTACTAGATACAGTGATTTTACATTCAACTATTGTGCAGGAGAACTTTATGCTGCCACCAACTCAGGTATTGTACAGATTAGAAGCTTTGACAATAAATCTTTTATCCCTTTTATAGGAGATAAAATAAACCCCAATGGCATAATTGAAATTTGTGAAGGCGATACATTACAAATAGAAAGTGGACTATTTGATAATTTTGAATTGCAATGGCTACAGAATGGAGATACTATTCCTAATGAAACTGGACTTTCCTACAGTGTAACAAAATCAGGTGTTTATAGTTTCGCAGTTAATAATTGTTTTTTTGAGCAAGCTCAATTTTCCAATGAAGTGAAGGTGGTTCCTAATGAGAAGGTGAATTTTGATTGGAATAACCCTGATTCGCTTAATATATGCCAACCTAATGATACGCTCTTTCTTTCCACAGAAGAGGGTAATGCTATTGTATGGTATAGAAATGGAACTGAACTGGATTCACATACTACGTTTTTGATCGTAGATGAACCGGGGGATTATAATGCAGAGATATTTAACTGTAATTTGTTTAGTATTTCAAGTCCCATGGTCAATGTTGAATTCAATGCACTTAAAAAACCGATTATCGGAAAAGCTGGTGGAGTTGTTTGTGAATCTGATTTTGGACAGATTTCTTTGAGTAACTATCATGGAGGTGATATTACCTGGTATTTAAATGGTAAAATTTTAGATTCGATAGCAAATAGGACACAATTATATACTAGTACACCGGGGGAATATGTAGTGAAAGTCCATAACGACTTTTGTGAGGCATTGTCTGATACTTTAATCTTTGAGGTAATCCCAAATCCAACTTATGAGCTTCAGAGCGACGATTATTTCTGTGTTGAAGCAAGTGTGGATATTAAATTAGCTACTGACAAGAGTAATAATTTACAAATCAATGGAGCAACTTACACCGGGAGTTTGGAAATTGACGTAGAAACTGAATTATTATTGAATCTAACAGGACCAGAAGGGTGTATTACAAGAGATACAATCTCAATTTTTGAGAGAGGTTTACCTTTTTTGCCAATTCTAAAAGATACCGTTTATTGTTTTGGGCGATTAGAACCGTTTATAATTTCTGGATTGAATTCACAAAATCAATATTTACTTGATGGCAATTCAATTACTGGTGAATTAGTGATTAGAGAGCCTTCCGAAATAGATGTTTCAGTAATTGATCAGTTCGGTTGTATCAATGAGATATCGGTGAATGTTCTTGATAATTGCCCAGATTTAATGATCCCAAATGTATTTACACCCAATAAGGATGGCTTTAATGACACATTTGAAATAGTCAATATTTTACCAGGGACTAAATTGACTGTCTTAGATAGGAATGGGAAAGTTATTTATACATCTGATAATTATCAAAATGATTGGTCTTCTGAAAATAATTCAAGTGGAACCTATTATTTCTATCTAAAAAATAATTTTTACAATCTAGATTATAAAGGATACATTCAAGTAATTAAATAATTGATTTAGAAACTTTTAATCCCTAAGGGATATTAATTCCCCTGGCCGGGCGCCCCGACTCTTGAGTCGATCATTAAATTATTGCCCATAGATACCCCGTACCCTTGGGTTGGGGTTGGTTCATTTATAAAATCCTTTTGCCCCTAAATCTAAGCGAAGAAAGTGCCCTGCATCTTTAATGTTTTAAAACCAATCATAGCCTTTGAATGGGTAAAAAAACAGTCAATAAGAAATTGATTTAAAAGACAAGGTATAGTTATAAACTATACTTAGAATGAGTATCTAAATTAAAGAGTCGTTCTCTCTTATTTAGGGACTTCTTTAACCAGCTATCAAACTATCATTTTCTTCCCTCATAATTCTGTTTTTATGTCCCAGATAATTCTGTATCTTATCCAGATAATAACTAGATCACATGAAAAAGCTAACCTCCTTCATACTTCTATACTTGTTCTGTTTTTCACTACAAGCGCAAGTATTTCAAAACCTCAATTACAGATTCATTGGTCCTGAGGGAAACCGTGCAATTTCTGTGGTGGGTGAACCAGGTAATCCTTTATCAGTTTATTTAGGGGCGGCTTCAGGAGGGCTTTGGAAAACAGAAGATGCAGGAACTACTTGGAAATCACTATTGGACTCACTGGAAGTTTCATCTATCAGTGCCTTAGCACTAAGCGAAAGTGACCCTAAACAAGTTTGGGCAGGAACAGGCGAGACTTTTTTGATTAGACCTGCTCACTCTATTGGCAACGGAATTTATAAAACAACCAATGCTGGAAAAACTTGGCAGAACATGGGATTAGAAAAAACAGCTCGGATAGGCAGGATAGTTGTACATCCCAATAATCCTGAGTGGGTATATGCAGCTGCTTTAGGGCATAGTTATGGCCCACAGCAGGAAAGAGGAATATACCGAACTAAAAACGGTGGTCAATCTTGGGAAAAAGTACTGTTTATTGATGAGCAAACAGGAGCCGCAGATGTAGCAATGGATCCTTCAGATCCTGAAAAATTGTTTGCCGGCACTTGGCAATTGCAGATCAACACATGGGGGCTCAATAGTGGAGGCCCTGGCAGTGGTGTATTTAGAACGAAAGATGGTGGTGATACTTGGGAACGCATGAAGCTGCTCATCAATGGTAAACAAGAGGTTTTTGGTAAAACAGCAGTAGCCATAGCACCTAGCAATCCAAAAGTAGTTTATGCTTTGGTAGAGGCCTCTAGTCCAACACTTTTTAGATCAAATGATGGAGGGGATTCATGGAAATTGATCAGTAGAAATCATACCATGGCAGAAAGGGCTCCCTATTATACAAGAATTGCAGTTTCACCAGATAATGAAGATGAGTTATATTTTATCAGTGTCAGGTTCAGTAAGAGCATAGATGGAGGTAAAACTTTGGTTAAAAACCCTCCAAGAGGAGGTGGGGATACGCATGATATTTGGATAGACCCTACTAACCCCAAAAGATTCATGGTAGCCGATGACGGGGGGCTCACCGTAACTTTAAATAAAGGGAAGACTTTTCAGCGTTATGTTTTCCCAATTGCACAAATGTATCATGTAGCAGTAGATAATGAGATTCCATATAATGTTTATGGGAATAGACAAGATGGTTATTCTTACAAGGGACCTAGTAATAGCAGACAAGGCTATATTCCTGTTGGCTTGTGGCGAGATGTAGGGGGTTGTGAAAGCGGATTTGCACAACCTGATCCTGAAGATTCTAATATTGTCTGGTCTGGTTGTTACGACGGTGGCCTTCAGGTTTTTGATCAGAGAACAGGTCATGTAAGAGATGTAAGAGTTTGGCCAGAGGCAAGTTATGGATGGGAACCGGCTTTGTTAAAACATCGCTGGCATTGGAATTTTCCTATAGAGATCTCCCCTCATGATCATAACACAGTATATGTTGGGAGTCAGTATGTTAACAAAACAACTGATGGTGGGCAATCTTGGGAACAGATCAGCCCAGATTTAACCCTTAACTTAAAATCTCATCAGCGAAGTTCTGGTGGTGTGGCAGTAGATAACTTGATGACTTTTGATGGGGCATTGGTTTTTGCAATTGAAGAATCCCCTCTGGAAAAAGGACTCATCTGGGTAGGGACTAATGATGGTCAAGTAAAACTGAGTAAAGATGGTGGTAATTCATGGACCAATATCACTGAAAACATCAAAGGATTGCCAAAGTGGGGGACAGTAGCCAATATAGAGCCTGGAAAATTTAATGCAGGAACTGCTTATTTAGCTTATGATATGCACCAAATGGGTGATTTTGATCCATATATTTATAAAACAGAAGACTATGGAATTACTTGGAAGAAAATAAGTACAGATATTCCCAATAGCTATTTGAGTTTTGTCCATGTAGTAAAGGAGGACCCAAAGAAGGAAGGCCTGCTTTATGCTGGAACGGACAATGGTTTATATTTTTCACCTGATGATGGAGAAAATTGGATCAGTTTAAGGAATAATATGCCACCTGCACCCGTATATTGGCTAACTATTCAAGATCATTTCAGTGACTTAGTAGTGGCTACTTATGGCCGAGGCTTTTATATATTAGATGACATTACCCCACTGAGACAATATAATGAGCATGTTGCTGATCAAGGAGTTGAGTTGTTTGATTTAAGAGATGCTTATCGGTACCAAAGTGTAAGGCCTATAAAAACGGCAGGAAACTTTGGAGGATCTTCTAGTATGGCAGATGGTCAAAACCCAGATTATGGTGCGTTTATTAATTATTATTTAAAAGACACCGTTCAAGGAGGGGTTACCATCGAAATATTAGACCGTAAGAATCAAGTAATCCGGACATTGAAAGGAAAAAATAAAGTGGGCGTCAATCGAGTAAACTGGGATTTGAGGTATGAGCCTGTTTTAGAACCAGAACTAAAGACCAAACCTCCCGGAAAAGACTGGGTCAGTTTTGAGGACAACGGAGTTCGAGAGCTTTATACTTGGGATTTAGATTTGTTTAGGGGGAAATGGGGGCCATTAGTTGTCCCAGGAGATTATCAGGTAAGGATTAAGGTTGCTAATAAAGAAATCACCAAACCACTCAAGGTACTGAAAGACCCTAATAGCAAAGGTAGTCTGCAAGAGTTGAGTAATCAGGTAGATTTCTCCTTGAAATTGCAAAAAGATTTGAACCAGGTAGTCAACATGATCAACGAAATAGAGGATATTAAAGTAAGATTACTGACGCTCTCAAAAATAGGGAAGAAGGGTACAAAAGCACGGGCTGATAAATTATTTGATAAGTTGTTAGCAGTAGAGGCGATGTTATATGATATTAATTTGACTGGTGCTAGGGAAGATGCCTTTAGATCCCCTATGAAATTATATGGTCGTTTTAGTGCACTGGCTAGTGATGTGGGGGCATTTGGTGCTGATTTTAAACCTACTGATCAACAGGGAGATGTTTACAGGGTATTGAAAGAGAGGCTAGTTGCAGCTGAGAAATCTTACAAAAAGATTATAAAAGAAGATATCCAACAGATCAACAAGAACTTGTTAAAAGAGAAAAAAGACCCAATTATTCCAGATCGGGTCAAATGATTGCCGAAAATAGATGCCAGAACAAAGGTTAAAGACTATACAAAAAAGAGCAAAGACTAAAGACAGTAGATAAAAGGTTGTTTGAGTTCCAGTTTGTGTTTGAGTAGGGAGAGAAATAATTCTTTACTCTACCCAAATTCTACAATACCTGTTGCTTTGTAAAAAAAATGACCAAGTATGAATTCATTTGGTCAACAGGGTATAATTAAATAACAGTCAACTTATTTCAGGCATATCCATCTGAATGCTGATCATGGTATTCAACTGGTTCTGTAGAAAGCTCACCTAGCAAAACACGTAACCTGCCTAATAATGACAAACGTAGTTGCCTATTTTTCGTTAGACTAATTAAGTAGAATTAGAAAAAAATAGTGTTTTAGCGTTTAGTTTAGTGAGTAGTTGACAGTTGGAGAACTGTAAAAAAATAGCCGCGATTTTCGTGGCTTTTTTTATGTCTAATTTTTTGGATCTAAGACTTTTGACTAAACCTACTTCTTCATACCCTTTTATGAAAGTGTTTTTAGACTCTGTGACGGATCCCTTTTTGGTTAAAAATGAGAAAGAGGGCTACAATCAACTATATTGTACGGGGTTTACCCTTATAGATAAGGTGACAAAGCATTACTAATTTCAAGATAATTTTCCTGCTCTTTCATTTAACCCGAATGATGCAATAGAAATTTGATGCAAACCATAACTAACAGTCATTTAGCCACTTAAATCCTAATTTCCTGCTCACCATAATGGAGACTATGTCTGCGTTGCAAATCAGAATTTAAGCAGCTATCTAACAGCTATTTATGATTTTCTCTTAAAAGTCTAATGCATCATTCGGGTTTAAAGGTAGCTTTTACAAATCTTTAGAAATAAAGATT
>CALGOB010000007.1 GCA_937958005.1 uncultured Cyclobacteriaceae bacterium
CAAGGGTACGGGGTATCTATGGGCAATAATTTAATGATCGACTCAAGTCGGGGAATTAATATCCCTTAGGGATTAAATGTAATCCCTTGTGTGGTTCATAAAAAACTTCTATTCACAAGTAAAAAAAGGTGTCAGTATTTAAACTGCCACCTTTGTAACTCCATTGATCCAGTTAAACTGTATTTTGGTATTATAAAGCACTAACTCCAGCTTCTGCTACATCATGGTCATTTTCCACTGTGCTTCCACTTACTCCTACTGCGCCTATTACATTTCCATCCTTGTCTTTTACTGGCACACCACCAGGGAAGGTAATCAAGCCATTGTTTGAGTGCTCTATATTATACAATGCACCGCCAGGTTGAGACAATTCGCCTATAACTCCTGTATTCATATCAAAATAACGAGCAGTTTTTGCTTTTTTTATTGAGATATCCAATGAGCCGAGCCAAGCTCCATCCATGCGTGCAAAAGCAACTAAGTTAGCTCCTGCATCTACTACTGCAATGTTCATCTTAGTATCTATTGCAATTGATCTTGATTTTGCCGCAGCAATGATTTGTTCTGCTTGTTCTAATGTAATATTCATCATCTATTATTCTCTTTCTGTCTAATTATATGGCAAAAATAGGATGACACAACACCATTTCAATTACGAGAAAAGGTCAATAGGTTATGAAAAAGGGTCAAACTAACCTTAAAGGTTATAGAGCATATTAATTCAAACTTTTGAAGGGTATACACCAAATTTTGTTTTAAAAGCAGAGCTAAAATTCGATAGATTATTATATCCTAGATCAAGATAAATATCTGATGATTTTAAATTTCCATTTTTTAATAGCTCTTTAGCCCTTTCTAATCGTTTATCTCTCAACCATTTACCTGGTGATTCATGATATTCTTTGATGAAATGGCGTTTAAAAGTAGATAAACTCATATTACAGAGAAAGGCAATCTCTTCTAAAGAAAGTGTAGAGTATACATTCTGTTCTATATTCCTTTTAAAAGTAGATGACTCTTGGCTCACCAAAGAAAGAAGAAAGTTTTCGAAAACAGACTCATATTTATTAATTAAATAGACTAATAGCTCTTCAAACTTTACTGATAAAAGATTATCCAAAAAAGCTTTAGGGGCAGTAGCAATAGTAGACAAGGAATTAAGGTATGAGTCAATGTATGAGTCATTCTCAATAGCAAAAAAAGAAGGTTTTTCAACTAAAGATTCTTTGTTTTTAAGATGTTTACTTAAAAATTCTTTCAGTTTTTTTTCAGAAAAGAAGAGCAATTTACAGTAATAAATATCTTCCTTATCTAATAACTCTGTCCATAAACAGTTTCCTTTTTTAATCAATAAGGATTGTTCATTATTAACTAAAACAGAAGTATTTGCAAAATGCACTTGTTTTTTGCCTGTTTGTAAAAAGCTGAACATGTGCATATTCAGGTTGACTTTTGTTTTAATAACATCTTCCGTCATCTTGAAATCGTATATAAACAACTCAGGCTTTAATTCTGAATTATCAATATAAGACTCAGGTATACTATCTATAGGCATTATAATGTTTATTCTAGCAGCTACTAATTTCCTTTTTATCAATCATTAGAATCCTTCAAAAGTTCCTTGGGTTATTTTTTTTTTAAGAATCCAATCGTCTGGTTATTTGACATAAAATCAGTTCCAAGTTATCTAATCACGCCACTCTTCAACTAAGTCCTACATCGGTAGTTTTCCTTCCTGATAAGTTTCTAGCATCTGCTCCAAATAAACATTGCTTTTTAGAAAGCATATATTTTTAGAAATTAATTCAAAATCATCAGAACAATAAGCGGCCAAATCTGCAACTTGAGTAATTTCAAATACTTTTTTAAATACGATCTCTCTTATTTCATCAATAGAGTTCTTTGGAATATTTTCCTGTGGTTCTTTTTCATTTATTTCATTAAAAGTAAACAACCATTGAGTTTCAAATAATTCAGATTCTCTGTGATCCAAATATTCATTAACCTGTTCTGAAGTCCAATTTTTTAAGTCCTTAAAAAATTGTGGATGCTGAAGTTGTTCTTTTAATAAAACAAGTTTCTCAAGCATTTTATTCTTCATATAGTCTGTGAATGGTCTCTTGCAACTTAAATATATCACTTACAGAATATAATCCTTCAGTACGATTCAAATGGTCATTATCGGGTCGAAAATCATTCGTTTTACATGCCCCCAGAAGATGTACTTGATTGGCTAAATCTGGTAAATATTTCATTCCATAAACAGCATGACAAGACACATACCTCTTCCCATCATTCAACTTATTCCCTTTTGCTCTTAACCCTTTTAAATCCATCAACTGTGGCTTATTGTCGAAAATACAATCATAAAATTCCAAAACTGGACTCTCATTTATTCCAGTAATCTCCAATATGTAAGCACCATAATATTTCCCTTCAAGTTGAATAGAAATTACATCACCAGCACGGTAAAAAGTAGTATTTTCTGGATAAGATGGTTTTTTAGAGAGCGGTTTTGGTTGTGATTGTATAAATGTTTTGATCTCCTCAGATTTCCTAAAGAAATCATCACTCAGTACTACAGCATCATTTAAAACACTTATTGCGTTAAGCGCCTTTTCTTGAATACTCTTTTCAGAAATCCCATATTTATGCATTAGGATCGACATGGCCAGTATTGCAGTCTCTTTATAGTATTTCTTTACTTCCTCTTTACCTGCTTCAAGTGCACAATTCCATCTTTTTAAAAGTCTTGGGATGACGTAGCTCTCAACAGTTGGGATGGAACCGTGCTTTTTAAAACTGAGAGCTCTTATCATAAGCCTACTCAGGTCCTCATCCATTGATTTAACAAGGTATCTAGCGGCTAGTTTGTCTAGTATCTGTTGATGTTTCACAGGTTAATTTCAATGAGTCTCCTATTCAATATTTTTTATATAATTCACTTTTCAATTGATCATTGAAAGAATATGTATTTCGGTATTCTAAAGACTATTTTATTCTTTAAGTTCATCATGCTATTACGGCAAAGCTATATGTTGTCCAAAAAACATAGCATTTAGGAACAATCTATTAGTTCCATACCATGTGCCTCTAAAGTTAGGGTTATCTGCAAACAAAACTACTCTCCCACTCCCAATGCCACTTACAATGATTGAAGCTGAAGGTTTTAAGTACTTCTCTAAATTCTCATCTGTAATAAACCCATCTATATGAGGGTCTGCTGTGTACTTAGCGATCGTTCCATATGGGTTTTGACTAGGTTTTAACCAAACATTACTATTTCTATAAACTGGTAATTGCCTTCTAGTGTAACCAAATCCTAACGGGTGAGTGATATCTAAATCAACTTGAAAAATAGCTCCACCTACCTGCTTTTTCCCTATGTGCTCTCTGGCATCTACATAATCTAGCCTTTTTACAGCTTTAGATTTTGCTGTATCTTTAGAGTCTATCACAAAAGATTCATTCACCAGCTTTTGATCAATCACCCACTTGGAAGCTGTTCTGGAAGTTATTAGTGTATTCCCTGCATTAATCCATGATTTAATTTTGGCTTGTGCTGCAGAATCTAGTTGTTGGTAATTTCCTGATACTAATACCATCACATTATAATCAAAAAGATTCAACCTGTTAAAATTCCTTAATGGTGCTTTGGTGATAGGCATATTTACCCTAGTATCTAATAAATGCCAAACTTCACCATGCTCATAGGGGTTTACACCATTGCCAACTAGCATTAATGCTTTGGGTTTCTTAAGTACTCTCATGTTTCCACTACCCAAATCTATTCCTGTAGTGCTATAGCCTGAACTTGTGCCATAAAATGGAACATTCCAATTAGTAACCACTTGGTTAATTACCTTATACAATGAATCCGAAGAAATCAATTGTCTACTTACTGGAATGGTGATGGCTCCATAACCAAATGATTGGATTCCTTGGTTTGTATCTATGCTAAAAGGCTTGAAAGCAGCATTGGTCACCACTCCTTTTTTTTGTAGTTCATATAATGCACCACTTGCATTATAATCTTTCCAAGGCATGATGTAGGCATAGGTAGATTTAGCGGGAGTTTTCGCCTTTTTCTGATCTGCATTGGTAACCTGTTTACCTAATTGAAAAGTATTATTGGCTGCATAAGGGATATTATAAAAATTAGCCAATGACCATGCTGAAGCATCATAGTAAACACTATCTCGATATTCACTATAGGTCTCAAATGCTGATTGGATCATTCTATACTGTGGTTGTTTGGTAGGAACCACATAGCTTTTTCCTTGATGGTAAGTCAAACCTTTAACGGATACATTTTTACCCAGTTCGTAAACTTTAACCTGGTGGAGGAGTAATTTTTCTATGAAAGCCTTTGTTCTGAAATCATCAGACTCATCTCCAAAGACATATCCTTTTACCTTACTGTTCTCTGCGTTTGTTAAAGCACTTTTGAAAAATCTTTTTTGATAGTCAAACAAGATTTTTTTATTATCAATAGAGGCTTTGATGGTGGCAAAACTAGAAATATATTGGTTTCTAATGGTAAAAGCGAAGGTGAGTAATTGCCCAGTATTTTGCTTTTGAACATGGCCTCGTGAGCTAGCTTGTTCAAAAAGCAGCGCTAAAGCACCTTGCAAGTCAGGGTAAGAAGATCCATAACCAGGGTATGTACCGTCAAAAACTTCTTTGGTATAATATAAAGACCCAATTTTATCTAAATCATTTGCGAAGACTTTACCAAAAGATTCATTGAGCGTTGTATAGTTCTCTTTGGGCATAATAGGATCTTTACTTGCAATCGGCTTCATAGGTTCAAAGAAGTAAGTGCTATTGGTTCCCATTTCATGAAAGTCAGTTACTACATTAGGATACCACTGGTGATACCACCCCAATTTACCCCTACTTTCAGGATGAATACCTAACCACCAGTCTCTATTTAAATCAAAATAATAATGGTTAGTTCTTCCATTGGGTGATAATTCATTGTGTTCTATGTCCATTGGATCATCTACCAAAGGACTACCTTTGTGAGAATTAGCCCATTGCGTATGTCTATCTCTTCCATCTGGGTTGATAGTAGGGTCTACAAATACTATGGCTTCTTTAAGGTAGTTCAAGACCTCCTGATTTTCAGAAGCGATTAAAGTGTAAGCAGTTAATAAAGCTGCTTCTGAGCTGGACGGTTCATTACCATGGACATTATATGCCAAGTTTATGAAAATAGGTTGCTTATTTAAATCTTCCTTGTTATTGGGATCTACATTTTTAACGTGTGTTTGTCTTAAATTTTCTAAGTTTTGGATATTGTTGGCACTGCCAATATTAAGAATAACCAATTTCCTATTCTCATAAGTCTTACCATAATAGGTAATGGAAGCTTTATCAGATAGTTCAGCCAATTTCTCTAGGTAAGATACTATCTGATCATGCCTAGTATGTTGTTCTCCAATTGGATAACCTAAAAAAGCCTCAGGGCTTGGGATACTTTTATTGAATGGTGCAAAGTTCTCGTAGAAATAGTCTTGAGCAAATGTAATCTGTGCCAAAATCATCAAGCACAAGGTGAAGGTAAATTTCATAGATTATCTAAAAGTTATTTGAACTAAAACAAGTGTATTATAAAACAATTTACTCAATTAAATTGATGAGCTAATTTTAACCCTGTTCTTTTACATGATTGGTTTAAAAAGAAGTACATTATCAGGTTATCACAGTTATCAATTATCCGTACAATCCATATTCACAAAGCAAGTGAAGCCTAACATTTATTTTATAAACAGCTAGTTATTAACTAGCTGTTTAGGAAAATCTTTATGAAGCACAAAATCCTTAAAACAATAAATTAACTATGATCGCTTTATTCACAAAGAACTATAATACCTAAAAAAACTACATTCCTTGATAATCTTATCATAGAATTTAGTATTTTGATAATCATCTTTCAACTTCTTAAAAGACTCAAAGTACTCATCTTGTGATCCTGCCAGTTCTCCGGAATAATAATCATAACTATCTTTCCTTTGATGTATGTATAATTGATTCAATTCACATTTTGCCATTAGATAGGTACACCTCGCATTAAATTCAGCGTCACTGCTTAGCGAAATAGCAGTTTGGTAATGTTCATATGCAACCTTTGCAAAACCGTGGTAAGCATCTGAATTAGTACCCCTTTTTATGAAGTTATTTAAATTATCTTCCTCACCAGGGCTCACCTGATAACCGTAATTAAAGAAATCATAATCATAACGTCGAGATCCTTCAGTCAAAACCTGCCTAAAATAGCCTGAACTGGATATGTTGTAATAATAATTGCCTAATAAGTAATGAGCTAATTTACGTTTCCATTGCTTTGGGGTTTTAGTTAAAGAATCTAGTTTGTTTAAGTTAATTGCCAATTCACCTTTATCAAAATGTGGCTTAATAAATGAAAAGACACCAGCCAGAAAAACCGAATCTACCATCACCCCATTCGTTGGACAACTGAAACACTCCTTTGTATTATTGCTAAAAATGAAACCCGAAACATCTTTCCTTGATTTTGCTAATTCCAAGAAAGGGGCTGCCAATTCGGGTTTTGAGTCATTCAAAAAGTACTTCCCTTTCACATAATGCAAATAACTTATTGCAGTATTGCCATATAAAAATTTAGTCGTATTTGGGATTAATTGTTCTTCAAAACCGTTCTTACCCTCCTTTTGAACAAAGGCAATTAAGCTATCTATCAAAGGCAAGGAAGATTGTAGGTGTAGAGATGATAAATTATGATGTGTTAAGTAAGCTTTTGCTAAATTTCCTTTTCTATAGTAGGTATGACCTACATGATCAAAAAGTAATCTAGTCCACTTTCTTTCAAATGTATGGCTATCAGCAATAGCACCATCCCCTAAATTACCCCCAAAATGTTTCAGTAAATACAATTCGTTTTCTTCCCTTATCTCTTTCCAAGAAAACACCTTATAGAGATGCGTTAAGGCCTCCTTTTGATCCCTGTATCTCAAGTCGGTCACTTCATTCAATTTGTTTTCAGCCCTTATTATGTCATTCTTTATAAATGAGATGTAAGAATCCGCCAAAACCCAAAAGTCTCTGTTTGTTAGGTTTTCAACCTGATACATCTGGTCAATTATTTCCAATAAGTCTGAAGCTTTTCTTTTGGTACTTGAGTGACTTCTATTAAGTAATTGATCAGATAATTCCACATTTTTTGGCCATACTTCTCTTTCTAAATTATTCAATGCCCTGATGAAAAGAAGCTGCATTTTTTCGTCTTTAGGGGCAATCGCTAACATTTCTCTAAGGCCTGCCATTTCATCTGAAAAACCCCGTAGGCTTTTCATTAAAATGTGAGTAGCCTTATCTGCTTTATCCGTTATCAAATAAGTGCCATCTGCTTGATGGTTTGTACAAAATGAATAACTAACAAAGGCAGACTTTTTCCTATCCAAACTATGATTGAAAACTTTTAAAAATAAAAAAGCAGCCTTCTCATAACTTTCTGTAGAATAATAACAACCGGCTACCTGATCAGTTAGGTAATAGTAAATTTCGTCCTTGGGTACTTGGCCTAATATTTGTTTTTCATAGAAATTAATGGCCTCATTGTATTGACCTGAGTAATGCAACAACCTTATTACTTGATAGGCATATCTCAATTTAAGTGATATATTGCTTAGTTCCTGCCAATTTTGATAGCCTGAACTTAGTAATTCTTTGATATCTTCTTGACTAATTTTGGACATGGCTTCATAGTCCCAAGAATATTTTCTTTTTGTACTGATCAGTTGATTGCAAAGCCTTGAATAATCTAGGTAATTTTTGATCTCTTGCGTTTTATGATTTTTTATTTGATTCCATTTCTTATCAAAATCATTATCACCCGTTTGGTAAAACAATTCATACAATTCTTCTTTTCCCCAATCTGGCAACAATTCTTGCCAAGCACTTAAATTTCCTTCATACTCTGAAATCTCCTCTCTCGAATTTTCGTAAAATGTATGAAAACTATCTCTTAAGAAAGGAAGGTATGATTGATCAGAGACCTGTGATTGATCAAATACATTGTAAAACAAGTAGGAATCATCTTCATAAAACCAACCACATGGACTAGCTATGAGCGGGATAAGCATAAGCATACTAAGTAGTATTGACTTCATAATTGATTAATAATGGATTGTATATTTGTTCCTGCTAACACTTTGCTATCTAGGTGATAAAATATGATTTCATCAAAATTAATTTGACTTGATTTAAAAACCTCATAAGACGAAAGAATATCAGCTGTTTCTAATTTTTCAAGTTTCAAGTTGTACCCTTGAGAAAGATAATACCCATGATAAAGCGTATCTTTAAGTACTTGATAAACGTTTGGGTTTATCTCTTTAAAATAACCTGGGGCGCTTATTAATGAAGTTTTATCGACATGATTCACAAGCCTAATCTCATCATCATTATTTTTAATTACAGTTTGAGAAAAAAGAGGCAAGGCTAATTTCATTTTTAAAGGGTAACTAGAATCTTCATTTAAGTATTTTTCCACTACCTCTACTGATAAAATTGAATTGTGCTCAAAATCTTTTAAATCACCCACGTTATAAAGCATTAAAACACTTTGCTTTACAGGAGGAACTCCTGTTCTGTCTTTGTATTTTACTTGATGAAGTCTAATAGTTGGAATTACATCTAATTTTTGATTGAGTAATTCGATCAATTTGAAATATTGATTTCTAGTAGACATAGTCCAATCACAGTCTAAATGAATAGTTGAGTGTTTTAAACCAAAATGTTGCTGACTTATCTGATTCGTTAATTTAATAATTTTCTTACTTAAGTCATGTATTGAAGGTTTATTTGCCCATATCCTATTAGCTATATATACCACAGGAACCACTTCCATTGCTTTATAAGCAACATCTACCTCTTTAAGCAAATAAACAGGGAATATTTGTCCGTTATCAGTTTGGTTTGTTTGAACAATATCTACATCAAAATAATGCATGTAGATTTTTGGTTGATTGGCAAGTCTTTTAATAACTTGATCAGTACTTTCATCATATTTTGCCTTAGATTTCCAATGGTAAAAGTTGATTTCTGTTGGATCTGATTCTTGACAAGATTGAATTGTCAATACAACAACCATTAAAAAAGCGATTAAACTAAATTTATTCACAAATACATGGGCTTTTCTCAAACGAGTCCAAATTAATCAAATAATAGGGATACCACTAATAAAAGATATCTTTTCATCTATATATAGAATGATTTTCTTTACAACTATTCGAGTATTTAAATTCCAAAATAAAAAATGAGATATTTCCTTGCAATAGCTTTATTGATCACTTCCTTACAGGCATTTGCTCAAAAGGCTCCGCCATATTCTGGCAAATTTGAAGCGATAGACCGTTTACTTGAGCCACCAAGTCCCTACAGAACAGCTTCTGGAGCGCCTGGTGCTGAATATTGGCAACAAAAAGCTGATTACAAAATAACTGCCATATTAGATGAGAAAAGAGATATTTTATCTGGGCAGGAGACCATTACCTATTACAATAATTCACCAGATGATTTAAAATTCTTATGGATTCAATTGGAACAAAACGTTAATAAGCAAGAGAATGAAGATTTTGGTTCCTTAGGCGGTGGATTAAGAGATGGAATGAATTCTCTTAACATGCAATATTTAGTACGACCAATCGATTTCAAAGCGGGAACAAGTGTTAATACAGTTATTGATAGTGATGGAAATGATTTAAAATATATTGTTAATAACACTATGATGCGAGTTGACTTGAAACAACCACTTGCTTCAAAAAAATCTATTACTTTCTCTATCACTTGGCAAAACCACATTACTGACAGGGCAAAATTCAGACTATCGCGAGAAGGATATGAATATTTCCCAAAAGATGATAATAAAGTATTTCTATTGGGGCACTGGTTTCCAAGAATGGCGGTTTATAATGACACCGAAGGCTGGCAAAACAAGCAGTTTCAAAGGCTTGGGGAGTTCGCTTTAGAATTTGGAGATTATGAAATTGAACTAACAGTTCCTGCGGATCATATAGTAGCTGGAACAGGTGTTTTAACAAATGAAAAAGATGTTTTGACTAAGAAACAAATCAGTAGGTTAGACAAAGCTAGAAGTACATTTAACAGACCTGTTATCATCATTACTCCTGAAGAAGCTCTTCAAAATGAGAGAAAAAAAGAGAAGAAAACTAAAACTTGGAAATTTAAAGCCCAAAATGTGAGGGACGTAGCATTTGCAAGTTCAAGAAAATTTATTTGGGATGCACAAGCAGTAAAACTTGAAACAAATACGGTAATGGCAATGTCTTTTTACCCAAATGAGGGTTTACCTACTTGGAGTGAAGAATCTACGCTAGCAGTTAAAAATGCTTTGGAGGTATATTCTGAAGCAACTTTTGATTATCCTTATCCAGTAGCTATCTCTGTAAATACATCAAATATCGGAATGGAGTTTCCTATGATTTCATTTAATGGTGGCAGGCCTGTTAATGGTCAAATGACAGATCCTGCCAAAAATAGAATGGTAGGAACAATCGTGCACGAAGTAGGTCATAATTGGTTTCCAATGATCGTCAGTTCTGATGAAAGAAAGTGGATGTGGATGGATGAAGGATTAAATACTTTCCTAAATGAAAGAACTATGAAGGAAAAATATCCTGAACCACAGTACACTAATTTTAAGCCAAAAGATATAATCCCATATATGAAAGGAAGCAGGACGACTATGCGTCCCATCATGACTAATTCTGACAATGATATTCTTACACAAATGGGTTCCAATTTTTACAGAAAACCTACCGCTGGACTTCAAGTACTGAGAGAAACAATTATCGGCAAGGAGTTATTTGATATTGCTTTTAAAGAATATGCAAACAGGTGGAAGTATAAGCACCCAAATCCTTCTGACCTGTTTAGAACATTAGAAGACGGAACTGCAGTAGATTTAGATTGGTTTTGGAAAGGTTGGTTTTTCACTACAGATAATATTGATATAGAATTAGCCAATGTCAAATGGTTTACCGTCAAAGATGAATCTAATGAGGTTGAAAAGAAGATAAAAAAAGGAAAGTCAACTAAGATAGCTGGTTCTGGATCAAATGGAAATAACAATGATTTTAGTGAGGGTCCTCAAGAAATCAACCTAAAATCAACTCCTGCCGCTGGATATGGACAATTTCTAAGTAGGTTGAATGAAACGGAAGTAAGGAAGAATTTAGCGGGCAAAAACCTTTATGAATTGACCTTTAATAACTTAGGCGGTTTGGTAATGCCAATCATCATTGAATGGACATTTGCGGACGGCACTAAAGAAATAGAGCGTCTCTCAGCTGAAGTATGGAGACATAATGAAGGTCAGTTTAAAAAAGCTTTCTTGAAGAATAAAGAAGTTGTCAATATTGTCATAGATCCAAACCAAGAATTACCTGATGTAAATACAGAAAACAATGTATTTCCTAAAGTAAATAGTGCATCTAAGTTTGATTCATTCAAAAAATCAGGTAATGAATGAACCAACCCGGCCCCAAGGGTAAGAAGTATCGGGCAATAATTTAATGATCGACTCAGCGTCTCCGCTGAGAAGCTATGGCGCGCTCGCGGAAGAATCGGGATGCCTGCACTAGGCAATTAATATCCCTTAGGGATTAAATGAATAGTATCAACTTATGAATAAAAAAGTAAATCAAAGCCCTAAGGATAGTGATCTTTAGGGCTTTGTTTTTATCATAAATCGTTTGGAAAATATAATTTCCACTAACCATTCCATTTTTTCTCAAATCCTGCCTTTAAATCATCAGGTAATGCTTTCAAAATTTCAGCTTTTTCTTCCTCTTTTGATGCCGCCGAGTTAGGTTTGTCAGTAATTTCATTGGAAATATCCTTTGCATCTTTCTTTAAACCTTCTGGTAAAGCAGATGCCACTAACTCTTCTACAGTCTTTAATGGTAAAGGCTCAGGAATCTCTTTGACATCAGCCATTTCCTTCAAAAAATCATCATGAAATTCTTCTGGTAAATTTTTTAGGATTTCAGCTTTGTTCTCTTCTAGGCTTTTCTTGATGCTCATCTTTTTAGAGTTTATTTTAAATCAATAAATACTTACTAAAACTAAATAGAAAGAAATTGCATTTACGTAGATCAAGTAAGATGTACATGCAATTGTCCATGTAAGACAAACTTATTCATAGACTTTAACAGGCCATTAATATTAACTTAAACTTTTAACTTTACAACATGAGTAAAAAAGAATGCCCGTCATGCGCTATGGAAATTGATGAAAAAGAAAAGGAATGTCCTATTTGTCAATATGAATTTCCAAAAACAAATAAAATTAACCCAATAGTTGCCTTAATAATTGTTATTGCTATTTTATTTATGCTGGTTTATTCTATTTAAGGATATAATACTTGGATCCAAGTTTAACATCTTAGAATTCGGGTTCTACTAAGAATTGTATAAGCCTATTAATTTTGGTTGTTTTTTTCAAATTCTAAAAATCATTACAAAATTCTAGTTCGTCTAAATAAAGACTACCGAAGCAGTTATAAAACATTCAACCCGAATGATGCAATAGAAATTTGATGCAAACCATAACTAACAGTCATCTAGCCACTTAAATCCTAATTTCCTACTCACCATAACGGAGACTATGTCTGCGTTGCAAATCAGAATTTAAGCAGCTATCTAACAGCCATTTATGATTTCCTCTTAAAAGTCTAATGCATCATTCGGGTTAAAAATACAAAAGCGAAATAGAATTCTATATTAACCCGTATAATTTGTGTTGCCCGCCAGAAAGATAATTATTAGAAAAGCTAAATGGTGGACTTCCTAGTAAATTTGGGACTAATTTTCTAAGCCACTAATTTTCTAAACCCTCTTAATTTTACTTCCATCTCTAAAGGGGAGAGATATCCTAAAGAAGAATGTAATCTTTTGTTATTATACCAATTAATATAATCC
>CALGOB010000008.1 GCA_937958005.1 uncultured Cyclobacteriaceae bacterium
CAATGTCGTTTAGCTAATTCTGCATCATAAAGGCTTGTGATTCATAGGGTAAGTTTTCTTAGGCCTGTGTTTTCGTTCATTTTTTCTCTTAGGTCTAATAATCTCCCTAGTCCTGGAGACAATGTTATCAAAAGCATTTAAAGCACCTTGGTAATCTGATTTACCAAACATACCTACCAATATATCTCTAGTCATTGCCAAAGCACTGGTACGGTTAATTTTTTGATCATGTTTTCGATTTTCATCAGCTTTGTATTCAGCTCTTACCTTTTCTTCTATGGGGTGGGCGTAAGCAGCCATCAAAGAGGTTAAAAATATCTTAGCGAAGAAGTCCTGCTTTATGGCCTTGGCGGTTTTACCGCTAAACCTTTCTACTTCTGCTCTGTTTTTGAGCAACTTATAGGCTTCTTCTTCATTCCATCGCTTATGATACAAATCTGCGAATTGATCGTGGGGGTACTTTTCAGTATCGGTTAGAGAACTACATAGTATTTCAATTTCTCCTGTGTCTAATACCACTTTTATTAATCGGCACGTGATCGTTTCAGGGGTAGCTTGCTGATATCCTTCCATCTTTTGATGATCTTTTTTGTCTAACTTAAATTCAACCAACACCTCCGGCTGATCACTTTCTCTAAAAGCACGCACTTCTTTCCACCAACTCCCCTTCATCCTCATACAAAAGTCTACTCCTTGAGCAATGAGTTTAAAAAACAACAGTTTACTTGGGTAGCCCCTATCAAAAAGCACCAAATCTCCATTTTTCATCTTAGGCAGATGATCTTTCAATAAGGCTGATTCCCCTGCTTTCTTCTTGGAACTATTTTTATAAGGACCTATTTGAGCGTCTAAAGTTACCTGGTTGAGTACATCATAAAGCAACGAACAAGTAGCCATAGAACAGGGCGTGTCTCCATTTCTTCCTGTCTTTATTTCTCCAAATTCTTCTTTTATCGTAGGATGGTTGGGTAATTGCAAACGACTTCCATCCACAGCCAACAACCTGAAATCATGCCATTTATGATAAGGGGCATTTTCGTAGAAAAAATCTATGCATATTTCGTTCAGGTGTTGAAAGCCCCACTCATTGAGCTTATTGCGAGCCATACTGAAAGCTCCTTTAGTTACTTCTCGTATGGAATATTCTTCTGAGTTGATTTTCTGATAAAACTCATCCAATCCTCGTTGAACAGAACTACGAGAGCTCATTATAAATAATATTAAGTGTTTGAGGGTGAGCTTTGGCTGACGGGTAAATAGCCCTTCTGAGCCGTCTTTGCAACGGCTGATAAAATCTGTTTCGTCAAACTCATCGTCAATATGTTGTGTTAATTTTAATCGATAATCTGTTGCTGCTTTAGTTGCAGTACCCTCTATATACCCCTAAAGATAAATCATATCGAAAAAAAGTAACAGAAAATAAGAATAAAAAATACAAAAAGCTCATTAACAGTCGATTATATATGGATACTAACTAAACGACATTGCATTCAAATCTAATAATTGTGCTTCATAAAACTGTGATGGTATAGCTATTTGTATTATATCCGTTGTTGGATTAGGGAAAGTAAGCACTTCTAAAATTTCTTCTACCGCTAATTCATTCTCTTTGTCAAAGAATACCAAAGGATCTCCACCACCGCCAGAAGTACTTACATTCTGTATAAAGGAACTTGCAACAGTAACTCTGTTGTTGCTATCTCTAACAGATAATTCTAGTATCATGCTTTCATTAGAAGGCATATTGATTAAAAGTGTTCGGTTTGTTCCGCCCTGAAGTCTAGTGCCACTAATAGTCGTTGCTATCCAATTATAAGTAAACGGTGCATTACCACCACTTACATTAGCAGAGAAAGTTAGCAGTTCTCCATTAGTAGCTGTACCCACTCCGCTAATTGTAGTATTTAATGGATTTTGATCCCCCCTATAATTGCAAACTACTCTACCATTTAAGTTAAAAACTCTTGTATTAAATGACTCTCCATTCACTCCAGTATCTTTATTTCTATTTTCTACATTTGGGTTAGAAAAATGAAAAGTTCGCTCTACTTCTTTATTTGCAATAGTTCTCTGAGTATGCATGATACTTCCAAATCTATTAGTAAAGAAAAGAAACCCTTTTTTCCACCCATGTCCATGCATATCACCTACTGTAGGGTCTTGACTTATCTGATGTCTTCCAGCTAATAAGTGTCCTGCTTCATGGGCAAAAGTAATAGTAGAAGTTGCATTTGCTATTTGTACTACAGCATAAGAGGTAGCATCAGACAAACCTATATCCGCTACTACGCCTGCTGTACCTACATAATCACCTCTTGTTCCATTTGTCAAAATGATAACTAAATCAGCTTCCGTAGCATCTCTTCTTCCTTTTGCTATGGAATTATTACTTAAACTCTGAGCATCTGAACGAGGAAACCTAGTTTCTCCAAAGTTTTGAAATCTTTCAACCCCTGCTAATCTCATAGATACAAAAGCGTTACTGTTATTTCTGGTGCTGTTCCATTGTTGGATAGCGTTCATGGCTATGGTTTGGGGGTTTAACCCAGTAGCTTCTGCTGCTCTACTGTAAAGAAATAAAACATCTACTATACTGTTCGACCCACTTGGTCTTCTACTCCGCTCGATGCTAATTTTAGGTAAATCTCCACTTTCATCATCTTCACCAATAAAACAGTCTTTTTGTCTCAATAAAGGCATATTGTATTTTATTATAACAGCGTGTTTTTTACCTAACGGTTGTATTTCATATGATTGCCCTAGATGTCTAATTTGTCCATGTAACTCTCCTTTGTAAACTGTTAATAGAATTATGCTTTTACCAAATCTCCCATTCCAAGAAAAATCATTAATAGAACGAAATTCAATTTTATCTAAATCTGCTGATAAACCTTTGAGCCTAGCTATAAAACTAAGGTCAACCTTTTCTTTTTCAAGTAACTGGGTTAAGTTTTTAGTCTCAAAAATATCAAGTCTTAAAATACTTTTTTGTAGTCGTAATCTATTCAGTTGATTTACATACTTTTCACTTAATTCGCTACTATTTGTTTTTGACATTACAAACCCATTGTTCTCTTTCTGGGCATATATTACATTACTAACAAAAAGTAATAATATTGTTAGAATAACATCTCTTATCGGGTAATTTTTTCTCATAATTAAATTAATCATTGGTTATTAAAAATATATTTGGTTTAAATCTTTGCTAGAGCCTCGTACACTCCATTCATTATTAATTCGTCATCATGAAGAGCAGCTAATGAAGCAAAAAGCAAATTGTTTAATATCTGTGGATCTCTTTTTCTAAGCTCAAAGAAAGCGGTAACAAAAACACAATAAATATCATTATCGGTCAATTCTTCTGAGGTTTTTATTTGTAAAGTCACTTGCTCATTAGCCTTTTCCGTAATAGCAATTTTAAACCTTTCAATATCAATTTTTTGCATAATTAGTTTATTAAAAATGAAAGTAAAGAGTATGCCAGAGACATACTCTTTTTGATCGGCTTATTTTAGCCACACACACCATTGATATAGAATCTGATGGAAAGTCTCTCAAAAACTCTTGACTGATTCATATCATGTTATGCTAACCTAAATTTTAAACATAAAGACATAAAAAGTAAGGTGCTACCTAACGGTTGTGGGTTTCGCAGACTCACACACCTTACCATTACCCTAGACCGACATGAAAAGGGATTTTTCAACTAATAAATTTTAATTTACCAGTTAACTACTAGTCAAATTATTATGAAAATAAAGAAAATTTTTATGCTTACTAGCTATACAAAATATGTACAGGAAAAATCTAAACTGAGTAGCGCATTTTGTTTACTATTATGTTTATACCTTATATTTGATTTCTGTAGAGCAAATATGTATACAAAATAGTTACGTGCAAAGAAAATCATTATTTTTTTTTGTTTTCCTATATATCAGCAGAAATAAAAATGGATATAAAAGATAGACTTTCTATATTTCTTGACAGCCTAGACATTTCAATGAAAGAAATTGAAAGGCAAATCGGTGTGAAGGAGAATAGGTTACAATCCGTTCTTAAAAGAAGTGGTAGTCATTTGAAATCTGATTTATTAATTAAAATCTTTACAAAATACCCTCAATTAAGTTTGGATTGGTTGTTTCTGGGTTTAGGGGATATGTATAGGCAAGAGTATATTCTTGCAGAAGAAAATAACCAAGAGATCGGCTATGAAAGTGTAATGAATTTAATTGATAAATTATGTTCTGAATCTGATAAAGAGAGAAACGAAAGATTAGAGTTAGAAGCAGAATTGAAAAATTTATACCTTTCTTACTCGAAACTAAAAACTAAGGTTCTTACCATTGCTCATTTGACGAAGATTTAGATATACTCTAATTTTCTTCTACCAATATTTTAATCTGCGCAAGGTTATCGCTTATTTTTTTTAGTTTTTTCAAAATTCTTTTCCTGTAGAAAAAAAAGACAACTGATATTAATAATAATAAACAGATAACAAGCCTAAGCCCAAAATATAGATTATCTTTTTCTTTACTTTGTCTTTGCTTTTTTTTGAATTCAAGCTCTCTGTTGACAATCTTAGCTGCTTCATATTTATCTATTAATTCATCCTGCATTTTAATATAATCTCTCTGTATTTCATTTAGATTCCTAGTATAGGTTAAAGCTTCTTTAATATCTCCTAGATTTTCATAAGCAATGCTAATTAAGCTGTATATTGGTAAATCTTCCGCTTCAATATAACTTTGTTGCTTTAACAATTTCTCTGCTTTCAAAAATTTCTGTAGTCCACTTTTGTACTCCTTATTTTCTATATTTAATTCCCCTAAACGTTTCAATAACTTAAATCTTTGATCTACCGTTTGGCTATCGTCTGCTAACCCATTATTAAAAATCATTTTTGCTTTTGCGGTATCACCAGATAAAAGTGTCGCCTCTCCAAGATTAAAATAAGTCTTTCCTGAATAGTTCAACTCATTTAAAGAAATGAAATTATCTATAGCATCTGAATAATTTCCAGTTCCTAATTTTATCAACCCTTTTTGATTATAGACTTTGGATAAAAGATTCTTACTATCGTTTTTTTGTGCTATCTCATAGACCTTTAAGACATCTTCAAATGCTGAATCGTATTTACCTTTATGTTTTAGGGACATTGCTCTGTTAATCAAAAAAATTCCCTTTTTCTCTTCCTCTTGGCATAAATTAAGAGCTTTATTGTAGTATGTAATGGCTTGGTCAAATAGACTTGCTTTTTTGTATATAACAGCTAGATTACTGTAGACATTAGCTTGATATTCCTTTTTTTGATAAAATTGATTAGCTAATAAATAGTTGTCTACAGCTTTTGCAGTAAGCTTTTTTCTATCATAACAATAGGCTATTAAATAATAAGTATCTGCCTTGTCAAGATCATCTGGATTACTTGCTAAAAATTGATACCCTATTGAAATTGCCTTATCGTATTCTTTATTGCTTTGGTAATAATATGCACTATCAATAAATTCATTCTGTTTTGAATACACATTAAATAACTGCAAAAAAAGGATAAAAAATAATAGTAATCTCTTCATCACTACTTACAATTTATGATAGCTTAATTAGATAATAAAATTGTAAATTATTAAATTAAGGCTTCTTTTTCTAATAAAATAGGACTAAAAAGATTACCATTATCATTTGCTATACATGAATTAATAGTACAATTAATCTTTATGTCTAACTGGAGGAAATATTTCTTCTTCTTCATCTCCCCCCCCTGCAGAAGGAACTTCTTCTATTACATTAATTTCTTCTAATTCTGAAGAACATGAATAACTCAATGTTAAAAAAACACATACGCAAAAAAACATTATTCTCTTTTTCATTTCAAATATAATTTAAATAGTAAAAAATCGAGTGATTTAAAACTCGCTCAAGTCCAAATTTAAGAAATTCAAAAGGTTTAGATTTTTTTCAATTCAAAGCATAGAAAAGTTAAGTATCTGATTTTTTTTACTAGACAAAATTCATTGTCAAATTGTAACTACTCAGTCGCTATATTAACGTTGGCAATACAGGTCATAGCCTCGAATATGGGTACATCATTTTTTACGCATTTATCTATAACAGACCGTAGTTTGGCGAAAATATGATGCCCAGTTTTAAATTGTCCGGAGACTTTCATTTTGACTTTAATGTTTCTAATAGCCCTTTCAGAACCATTGTTGTCGAAAGGTTGACATTTGGGTTTAAATTAAATACAGGTTGAATATTGACAAATAAGTTCAGTTAATGATAAATAATACAGTAGTCATAAATTCTCAAAAATTCAATTTTTGAGAATGATATAAGGAAAGGATTCATAAAAATAAACTTTAAATTGTTTTATTCTCAATGGAAATAAAACAATTCTATCTAAAAGTATGGTTTAATTCTATGGTTCATTAGATCAATTCATCGGCTATAAGAAATGTGAATTAACAGTTAAGTATAAAGACTTTATTGAATTTTATTGCCGGCAATCCACACAGAAGAAATACTTGTGGTATTCACAATACTTTTTAAAGGATCTTTGTCTAAAATGATTAAATCTCCCCAATTCCCTTTTTCTAAAGTCCCTATACCCTTTAGTTGTAAAGCTTTGGCAGCTCCTCCTGTAGCAGAATAAATGATTTGTTCAGGAGTTAACCCTGCCTCTTCCATAAGTTGTAGCTCTTGATGCTCAAAATACCCTTGGAACCTACCAGCAGGCCCACTGTCAGTTCCCATTACAATATTGACTCCTTTATCAGCCAAGACCTTCAGGTTTTTTTGAGCCATTTTAAGAGCTGTTTTGTATGATTGTAAACGTTCACTGTTTTGAATTCTCTTTTGCCTTGCCGAGTCTTGTAAAGCAGTTAAGATTTCTTGATCAACACTTTTTAGAAAGAAAGGATCATCAAAAAAAGCAGGCCTGTTTTCATAGACATACGTAGATACTTCTCGCATGAGGGTAGGACAATAGGGTACTTCTTTTTCAAGCATTAGTTGAATTACTTCCTCATCAACTTCCTGATCCCTGATACTATGGGCTATGTAATCTGTACCTACTTTGAGCAAGGACTTGGCATCTTCTAAGTAATATAAATGAGAAGCTAGCCGAAGGTTTTTTTCATGTGTTCTATTGATGATTGCTTCATAAATATCTTTTGGCATTTTATTAGAAACCCCTAAATTGTCATCCACTCTTATTTTAATGAAATCTGCCTTATTATTGGCATTTTTGTCTACCGTTTTTATGACCTTTTCTATTTCGTTCCCAACGACTATATCACCTGCAACAAATAAGCGGCTTCTTTTCAAGTCCTTGGTGTTTTGTTGATTCCGAATATCAAAAGAAGCTTGTCCGTCACCTCCTAAACTAACAACAGTGGTAATTCCATAACTGGCATTGAGTTTTAAATCCCTTATAACATTAGCTCTTGAATACTTCCCACCTTTTAACCCTTCTGTTCCTCCTATATGTCCATGCGCGTTAATGATTCCAGGCATAATATACTTTCCAGTAGCATCGATAATTTGAGCGTTATCCGGTAGGGTTACTTCGTTGGTTGTCCCAACATCTACAACTTTACCTTCATGTATTAAGAGTATACTATTTTTTATAGGATCAGTCTTTGTACCATTTATTAATTTAGCACCTACAAATGCGATTACCTTTCCTTCGTATCTTTTTTGACAACTACCGAGAAGTATTATAAAAAGTAAGGAAAACCAAATTATTTTCATATTGAATTTCGTTGTTTTGTTAATTTCAAAAGTTTGAGACATTTCTTGGAAAGTTAATTATCAGTTCTTTTTGGAAATTTTAACTAAGAATAGATTGTTTTTATTATCACGCTTGATAGAAGCGTAATATTCATTAGATTCAAATAACTGTTCTTTTTGAGTTAATGGATGTGATCTAGCATTTGATTCATTCATACTTTTAAAGCCTAATTCCTCAAAATAACGAGGAAATACAATAACCTCACTTTTATTGGAGATATAGGTCAATTCATTTACTTTCATGTTGATAAGCATATTTTTTTCTATATTCTCCCATGACTTTAATTGATCATTAAATGTCCATCCACTATTTATGCGATCTAGTTTTTCTCCAACATGCCCTTCATTGATCAGACTGATTAAGTCTTTGGGATAAAGACTTCTTTCTTCAGAGTTTAAAAACTTTTTTGCAGCCTGAGTATTTGTAAGAATAGCAATGTTAAGAGGGTTTTCTGAGGAATAAACCATCCTGACTATTTGATCATCATAAAACCTAAAATACTCATCTTCTGATAGGTCTTCACTTGCTATCATGATTTTGCCTTCTAATGTTCTAAATTTTACTGTGATGTATGTATCATCAATAAGATGAAATTTGACTGATTGACCGTTTACTACAATTCCTTCTGTATGGACTTGATTGGCTTTCAATTCTTGATCATTAACATATTCAAATCTCATCATTAAACCCCATATTAACATGATGGCTGGTATTAAAGAAGCAGTGGCAATTTCAAGGAAATTAATGTTTTGATTTCCTCTTTTATCTACCTTTAGAAATTTCCAACTTTTAAAGAATATTAAGGTTACACAACCAGTAAATGAAATTAAGAGTGCACCTGTAATGGAAAGAGCAGCGATATAACTAGTGAAAATCTGATTTGGAAGAGCTATAAAAAAAATAAAAATGAACGAGACGAATAATACTAGCCATATGGCAAAATTAATTTTATTCCTCAAAGGCAGTGTTTTCAATCGCTCATTTTTTAAAACTTTCTCTGCTTCCAGGATTAACTGATTACATTCGGCTTGACTAAATTCTTTACTTGCCAAATAGGATTTTATTTCATAATTAAAATCCGATCGTTTAATTCTTTTGATTACTTCTTGTATTATTTCTTGATGATTCATAGAAATTGAGATTGATGGTTTAATAATTTTAAACCGTAATTTATTCAATAAATGAAAAAGAAAAACACAGTTTTTATAAATTTTAGAAGATTAAGACTAAATACTTTTTCTAAAGAATATTCTGGCACTAAAGTGCAATTGACTAAGCGCTAAAACATTTTATTATTCCATTACTGCTTTTCTACACTTTTGATAAAATCAATGACTCCTGTGAAGTAAGTTTTTTGATCGTCATATTGAGAAAGGTGACTTCCATTGGGGCATAATAAAAACTGGCCATTTTGTACTTCTTTAGACATCCATTCCATGTGTTTTGGATCCATGGTATCATGGGTAGCTCCCACTACTAATGTTGGTACTGTGAGTTCTTTTAAACGGTCTTTTACATCCCAATCTTTTAGGGTAGCATCTCCTGTTATTCCAAATTCACTATAGCCCTGCATATAAACATAGACATTTGGGTTTATATGTTTAAAGGTTCTGTTGATAGATTCTGGCCACTCAGCAATGGGCATTCTTAAAACATGTTCGGTATAATGATGTTCAAATAATAATTCTTCATATCTAGGATTGCTAAAATCTTCTTTTGCTTCTATTGCTTGTATTTCAGCATAAACAGTTGGATCCATATTAGGGCCTAAAACTTCTTTGGCATACTGATTATATTCTGGAATACTGGCCATCATGTTAGAAATGATTAGACCTTTTAGGTTTTTTTGATACTTTAAAGCATATTCCATGGCTAAAATACCACCCCATGACTGACCCAAAATGTAGAAATTATCTTTGTCTAGTTTCAAGGCTTTTCTGACCTGCTCCACCTCTTCTACAAACCTTTCGTTCGTCCATAAACTGCTGTCAGTCGGTTGATCACTATAATAAGAACCCAGTTGATCATAATAAATATATTCTATTCCTTCTTGTGGGAAGTAACCATCAAAACACTCGTATAGCTCATGAGTTAATCCTGGCCCACCATGCAGAAGAAGTACTTTAATTTTAGGATTATTGCCTACTCTTTTCGTCCAAACGTTAAACTCTCCTTTTGGGGTACTGATAGGAATCATTTTGATACCACCAGTAAACTGATCTTCAGGATCGGCAAAGTTTAAATAGTCATTTGCTGTGTTAGACACCTCATTTGTTTTTACTTGTGGGGCATTACAGCTGATAAGAAAAATAAGGCAAACTGCGAAAACGTAAACAATATATTTCATACTTGGGTAAGGGCTAAAGATCATAATTTGACCAAATTCAAAAATAAAATAGTTAAGATAGGAATTAAATATATAAAGTGAATGGGCTAAGTGATGAATGGAAAACGCTTTAGCTTTAAGGCTCAAGGGTTAATTGATAAGACATCAAAAGCTCATTTTAAATCTCTTGAACACTCTTAATAACCTTTGACATAGATTTCTATGTGTTATGATCAATCAAGGTGCTAATTTTAAACTGAAAGTAAAAGTGTATAAAGATGAAAAAATATTTTGGAATTATTATGATGCTAGCGGTGATAGTGCTAGGATGTAATAAACAAACTAATGAAAGCCCAAGTGTAGTTAATGCTGGATTAAATCTTAACAATATTGATTCTACAGTGGCACCATCGGAAGACTTCTTTAGGTTTGTTAACGGTAAGTGGATTGACAAAACAGAAATTCCGGGAGATCAAGGAAGATGGGGTAGTTTTAATGAGCTGAGAGATATCAATGAAGAAGTAGTACTCAATGTACTAGAAGAAGCAAGTGGAAATGGTAAATACCCAGAGGGTACAGATCAGTTTAAAGCAGCTACTTTTTATAGTATTGGTATGGATTCTCTTTTGGCAGAAAAAGTAAGCTCAGCACCATTAAATCCGTATTTTGAAGAAATTCAAAAAATTGCTAATGTAAAAGATCTTCAAAACTATTTAGTAGTTCAGCAAAAAAGAGGAGGGGGAGCTTTTTTTGGATTTAGTATTTTCCCAGATCTAAAAAAGAGTACAACCAATGCGGCTTATTTAGGACAAGGAGGTTTAGGGTTACCTGATAGGGATTATTATACAAAGACTGATCAGAAGTCTATAGAAACGAGAGAAAAATATCTTTCATATATCACAAAGATGTTAATGCTTTTAGGTGATGAAGAATCAAAAGCAAAGGCACAGGCTAACAGAATCATGCAGCTAGAAACGCAGCTGGCAAATGCCTCTATGACTAATGTTGAAAGAAGAAATATTCCAGCTTTATACAATAAGATGCCAATTTCAGCATTGTCTAAAATAGTGCCATCTATAAATTGGGATACTTATTTTACAGGACTTGGTGTATCAGGTTTGGATACCATCATTGTGAGTCAGCCAAAGTTTATGGCCGAATTCCAAAAAATAATAACTAAAACACCTGTATCCATTTGGAAAGAATATTTGAGATGGAATGCTATTAATAGTGCATCGGGTATTTTAAGTCATGCTTTTGTAAAAGCAAATTTTGACTTTTATAGTAAAGAACTAAGGGGTGTTCAAGAAATGAGACCTAGGTGGAAAAGAGTATTGGGTGCTACTAACGGTGCATTAGGTGAAGCCATAGGTAAACTGTACGTTGAAAAAACATTTCCGCCTGAAGCTAAAGCAAAAGCTCAAAAAATGGTTACTAATATCAAAAGAGCTTATGTGGATAGAATAAATGGCCTAGAGTGGATGTCTGACTCTACCAAACAAAAAGCACTTAAGAAACTAGATAAGATAACTGTGAAGATAGGTTATCCTGATAAGTGGAGAGACTATTCAGGATTAGAACTAAGTAGTAAACCTGAAAATACTTCTTTTGCTCAAAACGTAATGAATGCTTCTAAATTCCAATTTGAATATCAAATATCTCAATTAAATAAACCAGTAGATAAAGATGTATGGGGAATGACTCCACAGACTGTCAATGCTTATTACAATCCTCTATTTAATGAGATTGTATTCCCAGCAGCCATCTTACAACCTCCATTTTACAACTATGAAGCTGATGAGGCCGTTAATTATGGCGGCATTGGCGGGGTAATTGGCCACGAGATTTCTCATGGGTTTGATGACCAAGGAAGCAGATTTGATGCTGACGGAAATTTAGTGAATTGGTGGAGTGCTGAAGACTTAAAAAGTTTTAAGGCTAGAACAGGACAACTAGTAGCGCAATACGATGAGTATGAGCCATTAGATAGCCTGCATGTAAATGGTGCTTTTACTTTAGGAGAAAATATAGGCGACTTAGGGGGAATTAATGCTGCATATTATGGGTTGAAGAAATACATAGAAGAAAATGGAGATCCAGGTTTGATAGATGGTTTAACTGCGGAACAAAGATTTTTTATTTCATGGGGAACTATCTGGCGTATTAAATACAAAGACGGTACTTTGAGAACTCAGATCAACACAGATCCTCATTCTCCTGGCATGTACAGAGCCAATGGCCCTATTACCAATATGCCAGAGTTTTATGAAGCTTTCGGCGTAAAAGAAGGAGATTCTATGTGGAAACCAGAAACGGAAAGAGTAAAAATATGGTAAGATAATTTAGCTGTTTTTTATAAAACAGTTATTCCCCTCTCACCAGCCAATGGCTGAAGGGGAGGGGTTTTTTTGATTCTCAAAACTCAATCTCACTTTCAAACTGCCTTTTTGTGAGCCATTAGAAGTTAATAATTACTGGTATCCAAGTAAATAATTTAATCCCTGAGGGATACCTAATTTCCCGACTCTTGAGTCGATAAAAAAGCTTTTGGCCGATAGAGATACCCCGTACCCTTGGGTCGGGGTTGGTTCATTGCGTTTTACTATCTAAAATTTCTACTTTAAGATCTTCATATAGGAGGGCTGGTCTGTCAAAAAACCCGGTAGAGCCGCGATGGCGTACCATGTTGTTTTTGACCGCCAAGCGGCCTTGTAGATTTTTTTGGTTCCGTTTTTTCAGGGGGCCGCCCCCGCGGCATGTAAAAAATGAATCGGACTGCCGACGCAGAAAGCCCCTAATTTTAGGAATACCCGATTCTAGAGGGCCGCCGTGGAACGGTGTTTTTCAGGATCAAAAAAAAACACTCTTTATTTGATCTATAAGTGTCTTTTTGTTCATTTTCAGATTTAATTGGATATTAATAAGTTAATAATCAGTTTAAATCCAAGGATTTGAGATATTCTTCCGCCCTTCTCAAATGTTCTTCTTGTTTAGTGGCTTCCATTTTATCAAAATTCTTTACTAACATCCCTAGACGAGGATTCTTTAAAAAGAAGGCCCTGTGAACATGCATAAATCGCCAGAAGAGCGCATCCCAAGTCACTTGCCAATCGCCTTTAGTATAATTACTCATTTTCATCAGATAGTTACTACCACTGATATACGGTTTGGTAGACATAAGACCTCCATCAGAAAACTGACTCATGCCATAGATATTAGGAACCATCACCCAGTCATAAGCATCTATGAATAATTCCATAAACCACCGGTAGACCTCATCAGGGTCAAACTCACACAGCAACATAAAATTCCCCAACACCATAAGGCGTTCTATGTGATGACAATAGCCTGTTTTTAATAATTTTTTAATCGTGAGATCCACGGGGGGAATTCCTGTGGTGCCGTTATAAAAAGAAACAGGGATTTTTCTTTTGAACCCCCAGAAATTGGTTGTTCTTTCTTGAGTGCCTTTTACTTCATAAATACCTCGTATAAATTCCCTCCAGCCAGTAATTTGCCTAACAAAGCCTTCCACAGAATTTATGGGAACCTGATGAGTTGCAGCATGTGCCAAAGTCATTTGAATAATTGACTGAGGAGTAACTAAGCCCACATTAAGCATTGGGGTGAGTACGCTATGGTTAAGAATTACCTCTTCCTTGACAATAGCATCTTCATAAGTACCAAATTCTACAAACCTTTCTTTTAAGAAATCAGAAAACCACTTTTTAGCACTTTGGAAATCGTGCGGGTAAAAAGGCGTTTGAGTCAAAGTGCCTAAGTTATCCGCAAAGTATTTTTCAACATAGGTCTTCGCTTCTAAATAGTCCTCATTTTGATCAGGAAAACTGACGGCTGGAGGTAGTTTCTTCTTTGGGTACTTCTTTCTGTTTTCAGCATCAAAACTCCATTTACCACCTACAGGCTGGTCTTTGTTTTCAATGAGGAGATTTAATTTTTTTCGTTGAGCAATATAAAACTGAGTTTGGAAGAATTTTTTCTTACTTGGTTTAAAAAAATCAGAAAGGTCATTTTGGGTGTTGATAAATAAGGGGGAATTAGAAATTTGTAAGGCTACTTCATGCTTGAGCGATGAGTTTTTTATTCTTTTTAATAGCCAGTTATCCGTTGGGTCTATGACCTGTATGGTTTTAACGCCATCCTTGGCTAATTGTGCAATCAGTTTTCTTATGTCCGAGCGGTCATCATGACTCTCTATGTAATGAACAGTCTCTTTTTTGAGACTAAGAAATCTTTCATAAGCTTTCATGCTAGCTCTATGAAAGGCTATTTTCTGTTTATGAAATGGATACTGCTTAAAAAACAAAAACTCTTCAACCAGATAAACAGGCGTTTGCTGATCCAGAAGAGGATTTACTTCAAATAGCTGATGTGGAAAGATTACAATTACTGTCTCCATTTTTATTTACTTGATATTGTTTTATACTTTGAGTATTCACTAGGAATTACCTTCTGATGCTTCCTTAAACAAGCTTCTGTTTTTCACTATTTTTTGATCTACGGCATTTTTCACTGCAATACCTTACATCATCCCAGTTCTTTGCCCATTTTTTTCGCCAGTTAAATGGTAGGTTACAAACCTGACAAATTTTCTTGGGGAGATTTTCTTTTTTCATATAAATGACATTTACTACTAAATTTAATCCCTATAAGGATTAATTCCTTACTTCTTCGGCGCGTGCTAAAGCTTCATCGTAGAGGCACTCAATAGATCATTAAGTTATTGTTCATAAATACCTTGTTCTTTGGGGCTGGTTCATTCTTGTATTGATTTAGTTATTTCTTGTATGGGTTTTTATAATTCTTTTGCTCTCTTCTTTTACACTGGGTAACTTTCTGTGAGACCATGACTTATCTCTTGCCATTTTGCCACTGACGGTTAAATCTACTATAGGGAAAGGGTAGTCTTTCCCTATTTCAACCCCACAAAATGCAGCCTCTAATGGAGGCATTTCCCAAGGTTTATGAATATGCTTGTTTGGAATTTTGTCTAATTCTGGTAACCATTTTCTGATGAATAATCCCTGTGGGTCATGTTCCTCAGCTTGTTTTGTAGGATTATACATCCTGATGGTATTTACTCCAGTAGTACCAGCTTGCATCTGAAACTGGGGATAATGGATACCAGGTTCGTAATCCAAAAATTGTTTTGCCAAGTGATATACCCCAGTTCTCCAGTCTAGGTCTAGGTGATGACAAAGAAAAGAAACCAACATAGCGCGCATTCTAAAGTTTATCCATCCAGTCTCAGAGACACATCTCATGCAAGCATCTACCAAGGGAAATCCTGTTTTACCCAGTTGCCATGCTTTTAGCCATTTTTCATTTTGTGTTTTCTCTAGCGTTTCATAACCACTGTTGATACATTGAGTTTCATATTCGCAAGCAACCTCAAATTTTTGTATGAAGTGACAGTGCCATTTGAGTCGGTTCAGAAAAGCACCAAAAGGTCTTTTATTGGCCTTATAATTTGGGTGGTTCTTCACATACTGGTAAGCTTGCCTTATGCTTAAATTCCCCCATGCCAAATAAGGAGAAATCCTGCCACAAGACTTCCTGCTTTTCGTAGGTTTTGATATATGAAAATGGTAAGAAAACCCCCTTTCTTCTACAAATGAATGCAGGTATTTCCAAGCGTTCTGCTCACCTGCTGGTTGATATTGTTTAGGATATTCACTTAAGAGATTTGACAAGTCTATAGGCAAAGACATAAATAAATCAGGCAATTTTAAATTACCATTGGAGTAAACGTTTTGAATGACTGGTTGACTCATAGTTACGTACCAGCCTTTGTCCCATCCATTCCTATTTTTGATCCCTCTTTGTACACCATCCCTTTGATATTCCGTCCAGTAGATACCTTTGTCATTGGTAAGTTGGCTTATGGCCTTATCCCTCTGCCAGGTTAATGCTGTACCACTTTCCTGATAACTGAATAAGGAATTAATCTTATATAATTCAGAAAGTTTGTCCACTACCGTTAAGACCTCTTCGTAACAAATTAAAACTTGCCTATTAAAACATTTTAGTTGCTCATTTAAACCATTTAAAGAATGGTAAATAAACTGCAAGTGTCTTGTAAAGGTATCTGGATGCTGCATAAGTGAAGGTTCAAAAACGTAGACTATCAAATAAGGAATTCCAGCCTTTTCAGCAGCATGTAATGGCGCATGATCTTGTAACCTCAAATCCCTTTTTAACCAGACTATATTAATAGTTTGCATTACACAAATGGAATTTTTTTCTGACACTTTTTCCAGAAAGCAAAAAATGATCGGAAGTAGCCCGTTACATCAAACATCCAGTCACGCGGCTCTTCTACACCTATGAAATGCCTACTAAGTGGATGTTCCTTATAAAATAGGGTAGAAGAGTTACACTTTGCTTTCAAATCACTAAAGGAACCAACCCAGATTTGTATATCACCTATGTTCTTAGACAATTTTAAGATAAAATCCATAGTAGCATTGCACATGGGATAAGATAGGAAGTGGTCGGGCTCTAGTAATAAAATCCTATTGGCAGGGATTTCTTTTTTCCAGAGTGGATCCAAGTTATAAACCGTATAGACTAAAGTAGGCAAGTTTACGTCTATTGTGGGTTTAGGAGTATCTGGCAGGATTGTTTTTAGAGTGGGTGTGACTGTTTCCTTAAGTGCCACAGGAATCTGCATTTCATCAAACTGATCGTAGGCGACATCTAGAAAAGTCCCAGTTTGATTAGTCTTAAAAAAGGTATTGATGTTTTCTTGATTGGCATAGTATTTTTTATTGCTGTTGGCACCAGCTACCCATTGCCAACTTAACGCATTACTGGCCCAGTCAGCATCCAATAGGTGATAATACATCCATTTAGCAGGTATGTGCCAGTGGCTCTTTCCAATGTTGCAAGCTATAGAAGCCACATACATCCTCATGTGATTATGCATATAGCCTGTTTCATATAGCGCTTTTATGCCATCATCCACAGCTTCTATGCCAGTGGTTGCATTCAGCAGGTTAATGGCTATTTCATGATTTTTTACCTTGGGTTGCTCATGTCTTAAATCACTGTTTATTTCATCTCCTTTTGCTATCCAAACCTGTTGCCAGTAGTCTCGCCAAGCCAGTTCCTGAATGAGTTTAACCATTTCTCCAAACTGGAACCCACGTGCTAAAATAGCTTCGTATACCTGCTTGGTAGAAATCACACCCCTAGAAATATAGGGAGATAATTTGGTGACAGCCCCATCACCATGATTTCGTGTCTTTCCATAAGCAGGAGGATCTATTGCAGCTATCTGCTCTAGTATTTTTTCGTAACTAGTTTCAAAAATCATCTTTTAGAAATTTTGTTATTACTGATTTGGCGTTGTCTGGTACACTTAAATCGGTCAATCTCCGTACTTCGCTTTTTTACATGCTTTTGGCTTATGCCTGAGTTTACCCGTTTCCTCCATAATTTAAAACTACTAGCTTTCAAACTAGCCCTCATGAGCATGATCACTTGTTTTTCACTAAGCCCAAACTGGAATTTGATGGCCTCAAAAGGTGTTCTATCTTCCCAAGCCATTTCTATGACCCTATCCTGATCTTCTAAACTGAGTTCGCTCATAAAAATTACAATGAGTAGTTATAAACAAATGTTCCAGAAAATGTTTGATTTTCAGACTTATTTAAAAAAGAAAAAACAGAGGAGCAAGAAAGGCATTTTTTTCCCGACAAGGCCTGCTCACGCTATCCATTTTTACTCCTCACAAGGCGAAAAAAGCCTTGCTGCGGGGTAACCATTCCTATCGTGGCTATTGAGTAAGGCATTTACGTGTTAGGTAGCTGTATTTTGCCTTAAAATCTATATTGTTGATGAGCTTTTCGAAATGTTCCGAAGGATCATGTGGAAGGATTAGTATTTCGGGGATTTCAAATCCCCATTTATTCTCCTTCGAGATGCGCTTTGCTAACATCTCGAAGCCACTGATCGGACGACTTATAGTCGTCCGATCAATGGATGGAGCTCCCTAAAATAACAATGTATCCAAAAACTTGACTGTTTCATTATAAACACCCTGCCAATCTTTAGAACGCAGGTCACAAGCGATTACATGATTTCCACTTTCAGGAAAAGCAACCTTCGTTTTTTGACTGTTGGTGGTACCTAAGGCATCATACATGGTTTGCATGGCTGATACAGAGACTACCTGGTCTTGCTCAGTTTCATTTTTATAATAATAACCCATAAACACAGGGCATTTTACCTTAGCAAAAGTTTCTGTAGTCATATTGTTTTTCAGCAAGGTAATTAAGGCGATGTATCCATTTACGTGGTAATTAGTTGACCAGTATTTTGCTTCTTCATCCGGGCGATCTTGCGTGCTCATGGCACTTCCATTCATTTCTATATACTTTTCTTTTGCTCCCGGAGCGATAACAGCAGCTGCTGATTGATCTATTACATCAATGAACGGTGAATAGAGAACTAACCCTAAAATCTCAGAATCTTGTGCTGCTATAGATAAACTAAGTGTTCCCCCTGTAGAAGTACTAATGACCACTACCTTTTCTCCAAGAGTTTTACCGATGGCTATTGCTTCTTTGGCTGAAGCCATGTATTTTTCAGGAGTAAGGTTTTCAAAGGTATTGGCTCTATAGATACCATGTTCAGCTAAACGAGCCATATAAACATTCGCTTTATACTTTTTTGAGAGGGTAGTCATCACAGGTTCCCCTTCTCTATGGCTGGCGCCAAATCCATGTAAATAGACAAAAGCAATTTTAGATTTTTTATAACGGAATTGAGGTGCCCAGATTACCTTAGCAGCATTGTTGGGTTTTAAACCCTCCACCTTAGCTTCTTTCTCAGCTAAATATTGATCTAATTTATTTAGTGTTATTTCAGTCAATGTATTTTGTGCTAGTATTTCAATAGACCCTAAAACTAGAAATAAGGCGCTTATAAATAGTGTTTTCATCGCTATATTTTAAAAAAAGACTGAACCGATAGAACTATCGGTTCAGTTGGTTATCAATAAGTAAAAATTAATGTAGTACGATTTGATAAAATATTAGAATTTAGCAGAGATTTGGAACCCGTAGAACCGTGGAGCTCCAGCAATAAAAGTGGGAATACCAAAGGCCCCCCCTGTATTTCCTGCATCTACAATAAATTCTTCATTTAAGGTATTGGTCATATAAAGATTCAATTCATACTTTTTGTTCATGATTAACCCAGTTCTGATATTTAACAGACCATAGCCATCTTGCGAGATATCAGGAAGGTTTGTCTCTTCAA
Organism: uncultured Cyclobacteriaceae bacterium; assembly: GCA_937958005.1. Classification (GTDB taxonomy): domain Bacteria; phylum Bacteroidota; class Bacteroidia; order Cytophagales; family Cyclobacteriaceae; genus JANSWY01. The sequence continues at coordinate 19,404 of CALGOB010000008.1, forward strand.
AAAACACTTTGGATTTGTAAGTGTATGTTGGCCTGATATACACATTTACATTTTCGTTTATTGGTAGATTAATATTGAAACCAGCAGAGAAAGAGTGTTTAGGCGTTAAACGAAATGTATTTCCTGCCAAGGCCTGCTCATTCCCATTAGCATCTTGCTCATCAAAAGAAGCATCTATGAAACCATAGTTTGCGAAAAAACTACTCTTTTTCCCAAATGCATATTGTAGCGCTGCTTCAAAACCTGTAGCAGAAGCATTACCACTGTCTTCGGATCGAGTAACTAATGTACCACCTTCTAAGACGGTAACACTAGTTTGGAAATTGCTGTAGTCATAGATGTATCCATTTAGGTCAAACTGTAATCGGTTATTTAGAAATAGTGATTTAGCACCTATTTCATATGACCATACAGTCTCATCAGACAAAATATTTGTTTCAGTTGCACTGACATTGATCACGTTTGGCCTCCTGCCCCTTGAAACATTTCCAAATAAAGTGATTTCCTCTTGTAGTTGATAGTTTACAGCGAATCGGCCTACCGCAGAAGTGAAATTATCACTAGCTGTAATTCTTTCACCGTTTGTACTAGCAAATAGATTATTAGGGAAATTACCTGTAAGATTGCCTAAAAGTCCTGGGTTTTCAGCATCTGTTACCTCAAATCCAGCATTGATATCTTCCCATGTTGCTCTTAATCCCAAGGTTAGCCCTAATTTATCTGTTACTGCTAATGAAGCATCAGCGAAAATATCAGCGGAATAATTCTCGCCAAAATTTGTAAACGTTTCTCTATTACTAGGTAAAAGTGGCGCGCCAGCTAATGGACCAAACACGGGTAAATTTGGGATATTTGGAATTAAAGTGGGGAGACCATTGATAACTAGTGAAGATGGGTCAAGGAATAAAGTAGCCAAACTTCTTTCATCTAAAATAAAAGGAACAGCTTGTGAACCATTTTCATAAAAGAAATTTGTTCCAACAAAACCACTTAGTTTATTATCACTTTCAAAATTGAACCTAAATTCTTGACTAAACTGGTCACCTTCCGCAATTTCCCTGAAAAATAATACTGGTGCAGCAGTCCCATCAGCATCAAACGCTTCATCTGAATCAAACCTTCTAAAGGCAGTGGTTGAAGTAAGATCCCAGTTACTATTTAGTTGATGTTTTAGTATGCCAGTGATTCCCCAGACATTTCTATCTACCCCTAATTCCTCACCGCGTTCAAGGTCTACAAAATCATTTGGGTTTGTGGTGCCGCCCAATGGTGCAAATGTTCCACTTTTAAAAGATGTTCCAGGAGGAGTGTCCTGTTGCCAATTGGTAATTAAGTCAAGTGAGGTGTTATTTGAAATTAGGTATTTAAATGATCCTCTTAAAGCCAATGTTTCTTTGCCATTTAAATCCCCTCCTGAAATATTTTCGATAAATCCATCTCTTCTATTATAGATAGCAGAAGCTCTAAAGAAAAGTTTGTCTTTAGCTAAAGGCGCATTGAAATGGCCAGTAGCTAAAAATTGGTTGAAATTTCCATACCCTAATTTAAGAGAACCTGATGTCTCATTTTTCGCTTTATTTTGAATGATATGTAAGGCCCCTATTTGTGCCCCGCGACCAAACAAAGTTCCTTGTGGACCCTTCAATACCTCTACCCTTTCTATATCATATAATTCTACAACAGACCCTCTTGATTTACTGATAGAAACACCATCTTGGAAAACTGAAACACGGGGTTCTACCCTTGAATCACCATTATCACTGGTAATACCTCTAATCACAACACCTGGATTATTAACACTTTGGATTTGAACTTGTAGGCCAGGCACATAATCTGAAAAAGCGTCATATTCGAAAACACCTTGATTGGTTAAAAAATCACTACCGTAAGAAGTAATCGCTATAGGTACATCTATATTTTGTTGTTCTCTTCTTTGAGAGGTCACTACTAAGCCCTCTAAGAAAAATGAACTTTCGACTAAATTTAGGTTGAGTGTATTAGTACCACCTGATATAGTAACTGTCTTGGTAATCGTTTCATAACCAATGTATGATACCTGAATTTCATAAGAGCCAATAACGAGGTTTTCGATAAGGTATTTACCTTTGCTATCGGTAACATTTCCTTTTAAAGCCTCTTGTATGTAAATGCTTACCCCAATGAGTGGATTGCCATCTTGATCTGTGATTGTTCCAGTTAAGGAATTATTATTCTGGGCTTTCAGAGATAGCATACTAAGCCAAGAGATCACAAAAATTAAGTAAAAATTGTATTTCATAGTTCTTCGTTCTTTGAATGCAAAACTATGATCCGAATGTTACCTTAATTAAGGGTTAAAATTGTGAATATATTAGCTTATCTATCCTGCTATTAATTTATTTTTTAGTTATTACCGGTAAATACCTTGATAGATAATAATCCAGTAATTCTGGCAATCGCAAAAATTGAATGAAGGTTTTAAAAGAAATTAATAAGCCATTGACTAAAAGACTATCTAGTCCAACTATTCTTAACTTTTGTGAATCTATAGTATATGAGAAAATTGTTAGTAATATTTGGAATGTTGTTATTATTTCAAAGTTGTAGTAATGAAAATTGTCAAGAGGATACAGTTTGTACACTAATTTTTGTTGCGGTGGGGGCAAATGTTGTATCTACTGAAGGAGAGGGTGTATTATTAGATCGTACAGAAACTATTGATGAAAATGGTGAAATTGTATTGATGAGACAAGGTGATCCAATGAATGAGTTTTATTCAGTGTTAACTGATGCTGAGATTGATTTAGTAAGTGAAGAGGGTTCCACATTTGTCTTTAAAGGCTGGTTAAACAATGAAGAAGTGGTAAATGAAACCTATATTATAGATAAAGATTGTTGTCATATAGGTTTGGTTGAAGGGAAGGAATTAATTCAATTGAACTTGTAAAACTGAAAAGATTTTAACTTTTGAGTGATATTAGTTCCCTTTTTGGGGACCCTGACTCTTCTGCGAGCGCAAAGTCCTTTGCCTAAAGTTCTTGATCACCTATGATAGCTTCTTTGAGGAGGCGCTGGGTCAAGGGTTGGTTCATTTTCTTTTAAGAAACCTAACTATTACATAGTTTTATCATAGAGATTATTCCTTCCATGTAATTTGATTGTTGAAAAATCACAGTGTCTAACTGAGACTTCTATTAATGCTATTTTTTGCTGTGAATTAATTGAAATTGTACATTTGTATGATTTTATAACCATTTCATGAGTGATCAAGAAGAAGAATTAGGTTTTCCATTGGAAGATTTATATGGAATGCCTATTAGGCTTTACAAACATATTTTTGAAGGGAGAAAGTGCGGTAGGGGTGGAGTTTTGGGAGTCCACCACGTACAAGCGCTCACCCGAAAGGCCAGTAATTTTGAGGTTGGAGATATACGAAGTTATCCAGATAGTAAGGTGCTTAGAAAAAATGAATTCTATGAAATGGAAATAGGCTATTGGGATGGAACTGAATGGATAAAAAAAACTGAAAAAGGGGAAGCTGTGAAAAGTAGCTTTTTCCCAGATGCTTGGTCTGTGAGAAGAGTAATGGAAGAAATAGCCATAGCCAGTGCCAAAGTAAAACCCACTGACTGGCAACCACCAGTTTCCCCTCAAAAAAAGAGTAATTCTTACCTTCAGACACTAACCAATGGACAAGAAGTTATTTTCTACATAGGCGATACTAGGAAAAACCCACCTAAAAAAGTAGGAAAATACATTGCCTCTGTCTTTCCGTATTTTGGAGAGTGATGGCTTTAAGCAAGGAACTGAAAATTTCTAATTCCTAATTTTTTCTAATTTCAAAATAATTAGTAATACGAAATGCATAATTATGAATTAAAAAATGTCCGTGCCTGAAATAGGTTGACCGTTTTCAAGTTAAATAATCATCACAACATATTGGGCAATTATGAGCGTCAACATGTTTACTTTGACGATCGAACGCTTTATTTATCTTTGGGCAATCCATTGTATGTATTAATACTTTGTCTTTGTTTTTCGGACTTAAATTTAATATTCTTTTTTCATAATTGATTGGTGTTTGTGATTTTGGTAATCCTCTATGGATTCTTTTAGTATTGTAATGGCTAACTGCTTTTTGAACTGCTTTCTGTAATTGTCCAAGGTTTTTAATGTCCCAATAATTCAGGTATTCATTTTTTATAATCCCATTTACCCTTTCAGCAAAAGCATTATCAGTAGCAATTAGCCCCATACTAATTGTAATTCCCTTCTTTTTCAATTTATTTGTATATTGATCACTGATATATTGACTTCCCCTATCTGAGTGGTGTACCAGTTTGTCCAGCCTGTTCCCCTTTCTGACTTTAAGGGCCAATTCCAGTGCTTTCAGGTTAGCTTCCGATCTCATATGTTCTGAGGCTGCATACCCCACTATTCTACGACTGTACACATCTATAATAAACACCAGGTAAAAGAAATTTTCACCGATCAGGATATAGGTGATATCACTTTGCCAAACCTGATTGATATCATAAACTATACATCCTTCTATATAATTAGGGTACTTGTAAAAGCCAGCAAATGTGGTTCTTACGTAACTTTTGGTGCGTTTTAGACGATATCCAAACCCCATCATTAAGGCAATGAATTGATCCCTGCCAACAAAATCAGGCTTCAGGGTGTCATACATCTTCCTGACCCCACAACCCGGATGTTCACTACGCAGTTCATCCACTTCAACCAATAGGCCACATAACTGTTCTTCAAATAAAGGCTTTGCCTGAAGGTATTGATGGACTGCCTGCTTAGAAATACCTACACTTTGATATAACATGTTCAATGATCCGCTTAAAGAATACCGGTTATTCATGAACCATTCGATTGTTTCGTGTTTGAGTTTTTTTTAATATCAATCTCATATTTTTTTTCAGCCAATTCAATGAGCTTCTCTAGATATTCTATCAAAACCTGCTTCTTGCCTATTAATGCATGGGCATTATTTAATTGTTCCTCTAACTTGGAAATCTTCTCTGATGTACTTTCATTTTTCTCAACCACGACAATCTCTGCTTTTTTAACCCTGGAATATTTCTCTATCCACGAATATAGATTTGGCTCATGGATTTTGTACATCCTACAGATTTGCCTGATGGTAAGTTCTCCCGATTCAAATTGCTTGATGCGGTCAAGCTTAAAGTCTTTGGAAAACTTTCGGCGACCTCGTAAATTTTTTACTGTTTTCATCTATTGTTAAGTTGTGAAAACGGTCAACCTTATTTAGGCATCGACA
>CALGOB010000009.1 GCA_937958005.1 uncultured Cyclobacteriaceae bacterium
ATTGGCATGATATTAAATTTTAAATCTATTTAACTAATTGTTAATTACTGGTATCCGAGAAAAAGGTTTTCATTTTTATACATTTTAGAGGGTTGGCACGGTACGCCGTCGCGGTGATCATTTAGCGGGGTGTGCGAGACGGTCGGCCGCTGCCGGGTTTAGGGTGGGAGCTTTAAATTATTCGCCAGGCGACCCTGTTGATTTTTTTGGCAGTCGCCGGTCCTTTTTTCATCAACAAGGCCGCTTGACGGGAAAAAACGGACGAAAGCTAGAGTTATCAGCCCTTCGATTGATTTATTGGAGGTGTTTTTGAACTTCAGAAATAATCTTTGATTAAACGATATCAAGAGTAGTTTTTCTTCAATTTCAGTTTTACTTGGATGCCAGTATTAAAGAATAGAGAAATGGTTCAATACTTAATCAAGAATGTAAAGTCATTCCATTATTTGTAAAAAGCATGACCCCATTAACATCTGAAAATATGTTAATGAAATACATCTATTACTTCTCGGAGAACATTCAAATAAAAAATTTAAAGGAAATGGCTCCCTTATAAGGGTTCAATAATACATTTTTTTTACATAATGGTCAATTTCAATTGTATGGATTCCCTTTATAAAGATAGTTTATGAAACCAATAATAAAACTTTAACCCGAATGATGCAATAGAAATTTGATGCAAACCATAACTAACAGTCGTCTAGCCACTTAAATCCTAATTTCCTACTCACTATAATGGAGACTATGTCTGCGTTGCAAATCAGAATTTAAGCAGCTATCTAACTGCCATTTATGATTTTCTCTTAGAAGTCTAATGCATCATTCGGGTTAAATCAATAGCAGCATTTAAAATCAAGAAAGGTAAAAATCACGTTAATAGCGACATTCCTTATAAAGATATTAAAGAATAACCTATGGTTCAGTTCAACAAAAAAGCCTGAACAATTAATTATTCAGGCTTCGTAAAATATTTTTAAACAGTTCTTATAGAGCTATTCCTATAAAAGATTTAAACGCTAATCCCATTAAACCTGTAATGATCATAGTTAAACCCAACCCTTTTAATCCATCAGGAACATTGGAGTATTTCAATTTTTCTCTGATAGCAGCTAAAGCAACAATTGCCATTAACCAACCTACACCAGATCCAAACCCATAAGCAGTTGCTTGAATTATAGTAAAATCTCGTTGAACCATAAAAAGAGCAGATCCTAAAATAGCACAATTCACAGCTATGAGAGGGAGAAATATCCCTAGAGATCCATAAAGTGCTGGGGAAACTTTTTCAATAATCATTTCTACCAGTTGCACCATTGATGCGATTACAGCAATAAACATGATAAATTGCAAAAATGTTAAATCAACTGTAGCAAATTCCTCTCCTATCCATGACAATGCACCTTCTTGCAAAACATAATTTTGAAGTAACCAATTAACAGGTACAGTAATAGTCAATACGAAAACAACAGCAGCTCCTAAACCAATTGCAGTTGATACTTTTTTGGAAACAGCTAAAAAAGAACACATACCCAAAAAGTACGCAAATATCATATTATCTATGAATATTCCTTTTAGTCCAATATTAATTAAGTCCATCTTAATATTCTTTTTTAATGTTCAACATAGCCTGTTTTGGATCTTTGGATCCAAATAATAATACCTAGCACCATAAAAGCACCTATTGAATCAACCATCAGTCCATTAGTTGGAAAGCTTTCAGGTAATATTCTCAGATCAAAAAACGTTCCTGATCCAAATAATTCTCTGACAAAAGCAACTGCTAAGATGACCCAAGCATATCCAAAACCACTACCCAATCCATCCAGTACTGAATCGTAGGCTTTATTGGCCATGGCAAATGCTTCTAATCTACCCATTACGATACAATTCGTTATAATAAGGCCTACAAAAGCTCCTAATATTTTATACATATCATAAACATATGCTTTCAACACTTCACTAACTAAAGTTACTAATGTTGCAATTACAGCCAGTTGAACAATAATTCTTACACTATTTGGAATGTAATTTCTAATAGCTGAAATAATTAAATTAGAGAATACAATTACAAACACCACTGCAATCGCCATTACTAAAGTTGGCTGAAGCTTAACTGTTACTGCTAGAGCAGAACAAATCCCAAGTACTTGTACTGTAATCGGATTATCCTCATTTAAAGGATCACTTACTATCTTCTTTCTTCTTTTTGATAAAAAAGGCTCTGCAGGCTCTTTTACTATTGGTTTTTCCAGAACTTCCGTACTCATAATTTCTTTGTTGATTCTGTTTTTATTTCAATGCTACTTTTTGCCCGCTTTTCACTTTTTCGATGAAAGGCTCATAGCATTTTAAATAGTTTTCAATCATTGTGTTTACTCCTTTTCCTGTCATGGTTGCACCAGACATTCCATCCACCTGATGATCAGATAGTCCTTGATTACTTTCCCCTTTTAACATGATAACTGGTTTCAAGTTTCCAGTCCCATCATATATTTTCTTCCCCTTGTATCTATCTTTTACCTGATCATCAGTTATCCTTGCACCTAAACCAGGTGTTTCAGTTTTATGATCAAACGCAACTCCAGCGACAGTTACTAAGTCTTCCTTTACGGCAATGAACCCTGAGATCCAATCCCATAAACCAGCTCCCCACATCGGGAAGATATATGCTTCTACCTTACCACTACCTTCACCTTTAAACATGAAAACAGGATAATGTCTTTCTTCTGGCTTAAATCGATATTGTTTTTGGATATTAACTTTCTCGGCAACTAACTGAGTGCCTTTACTGTCTTTATCTAACTTATTTCCATTAATATCTACTACGATAGATTCTACTCTCTGAGCATATAGATCTAGGATCTGTTGATCTTCAGTAAATCCTGAAATATCCATTACTGCACTTAAGATCTTTTTCTTTGTATCTAAGTCAATAGACTTATCTTGAGCCTCTTTCAAAAACTGGTTCGCACCAGAAAGAAGTAATCCTAACACAATCGTTAAAATGATTGTGAACCTGATAACATAAAAATTAGACTGTTGCACGACGTAACCTCCTTTTTTTGTTAGCACCTATTACATAAAAATCAATAAGCGGTGCAAATACGTTCATAAATAAAATTGCTAACATTATCCCTTCAGGATAACCTGGGTTCAATACTCTAATTATTACAGTAATGACTCCTATTAGAAAACCATAAATCCACTTTCCTAGTTCAGTTTGTGCTGAAGAAACTGGATCTGTAGCCATAAATACTGCTCCAAAAGCAAATCCCCCCATAATCAAATGGTAATAAGGTGGAATTTGAGCGAATTCATTGGAACCGAATGTATTCAGCAGTAAGCCCATGAAATAACCTCCAGCAAAACAACTTACTATCGTTTTCCAGCTCCCAACACCTGTCAAGATTAATATCAATGCACCTAATCCTACCATCAAGACTGAAGTAGAACCTATAGATCCCGGGTATGCACCAAATATTAAATTCCAACTACTATATAAGCCTTCTGCCCAAGAATCAGTCTTATCTGCAAAGGCATTTAAAACAGTCCCTCCTCCCCAGGTTTTTAAATCAGTAGCTCCTGCTGCAATGCCTAATGGAGTAGCTCCAGTATAGCCGTCTATTGTAGCTGAATCTCCTAAATAAGTCCATACTTTGTCTCCTGAAATTTGTTGAGGATATGCAAAGTACAAAAATGCCCTAGCAGTCAATGCTACATTCAAAATATTCATCCCTGTACCTCCAAAAGCTTCCTTAGCAATAATCACAGCAAAAATAGTAGCTAGAGCTACCTGCCATAACGGAATAGTGGATGGTAAAGTCAAAGGAATTAACATACCTGTTACTAAGAAGCCTTCATTAATAGGGTGCTTTCTAATGATTGCAAAAACTACTTCTACCAACCCTCCTGCTGCATAGGCAACAATTACGATAGGTAAAACTAGCTTAGAACCTAATATAAATTCATCCAATAAAGTAGAAGCCTCGCCTGTAGCTACAAAATACTGATGCCCACTATTCCAAATACCAAATACCAAACACGGTAATAAGGCAATGACAACAGTCATCATCAAACGTTTTAAGTCTACAGCATCTCTTACTTGTACACCTTTTGAACCTGCTGTTGAAGCTGGTGAGAACAAGAAAGTCTCATTTGCTTCAAAAAGGTAGTAAAACTTCTCAAATTTCCCACCTTTTTCAAAAAGGGGTTTCTGTTTTTCTAATGCTTCTCTAAGAAACTTCATCCTAGCTCTCTTTTATTAAATTAATCCCAGTTCTTAATATTTCTTGGATATTGTGTTTTGAAACATCTACAAACTCACATAGCGCCAAGTCTTCTTCTATGACTTCATAAATACCCAAGCCTTCCATATCTTCGTAATCTTCTGCCATAATGGCTTTAATCAATTGTGTAGGAAGGACATCCATTGGAGTTACTTTTTCAAATATACCTGTCACTACAAAGGCTCTTTCCTCTCCTCTTGTGTTACTATCCAATACATGCTCCTTCTTCGGCGAAAGAAATGAAAACAGTCCAAAGGCTCTGTGGATACTAAGTCTACCTGATGGCTTAATCCATCCTAACATCTCCTGATAATCTCCTTCTGGAATGACCGTGATCTGATTATCATAGTAGCCTAAGAAACCTTCTTTTTCTATTTTCTCCCCAGTAAGTACATTTCCAGAAATAACTCTTACATGATCTTGGCTCAAGTTGTTTTCTAAAAATTTCTTCACATTGGCACCTTGATAGGTCTTGAAGTACTGCGGGTTCTTAACCTCAGAGCCAGTAACTGCTAATATTTTAGAAGCATCGTATTTCCCTTCTAAAAACAATTTACCAATCTGTACTACACCGAAAGGATTAACAGTCCAAACAACATCACCTTTTCCTATTGGGTCAATATGATGTATTTGTACACCTGCGTTTCCTGCCGGGTGTGGTCCTGAAATTTTATTGATTGTAGCCCCTTCTGTGTTCGTGAAAACTTTAGAGACTTCAGAATCGCTATTCACATTTACATGGACACTTCCCTCTGTAAACTTCTTTAGAACATTTATTCCCAATTGAAAATACTGTTCTTGACCTTTCAAAGTAAACCCATAATCAGGTGCTAATGGGTGCGTATCAAAAGTAGAAATGAAAATAGATTTAGGCTTATCTGAGGGGTTGGCAACAATCCCATATGGCCGTTGAATAATATTAGGCCAAACACCGCTCTGTTGCATTAAAGTACTCGCCTCAGAAGATCCTAAGCTGTTTACTTCAGAAACAGAATGTTTCTTAAAGTCTACAAACTCAATTTCTTTATCAGCCAATATTTTAATCTCCAGAATCTTTCTCTTAGCTCCTCTTCTAATCTCTATAATTTCACCACTTACCGGAGAAGTATAAAATATCTCAGGAGAAAGTTTGTCATATAAGATAGGAGATCCAGCCTTTACATTATCACCTTCTGCTACGCTCAGCTTAGGGCGAGTCATTCCAAGAAAATCGGTGGGCTTTATAGCGAAAACTTCTGTTCGAATATTTTCGCCAATTTTTTGTTCTGCTGTACCAGCAAGGTTTATATTAAAACCCTTCTTTAACTTTATAGTCTCTGACATGCTTTAGCAAGTATTGTCAATATTGAAAATCGGAAGCAAAATTAATAAAAAAATGTTCAAAAGAAATGTTTAAACAAAGTTTAGGTATTTATATTATTTCATTCATTCAATAAGCTTACCGAGAATTTATCATTAAGGAATTTAGCAACTCTCTCCATCAGCCACATTGGTGTAGAAGTAGCGCCACAAATACCTACAGAATCATCCCCTGACATCCATTCAAGGTCGATTTCGTTTTCATCTTGTATAAAATAACTTCTTTCATTAAAATTCTTACAAACAGAATGCAGAGCTTTTCCATTAGAGCTTTTCTTTCCACTTACAAAAAGGATTACATCATGTTTTTTAGAAAAAAACTCCATTTTAGGTTCTCTATTTGAAACTTGTCGACAAATACTGTCATTTGCGGTAAACTCTTGTTCTACTAAATCACCTTTTACTTTCTTGATTTTCTCAGAAATAAGCTCTCTTATCTTATAAAACCCCTTCGTGCTTTTCGTTGTTTGACTAAAAAGTGTAATAGGGCGTTTGAAATCTATTTTATCTAAATCAGCCTCTTCAGTTACAATAATTGCATTGTTTTGAGTTTGTCCAGTCAGGCCTATAACTTCAGCATGTCCAGGCTTACCATATATAACAACCTGCCCTTCTTTTTTCTCTAGTGAATCATAGGCATGTTTGACTCTATTCTGCAATTTCAAAACAACCGGACAACTTGCATCTATCAGTTCTATATTGTTCTTTAATGCTAGCTCATACGTTTCTGGGGGTTCGCCATGCGCACGTATTAATACTTTACAATCTTTAAGATCCTTTAGCTGTTTCCTAGAAATAATTCTCAAACCTTTATCATAAAGCCTGCTAACTTCAAGGTCATTATGTACTATATCTCCTAGGCAAAATAATTGTCCAGATTCTTCCATCTCCTCCTCTGCCATTTTAATGGCAAATTCCACTCCAAAACAATATCCTGAATTTTCGTCTATTTCAATCTTCATGGATTAAACCCTCCGCTAAATCTATTACTTTTTGAACCTGTTGATCAAAAGTAAGGTGTGTAGTATCTATTTCAATAGCTTCAGCTGCCTTTCTCAAGGGGCTTTCACTACGTGTTGTATCTATCCTATCCCTTTCTTGCAAATTTGTCTTAATTTCCTCCAAAGATAATTTTTTACCCGACCTTTCTAGTTCTATCTTTCTTCTCTCTGACCTTACTTCTATGTCAGCAGTCATGAAGAATTTAATATCGGCATGAGGCAAAACTACCGTCCCTATATCTCTTCCATCCATCACCACACCCTTTTTAAGACTCATTTGTCTTTGCCATGCGACTAATTTCTCCCTTACTTCTTTAAAAGTGCTTACATAACTTACTTTTGAAGCGACTCTAAAGGTCCGTATTTTATCTTCAACGTTTACTCCATTCAAATAAGTTTCACACACATTTGAATTTTTATTCAAGTTAAAGTCTATTTCAATATCGTCCAGGTGCTCTACTACCTTTTTTTGATTCAGAACATCTACTTCTTTATCTAGTAAATAGAGTGTCACAGCTCTATACATGGCACCGGAATCTATATATACATACCCTAAGGCCGTTGCGACTCTTTTAGCAGTAGTGCTCTTTCCACAAGCTGAAAATCCGTCAATTGCAATATTAATCTTCTTCATTAACAGTCTTTAAGTGGACAAGGTATTGGTTTACCTTTTTTAATCTTTTTTGACTTGTTCTTACTAGTAGGCCCTTTACTTGATTTACATGAATCAAGTGTCATTCCCAAAGTAAAAACCAAACATATTAATAAAATCTTCTTCATTATATAATAGATGAGGTCTGTAACTTCCGGTCAAATTTCTTCACCAACCCTTGCAATACTTTACCAGGCCCACATTCAATAAACTCAATAGCTCCTTTATTAACCATTGCCTCTACCGACTGAGACCACTTCACTGGTGCAGTTAGTTGTGCTATTAAGTTTAATTTGATAGTTTCTAGATCCGTAGTTTCCGCTGCTGTATAATTCTGGAAGATTGGACAGATTCCTTTGTTAAAAGTAGTTTGCTCAATAGCTGCCTGCAACTCTTCTTTTGCAGGGTTCATTAGAGGTGAGTGAAATGCTCCACCTACTTTTAAAGCCAATGCACGTTTAGCACCTACTTCAAGCATTTTTTCACACGCAATTTCTATTCCTCGGTTAGATCCAGAGATAACCAATTGGCCCGGACAGTTATAATTTGCAGGGACCACTATTTCATCAATCCCCTCACATACTTCCTCTACCTGTTTATCTTCAAGTCCCAATACTGCAGCCATGGTAGAGGGATTTACTTCGCATGCTTTTTGCATCGCTAAAGCTCTTTTAAAAACTAATCCTAGGCCGTCCTCAAAAGACAAAACCTGATTGGCAACTAATGCAGAAAACTCCCCCAAGGAGTGTCCCGCAACCATATCCGGTTTAAAGTCTTCAGATACGAGCGCTGAAATTACAGAATGCAAAAACACTGCTGGTTGAGTTACCTTGGTTTGCATCAGCTCTTCTGCTGTACCCTTAAACATGATATCTGTGATATTAAATCCCAAAATATCATTAGCTTGTTCAAATAAGTCTCTCGCTTTTTCTGATTGTTCGTACAGGTCTGCACCCATGCCTGTAAACTGAGCTCCTTGCCCTGGAAATAGATATGCCTTCATTTATTCTTTTACTTTTTTGGCTACCCAAAAGTAAAACGAATAGTTCTAACGAAGAAATATTTTCTTTCAACAAGTATCTAATATGATAAAAGATTTCCCTCCACCTTAATTCTGCATTAATATTTAAAAGAAAAGAAATTTTATATCAATTGATAAATTACTAACCTGCATTTCAATACTTAGGCAAAGTAACAAAAACGAGCTAACTTGTTACCAGCAGTTATGTCATAGCCTATGAATATAATGGTGAGGTTATCCTTACTTGCATTTTGGATGGGATGTCTGGTGATAGGTTAGATGGAATTATGAATTAGAAAATTGATACAAGCTCTAATTAACGCCAATTTATATTTGTAGGGGTGTATAAGATATTTTAGTGAATTTGATTTTGACAAAACGATTTCCTGCTGGGGCAAAAACGCAAGTATAGCATCGCTATGGTAAGTGCTTTTAATGCATGCCAAATAATGAACCAATCCCGACCCAGTGCCTCTGCTGAAAAAGCTACGGTGCTCGCAGAAGTATACGGAGTATTAGTTATAGCATCCTTTTTTCAAAAAAAAACAAATCATAGACAGTCAAAAATAACTTGGGCACTAGTCCCGCACATACTGTACATCTTTAATTTCTCTAGCCTATAAACTTTTCTTTCAATTCGGGTGTAGGAATTCTACACTCGTCCAACTTGCCAAATAAACGATATCTATTTTTAGCAATTAAGTTATAGAAAAAATCACGGAAAAATTTTGGCAAAATCATGAAAACAAAAAACAATGGCCATCCTCCAGACAAGTCTTTTGCAATATGAAGAGCTGCTGAACTTTTAGTAAAGACTTTTCCATTTTTCAATAAAACAATACTCTCAAGCTTATTTATATCAATTGGGAAATCCCTTAATTTTTCTACAGAAACATCTGACTGAAGTGCTGCAAATTCAAAGTAATTTTTCTTATCTCTGTCAATTATAAAGTTCACTGAGCTATTACACAAATTACACACTCCATCAAAAAACACTACTGCTTTATCTTTCATTACAATAAAACTATCTAAACAATTGTACCCAGCCTCTAAACTCTTGACTTCTCAGGTTTTCATCTAATACGTCAAATGTCACATCTACTCTATAAAAATACGTCCCAGTGGGTAATTGGGTTCCATTAGCTGTAGTACCATCCCAATTTATCAGAATTCCATTTTCTGGATCCTCATCAGAATCACGAGTGAACAATTCATTACCAGTCCTATCAAATAAAGTTATAACAACCCTATCTACAAACCTTGGGCATCTTGCCAGGTCAAACCCTGGAATAGGGTTACCTGTAGATTGGAAAAATGGAGTAAACAAATCATTAATTCCATCATCATTAGGAGAAAAAGTATTTGGCAACTCAAAATTTGGACAGTTATCTGTACAAATAATTTCTGAAAAGCCACTTTCATTCCCTGACCTATCTACTGATGATATCCTGTAGCATCCTTTGAACGAGCTTAAGCCATCATGTAGGAATTCTGTTCCTGCAACCGTTCCTACTAGTTCGAAATCTTCTTCTAAGCTTGTCTCACTAAAGTAAATATTAAACACACTAATATCATCATCACAACCTTCACTTTCATCTCTTTCCCAAGTAAGGAGGTTATTAAAATCATCAAAAGCACAATCCACATTAGCAATTCTTTCTTCACAAGAAAGTTCCCCATCAAAGCTGAAAGACACTGGTGTGCAAGGAGGAATAATATCATTTGGCTGTGCACAGATTAGCTGTGATCTATTAATTAGTGGTTCTTCAATCTCTAAGTTCCCATATACACCTTGAGTAGTTACAAAATAACAATATTCTATCATATCATTTAAAGGTGAATTATTAAATCTACCATCATCTAAATAGAAAAAATTACTTTCACTTACATTAACGGAATCTATCAAAACTAGCTGATCTGGATCAGCTCCTACATTATTCCTATAGATGTAGTGATATGGGAATTCTTGTGCAATATTAGACCAAGGGACATTAGCAAACCAAGTAAGCTCTATAGACTGAAAAAGTGGTGTAGGTGATAATCTTACTGAGGAAGCGTTAGCAGAACTATCCAATTCGACACCATTATTATCCCTCGCCAATATTCTGTAATTGAATATTTCACCTAAAGTATTTAATCCTGTATCTCTTATCGTTGTATCTGTAGTAGTACCAATAGATTGAAATGCACTACCAGCAACACTCCTCAATACTTCATATTCAAAAGGCTCAGGAAAAATACTTGTATCTAAATCAAATGGAGAAGACCAGCTGACAATTAATTCACCGTCTGTTTCCCCTGTAATATCGATATCAACGTTTGTAATCACAGGAGCCACGGCCTCTAAGCTATCACACGCTTCTTCGGAAACAACACTCAATCCTCCTCCAGGTTCCGGATACGTAGCTACTAACCGGTAACAGTATTTTGCACCAGCTGTCAAACCTAATCCTTGATTATTATCTCTGTATGTTGTATCTCTTATTTCTACTTTATCAATCAATTCATAACCAGCAAAAGCAGGAATTCCTACTTCACAGGAATCGGGTTCAAATTCAAAACTGTCAACCCTACGCCAAATCTGCATACTGTCAGCTTGAAGGCAAGTATATGAATCCCACTCTAAATCAATGGTTTCTACATCTACTTGATTCGCGACTAAACCAGTTGGAGGTGGGGCAATCACCCTAATTAACCATGTTTCAAATGTAACTAGCATAGGGCCAAAAGGTGGTCTATCTGTTATTTTAAGAATTACTTCATAAGGCCTCTCTCTAACATGGTTGCATGATGTTTGCCAAGAAAAGTTAACTGATGCAGGTTCATTCTGAAATTCTTGAGGGGCAAATTGTGCAAATGGTGTCAACTCAAAAGGCCCACCAAATGCTTCTATCAATACATCATGCCCGTCTGGGTCTGTCCCTCTAATCACCTCTTCAATCAGCGTTCCTGCTACCACACACAGGTCATTTGGAACTTCCAGTTCAGGTCGTTCATTTTCAGTAGGTTCTATAATGACCTGCATATCTCTAGTAACAAATCCCAGTCTAAAAAATTGTCCTTCTATTTTTCGCCATTCTTCGACTATAAATGCAATGTTATATTCTCCTTCTAGCCCGGGAGCATCCCAAGTGAGTGTTCCTGTTATTGGATCGAGGGCAAATGTTGGTTGACCATTTCTTGCTTCATTGCCTGTATTGAACTCGCTCCCATAAAATTCTTCTGAATTAGGATCTCTATATCCATTTACATTAGTTCCGACTGCCTGTCTTGGTGTTGTTAAAATGTAGGACAAACTATCCCCATCTGGATCAAATGCCCCTGGGTTATGAAAAAAAGTCACAAACTGCCCCCCCATATCAATAGGTAAGACTGTTAAAACTGGTGAGTTATTGATCCCAAAAATAGGATCTATTCTAATTTGAGATTCTACATAGAAAGCAGTATTTACTGAATTGGCTATATTAACAATTCCTGCATTTCTATTTTCTTCCTGATAACTTACTAAGTAGCTTGGTGAGGCGGATGGGTAAGTATGTTCCAATACTACTATATTTAGTTCTTGGTCATTTCCTAGATCAGATATATCAAAAGATTTAATCTGTCGTTCTTCTTCCATTATATTAAGTTGGATTTCAGAATCAAAAGTATTCATCAAGTTTTCTACTACCCTACCATCTCCAAAACTAAAATCACCAAGCCCAAAAGGAACTTGCCCACCTCCTGAATCTCTGATCGCTGTTAACGTAAACCGGTAAGTAAGACTGGAGGTCGAAGTACGTTCTATCGTTATTTGAGCTGCTCTAATATGGGTAGCCCAAACCTCTTGCGAAAAAACAAAAAACAGCAAGAAACTAAAAATTAACCTGGCGATACTGTTCGACTTCACATTCATCTTCAAAAATTAAATCCTTTAGCAATATAACTGTATAATGGCCTAGATGATTGCAGTTTTATTAAATTTTTATGCAAAACTAAAACAAGAACTAACAACAAACCATTTTTAATACAATCTAATAGGTGAAAAACACTACTTTAAATTACATTTTATTGAAATAAGCAGACAGAATGAACTATATAACGAAATCGAAATGTATATTTGAAAATAAAAAAAGACTAAATCTAAAATGAGTTTGATTAAAGAAATTTTTACTAGTTCTGTTGGAAGAAAAATAGCGATGGCTCTTTCTGCTTTTTTCTTGATGGTTTTTCTATTACAGCACTTAACAATCAATTTAACTTCGGTATTCAGCGAAGAACTATTCAATGAGTTATCCCATTTTATGGGAACTAATCCTGTGGTACAATTTATACTTCAGCCTGTGCTTATCTTTGGGGTGGTGTTTCATTTTGTTATGGGGTTTGCTCTTGAAATAAAAAACAAGAAAGCTAGAGAAGTTAGTTATGCTAAAAATAATGGTAGTGCCAATTCTTCATGGTTCTCTAGGAACATGATATGGAGTGGTCTCTTCATCTTATTTTTCCTCATATTCCATTTTAAAGATTTTTGGGTCCCTGAAATGGTCTATAAATATGTGCAATTTAAGCCCTCTGATCCCAACAGGTACTATCACGAAGTAGTAGAAATGTTTCACAGCCCCCTAAGAGTAGGTGTTTATATTTTAGCGTTTGTCTTTTTGACCTTACATTTATTACACGGATTTAGTTCTGCATTTCAATCAGTAGGTGCTAATAATAAATATACTGAAAGTTTAAAAATGGTTGGAAAAGTCTATGCGATTTTAGTTCCGCTAGGATTTATTTTCATTGCTTTATGGCTACACCTAAACGGTTAATAACAAACTTAGTGTATGCTATTAAATAAGTTTTAATTAGAAAAGAATGATTTTAACGATATGAGTACAGATTCAAAAATTTTAGACGCGAAAGCTCCTGATGGCCCTATTGACGAAAGATGGACCAGGCATAAAGACAGAATTAATCTCGTAAATCCAGCCAATAAGCGTTTAATAGATGTAATAGTTGTAGGCACTGGGTTAGCTGGTGGGTCAGCTTCAGCAACCTTAGCCGAATTGGGATACAACGTCAAAGCATTTGCCTATCAGGATTCTCCTAGAAGAGCACACTCCATTGCAGCTCAAGGAGGAATCAATGCTGCTAAAAACTATCAAGGTGATGGTGATTCTGCTTACCGTCTATTTTATGATACTGTAAAAGGTGGCGATTACCGCTCTAGAGAGTCAAATGTTTATAGACTTGCGGAAGTTTCTACAAACATCATTGATCAATGTGTAGCACAAGGTGTTCCTTTTGCTCGTGATTATGGTGGGTTACTTGATAACAGATCTTTTGGGGGGGTGCTAGTTTCTAGGACTTTTTATGCTAAAGGACAAACTGGACAACAATTGCTATTAGGTGCTTATTCTGCCATGAACAGGCAAATTGCTCGTGGAAAAATAGAAATGTTCAACAGACATGAAATGTTGGATGTAGTAGTTGTAGATGGAAAAGCCAGAGGTATAATTGCCCGTAATTTGGTTACAGGAGAAATAGAAAGGCATTCTGCTCATGCAGTAGTGATTGCCTCTGGGGGATATGGAAATGTTTATTTCTTATCTACAAATGCCATGGGGTCAAATACAACAGCCGCATGGAAAATACATAAAAAAGGTGCTTATTTCGCAAATCCTTGCTTTACTCAAATACACCCAACCTGTATTCCTAGGTCTGGTGATTATCAATCGAAGCTTACTTTAATGTCAGAGTCTTTGCGAAATGATGGAAGAATCTGGGTTCCAAAGAACATGGATGATGTTGTTGCCATAAGAGAAGGTCGTAAAAAACCTACTGATTTATCAGAGGCAGAAAGAGATTATTATCTTGAAAGAAGGTATCCTGCTTTTGGTAACTTAGTGCCTAGAGATGTTGCTTCTAGAGCGGCCAAGGAAAGATGTGATGCTGGTTACGGTGTCAATAAAACGGGTGAAGCGGTCTATTTAGATTTCAAATCTGCCATACAGCGTTACGGAAAAGAGCAGGCCAAGATTAAAGGTATTGATAATCCTAGCGAATCACAGATCTTGGAGTTAGGAGAAGGTATAGTGGAAGCTAAATATGGTAATCTTTTTCAGATGTATGAAAAGATTGTTGATGAAAACCCATACAAAACACCAATGATGATTTATCCTGCCACTCATTACACGATGGGTGGTATCTGGGTTGATTACAATTTAATGACCACCATAGAAGGTTGTTTTGCAATAGGTGAAGCAAACTTTTCAGACCATGGTGCAAATAGATTAGGTGCTTCCGCTTTAATGCAAGGTTTAGCGGATGGCTATTTCGTTTTACCATACACGATTGGGGACTACCTGTCAAACGATATTCGAACTGGTTCTATATCCACTGATTCACCTGAATTTGCTGAAGCGGAAAAATCTGTGAAAGATAGAATTGACTTTTTTGTCAATAATAAAGGGGAGCATTCTGTAGATTATTACCATAAGAAATTAGGTAAAATCATGTGGGATAAATGTGGAATGGCCAGAAACGAAAAAGATTTGAAAGAAGCCATTTCTGAAATTTCAGAACTACGGGCTGATTTTTGGAAAAATGTTGTCGTACCAGGAAGTGCAGACGAAATGAATGCTGAGCTAGAAAAAGCTGGTAGGGTAGCAGATTTCCTTGAATTAGGAGAGTTATTCGCAAAAGATGCTCTAGAAAGAGAAGAATCATGTGGTGGACATTTCAGAGAAGAACATGTAACTGAAGATGGGGAAGCAAAACGTGATGATGAAAATTTTGCTTATGTGGCAGCTTGGGAGTATAAAGGTGAGCCTAGTGATGCTCAGCTACACAAGGAGCAATTAGAATTTAATGATATCAAACTTAAACAACGTTCATATAAATAAACGATATAATAATTATGAATCTAACACTTAAAATCTGGAGACAAAAAAGTCCTAAAGACCAAGGTAAAATGGTGGACTATCCAGTGTCAGATATATCAGAACATATGTCGTTTCTTGAAATGATGGATGTTCTCAATGAAACATTGATAGCAAAAGGCGAGGAACCAGTAGCATTTGACCATGATTGTAGAGAGGGTATTTGCGGAATGTGCTCCATGTATATCAATGGAGAAGCTCATGGACCAGATAGAGGAGTCACTACATGTCAACTTCACATGAGAAAGTTCAAAGATGGTGATACAATCTACATAGAACCATTTAGAGCAAAAGCTTTCCCGGTAATCAAAGATTTATCAGTTGACAGAAGTTCTTTTGATAGAATCCAACAAGCTGGGGGTTATATTTCGGTAAATACTTCTGGAAACACTCAAGATGCTAATGCTATTCCAATCCCGAAAGATGATGCGGATTTAGCAATGGATGCTGCTACCTGTATTGGTTGTGGTGCTTGTGTTGCGACCTGTAAGAATTCTTCTGCAATGTTATTTGTAGGTGCGAAAGTTTCTCAATATGCCTTATTACCTCAAGGTCAAGTAGAAGCTAGCCAAAGGGTACAAAATATGGTAAAACAAATGGACGATGAAGGTTTTGGTAACTGTACCAATACAGGAGCTTGTGAAGTGGAATGCCCGAAAGGAATCAGTTTAACGAATATTGCTAGGCTGAACAGAGAATTTTTATCTGCAAAAGCTTCTTCTAAAAACTAAAAGGAATCATGTATAAGAAGTTTATATTTTTATCATTGGTCGTGCTATTTGTAGGGTTTACGAATAAAGTAAATGCACAACAACTGGAGCAAGCTGAAATTGGTTTAAGATTCAACACTAGTGAAAATCCTTTCTCAATAGCAATAGATGGAGTCTATAACCTTTCAAGTGGAAATAGGTTGCATGCAAATATTGGGATTGAAAATGGTGTTGGCTTTGATTTAATTCATGACTGGGTAGCTACATTCAATAATAACCGATTGATTTTTTATCCTGGCATAGGGGCAAGTTTATATATTATAGACGAATTGTTTCTTGGGGTAACTGCTGAATTTGGTCTAGAATATAGATTTGATGTACCTATTTCCATTGGTATAGATTACAGACCTACTTTATTTTTAATATCTGATTTGTCTTTACAAAGTAATGGTATTGGCTTTAATGTAAGGTATCGTTTTTAACAAAACTGTTAATCGGTTTTGATAACAAAAGGCCTTGTTGATATTTCAACAAGGCCTTTTTGTTTTATTTAATCCGAATGATGCAATAGAAATTTGATACAAACCATAACTAACAGTCATTTAGCCACTTAAATCCTAATTTCCTACTCATCATAATGGAGACTATGTCTGCGTTGCAAATCAGAATTTAGCCAGCTATCTAACAGCCATTTATGATTTTCTCTTAAAAGTCTAATGCATCATTCGGGTTTATCATGAATAATGCAGGCTACGTAATTCCCGTAAAAGCTTATATCGGTGTTTCACGCTGAAAATCATCTTTTTTTTATTTGAAATTGCATTAAACCTTAAAATAAAATCAATGAGTAGGACTAATTATTATCTCGTTTTAACCTTAATTTTAACTAGCACTTTTTATGCTTGTACAGAACAGGAAAAATTAACCTTACCAAATAACCAATTAAGTCAAAAGACTTTTCAAGCCGACTCATCCTATACCGATCAAGAATTACGCATGGTGTTAGACGAGGAAGATTCAATATCTAATCTCATCCAATTAGGGAGAGTAGTAGATATTAGTGGAATAGGAATGGACGTCCCTAAAGAAAACCCAAAAAAAGTTTATGTCCATTACATGCCATGGTTTCAAAGTTTGGATCATGATGGGTTCTGGGGGCAACACTGGACTATGACCAATAGGGATCCTGAGCAAATAGATGAAGCAGGAAAAAGAGAGATTGCTTCTTACTATTATCCTATGATAGGCCCTTATTCTTCATCAGATCCTGATTTACATGAATATCATTTCTTGTTAATGAAAATGGCAGGAATAGATGGCGTGATCTTTGACTGGTATGGAAGTAGGGATTTATATGATTACACTTTAATTAAGCAATCTACAGAATCTTTTATTGACGTAATCGAAGATTTAGGGCTGCATTTTTCCATTATGTATGAAGATAGGGCTGCACAGCATGCGGTACAAAATGGCTTATCCGCTAACATTATAGAGGCTGCTCAACATGATTTTAGATACATCAATGAGACCTATTTTACCAGCCCCAATTATCTTACAAATGATGGGAACAAACTACTATCCGTATTTGGCCCACATTATATCAATGAAGCTTCTCAATGGGATCAGGTTTTTAGTGTTTTTTCAGACGATGAAAAACCTGATTTTCTAACCTTATGGGCTGCTCAAAACAGAGTGGGTGGAAATTCTAGTGGAGAATTCTTGTGGGTAGCTCCAGATCACTTGGATGCTCATCGGTATTACTACCAAACCTATCCTAAACAAGATGCCATTACCATTGGCAGCGTATATCCTGGTTTCAAAAGTTACTACGTTGACGGAGGTTGGTCTGAAGGAGTTAATGAATGGTCTATCGATCTTGAAGAAGGTAGAACATTTGTAGAAACACTTAATTATACACACCATGAAATTGCAGATATGATTCAGCTGATTACATGGAATGATTTTGGTGAAGGAACTATGATAGAACCTACAGAAGAATTTGGTTTTAGGTATTTACAATTACTCCAACAATATACAGGTGTAGCGTACGAAGCAGAAGATTTACAAATAGCCCTTGATCTCTACTTAACTAGAAAAAAATATGAAGGAAATCCAATGGTGCAGTATTATCTAGATAGAACTTATCAATACATTAAAACCGGAAGGTTTAACAGGGTAAGGTATATCCTAAATGCTATTAATAGATTTTTCTAAAAATATCTCAATTGAATAAGGAACATACACTCTTATTTTGGTTATCATTTTCTCCTGAATGGAATAGCTAACAAGTTTTTAAGAGATGTAGGTTGTTCTTTTTCCATGTGTGTATCAACACCGTACTTAATCTCACTCATATCATTTACCCTAGCATAAGTTCCGAGAGCCCTGTCCCAAATTGAAAAGATATTTCCATAATTAGTATCAGTCAATGGTTGTTCAAAATGGTGGTGAACTTTATGCATGTAAGGAGTAACAAATACAAAAGACAATATCCTATCTACTTTATCTGGCATTTGAATATTGGCATGTGTCAAGTGTGCAAATAAAACAGATAAACTTTGGTAAAGCATAATTACTCCCATAGGTGCCCCTATAATTAGTACAGCTAAAATGGTAAATACAATTCTTAAAACAGTTTCTCCCGGATGATGTCTAAGTCCACTGGTAACATCTATGGAGGTATCACTATGATGTACGAGATGAAATTTCCACATCCATTTCACTTTATGTTCTGTCCAATGCACCATGTAAGCACCAATAAAATCCATTAAAAGCACTCCTAAAACTACATGTAACCACAAGGGCAGCTCTACTAAATATAGTAATCCAAACCTATTCTCTGTTGTAAAAATCGAGGCTTCTAGAAGCACTTTTGCAAGACCAAAACCAACAATCATGGTGGTTAAAGTAAAAAAGATATTCAAACCTGCATGCTTAATTTTCTTATAATCGAATTTAAAAAGGGGTATGATCCCTTCTAAAACCCAAAATAAAACTATCCCGCCAATCAATATACTTGCCCTAAAAGAAGTAGGAATATTTTCAAAAAAAGCTATTATTTCTTCCATGTCTAAACAGAATGTGTTTTTAATTTTAGTTAATTATAAAACTTAATTTAAAAACAATACTTACAAAAAGTATAATTATTGCTTACAAAAGCCTTTATAGCTCTATTAAATACTAAAAGGCTAAGCTTTTTCACTCAACTCTAGCCATCTAAATTCTTTTTCTTCAATAGACCCACCTATACTTTTCAGTCTTTTAGACCATTTTGCTAATTCCTCATGGCTTTCAGATCCATTATTGAGTTGCTCAACTAATTCAGATTTTTCTTTTTCTAAAGCTTTAACCTCTTTCTCGAGTGTCTCCATTTCCCTCTTCTCGTTAAATGACAGTTTCTCTTGTTTGTTCTCTTTAACTTTAGACTCTTTTCCTTTTACCTGATTATCTTTCGCAGAAGATTGCGCTTCTCTTAACTTGACGGTCTCCCTATAGTCTGTATAATTCCCATTGAAAAAGTTTATTTCTCCTTCTCCTTCAAAAACAAATAAACTCTCAACTAACCGATCCATAAAATACCGATCGTGTGAGACGATCATTAAACAGCCCGAAAATTGGTCTAAGTAATCTTCCAAGATATTAAGGGTCATAATATCTAGATCGTTAGTAGGTTCATCAAGCACCAGGAAATTTGGATTCCCCATCAATACTTTTAACAATTGCAACCTTCTTCTTTCTCCCCCACTTAATTTTGAGACAAAGTCATATTGAGATTTAGGGTTAAACAAGAACAAATTCAGTAATTGTGAAGCTGTAATTTCTCTCCCATCTTCCAACTTAATCACATCAGCAATTTCTTTGATTACATCAATTACCTTTTGGCCTTCTTTGTAAACTAATTCATTCTGTGTGTAATAGCCAAAACGAGTATTAACACCTAAATCTACCTCTCCTGCATCAGGTGTTAGTTTTTGAGTCATTAGGTTCAGAAACGTTGATTTTCCAGCCCCATTTTTCCCTACTATTCCCAAACGTTCTTTTTTCTTAAATACATAATTGAAATCATCTACCATTTTCTTCTCTCCATAGGAAAAGCTCATCTTCTTGATTTCCATTACCTTTTTACCCATTCGAGCCATTCCAGTTTGAATATCCAGCTCATCTTTCTGAAGGTTTTTGGTTGCTTTTTCTTTTAAATCATAAAATGCATCTATTCGGTATTTTGCTTTAGTTCCTCTTGCTTTAGGCTGCCTCCTCATCCATTCCAACTCTTTTTTCATCAGGTTCTTCGCTTTCTCCACTTCTATGGCTTGTAACTGCTCTCTTTCTGATTTCTTTTCGAGGAAATAACCATAATTTCCATAATACCTAAAGACTTGCTCTTGATCTATTTCTACTATGTGATTTGTCACTTTATCAAGAAAGTACCGATCATGAGTCACCATCAACAAAGTAAGGTTTTGGCTATCTAAATAGTTCTCTAACCATTCTATGGCGGTCAAATCTAAATGGTTAGTAGGTTCATCTAAAATCAATAAGTCTGGTTCTTCTAACAATACTTTTGCCAGAGCAACACGCTTTTTTTGTCCTCCTGATAATCCTGATATTAACTGAGAAGTGTCATGAATCCCTAATTTCCCCAAAACCTGTCTTGCTTTGTCTTCAAAATCCCAAGCATTTAGATCATCCACTTTTTCAATTGCTTTTTGCAAATCATCTTGTAAGTCAGGTTGGTCTTCCGAACGGATTAACAGTGACTGGTAATTTTTTACTGCAGCTGCTAATATATTTGAAGAGTTAAATATTTCATTTAAAATATCTAACGAATCATCCAAATCTGGTATTTGAGGTAAATAGCCTATTCTGATGTTGCTATTAAAAGAGATGTTTCCATCATCTGGTACTTCTATTTTAGCAATCATCTTGAGCAAGGTTGTCTTTCCACATCCATTTACCCCTACCAATGCAATTTTTTGTCCTTGATCAATCCCAAATGTTACATCTTGAAAGAGGGTTCTTTCATTAAATGATTTACTGATGTGGTCTACCGAAAAAACGTTCATACAGCCTATTTATCTACTTTGATTTAATTCTTAATACTAAAGTGAATTAAACTTTTTTCATCTTTTAAAATTGTATTTTGAACTCTAATTTCTAGACTCAAAACAAAAAATTTAATTCACTTCGCTGCAATTTGGCAATATAAATTCAAAAAAGCCCTAATTATTTATGAAGTGGAAAATGAATCTTTACTTTTGGACAAAACAAATCGATATTAACTGATGAAAAAGCCAATCGCCCTAATAACTGGAGCAACTTCTGGAATTGGGTTAGCAACAGCAAGGATCCTAGCTGAAAAATATTCATTGATCTTGTGTGGCCGACGCGAAGAGAGACTAGCTGGATTAAAAGCAGAATTAAACCAAACGGATGTAATAACCCTATCATTTGATGTCAGGGACAAAGGTTTAGTTGCAGAAAAAATTAGTGGGTTACCTACTGAATGGGAAAATATAGAAGTACTGGTTAATAATGCAGGAAATGCCCATGGCCTTGCTCCTATTCAATCTGGAGACATGGATGACTGGGATGCCATGATAGACATCAATGTCAAAGGACTTTTGTATGTCAGTAATGCCATTATCCCAGGCATGACCAAACGCAAAGCAGGGCACATTATAAATATCGGATCCATTGCGGGAAAAGAAGTTTACCCTAATGGCAACGTGTATTGTGCCTCAAAGCATGCTGTGGATGCTATTAACAATGGCATGCGCATAGATCTTAACCCATTTGGGATTCGTGTTACTTCTATTAATCCGGGGTTAGTGGAAACTGAGTTTTCGGAAGTAAGGTTTAAAGGTGACAAAGAAAAAGCGGCCAATGTTTATAAAGGTTTTCAAGCATTAAAAGCTGAAGATGTAGCAGACGTGGTGTCTTATGTGATTTCTAGGCCATCTCATGTAATGCTCAGTGATATTGTCTTATTACCCACTGCACAGGCAAGTGCGACTTTGGTCAAAAAAGAGTTGTAAAAGTATGTTGCAAAAAACTACTTGGCTATAATGATACATGTGTATATTTCCTAGGCTTAATCATTGCAAGGGTTAAGCCTATCCTATACCTTCGTTCTACAACATTGATCAAAAAGTTTTTATGAAGAAAATACTCATTTTAGGAGCTGGACAATCTAGCTCATCGCTGATTAAGTATTTAATAAAAAAAGCTCCTGAAAATAACTGGGAAATAACAGTAGGGGAAAAAAATATATCTCTCGCTGAGGAAAAAACAGCAGGGAGTCAATATGCAAAAAGTATTGAATTTGATGTATTTGAAGACGAGAAAAGCAAAGCTGAAATTGCTCAATTTGATTTGGTCATTTCTATGCTTCCTGCAGCCTTTCATATACATGTCGCAAAAATATGTGGTGCATTAGGTAAGAACATGCTGACAGCATCTTATGTATCTCCAGAGATAAAAGCTTTGGCAAAGGAATTTGAAGAAAAGGGGGCTTTGTTAGTCATGGAAATGGGGTTAGACCCTGGGATAGACCACATGTCTGCCATGAAAGTTTTGGACAGGATCAAAGAAGAAGGAAATGAGTTAACTGCTTTTGAGACATTTACAGGGGGGCTTTTAGCTCCTGCTGAAGAAGAGAACCCTTGGCAATATAAATTCACTTGGAACCCAAGAAATGTGGTATTAGCAGGGCAAGGTAATGTGAAATTTATCCAAGAAGGAAGGTACAAGTACATCCCTTATCATAAATTATTTGAAAGGACTGAAGTCATTCACATACCAGGGCATGGGTATTTTGAAGGTTATGCCAACAGAGATTCTTTAAAGTACCTAAAATCCTACAAACTAGAAGGCATACAAACACTTTACAGAGGAACTTTGCGTAGGCCCGGGTTTTGCAAGGCATGGAATGTTTTTGTTCAACTTGGGGCTACGGATGATACCTATGAACTGGAACAAGTAGGTCAGATGACTCATAGGCAGTTTCTTAATTCTTTCTTACAGTACAATCCCAATGATTCTGTTGAATTAAAACTAGCCCATTATCTCAATATTGGGTTAGAATCTGAAATAATGTATCGAATAAAATGGCTTGGCTTATTTGATGAAACACCTGTTGGCTTAAATAAAGGTACTCCTGCACAAGTACTGGAACACATTTTAAGAAAGAAATGGACTATACAACCTACTGATAAAGATATGATAGTCATGTGGCATAAATTTGATTTCTTAGTGAATGGTAAGCCTAAGCAAATTCAATCTCATATGGTAGTCACTGGTGAAAATAGCGTGGAAACAGGCATGTCAAAAACGGTTGGTTTACCTCTTGCTATTACCGCTAAATTAATTTTACAGGAAAAGATTAAATTGACAGGCATTCACATTCCTACCAAAAAAGAATTGTATGAACCTGTTTTAGAAGAATTAGAAAATATGGGTTTCGAGTTTCAAGAGCGAGAAGTTACAAACTAAATAATACCAATTTAGCCCGAATAATTCGGGGTGCCGATCAGGGAAATAATTATTAGAAAAACTAAATGGTTGACCATAAAAGTAATTGATTCAGTAGAGTAAAATTGACATTCCTCAAATTTGGGCTATGTCAATTCTTAAGTCTTTCATCATAAAACTAAGTAAATCAATTACTTATTACTGGTATCCAAATGAACCAACCCCGACCCAAGGGTACGGGGTATCTATGGGCAATAATTTATTAACCCGACGACATTTAAACGGCAAGGAGTTATTTTTAAGTAAATGAAAATCAATTCATTATATGCTGAAAAATATAGATTAATACAGGTCGAGTTAATAATGATCGACTCAGGCCTGCGCAGAGAAAGCTATAGCGCTCGCAGAAGAGTCGGGGAATTAATATCCCTTAGGGATTAAATTCCCCTGATCTGGCACTCTGACTCTTCTGCGTACCCTGAAGTTTCTTTGCGAAGGCACTGATTCAGGGTTGGTTCATTATTTGCCATGCGTTAAACCCGAATGATGCATTAGACTTTTAAGAGAAAATCATAAATGGCTGTTAAATAGCTGCTTAAATTCTGATTTGCATCGCAGACATAGTCTCCATTATGGTGAGTAGGAAATTAGGATTTAAGTGGCTAAATGACTGTTAGTTATGGTTTGCATCAAATTTCTATTGCATCCTTCGGATTAAAAATACTCACCATAGCGAGGCTATGCTTACGTTTTTTGTCTCAGCGGGGAACTGCTTTGTCAAAATCAAATTTACTAAAACATCTTATACGCCCCCATAAACATAGATGAGTGTAATAACCAGAGTTCAATTTTAAAATGTACGCATAGAAGGCCTCCATCTACGACCTAGAACAGTTTTGAAAGGTTTTCTTGATCTGCCACACTGTCGCCAGTGGAGCTGGGTTTCTTAATAGCCCCGATAGTACTGGCAGCCCGGAGCGTAGTGAGGACTATAAGGGATAGCGGGAGCAGGCCCTTGAAAGTGAGCCTCTCTTATTTGCTTCTATTCTTTTTTAGGTTACTCTCCCTTTTTCTTCTCAGAAAAAAATGACCCTCTAAAGTGTGCAACCACAAACACCCTCCTGATCAATATTTATAATGATAGTGGGCTTATCTCCTATTGTCATCATTGGTTAACATACTCAGGTAGCTCTCAAATCTAGTAGCTGGTATTTCACCTGATTCTACGGCTGCTAATATTTGGCAACCAGGTTCTGAAATGTGCTGACAGTTGTTAAACTTACAACTCCCTAAGTATTTCCTCATTTCTGGGAAATAATGGCTGAGTTCTTCATCTTCTATCTCAATGAGTCCAAGCTCTTTTATTCCCGGCGTATCTACAATAAACCCATTTTCTTTAGTAGGGAACATTTCTGCAAAAGTAGTGGTATGAACTCCTTTATTCGCAAAACTGGATATTTCAGAAGTTTTCTGATCTGCGTCTCCTACCAAGAGGTTGATCAAGGTAGATTTTCCAGTACCAGAATGCCCTGTGAATAATGCCACCTTGCCTGCAAGCTGAGCTGCTAAATTGGCAATTCCTTTTCCTTCAAGTGCAGATACTAGCATATTCTGATAACCAATCTGATCATAATCATAGCAGATATAAGCCAATTCTTCATGGTCTTGATCTTCCAACAAATCACTTTTATTAAAAACAATGAGACAGGGAATCCTATAGGACTCCGCAGTCACTAATACCCGATCTATAAACCCTAAAGAAGTTCGGGGTTGCTTAAAGGTAGCTATGATAACCACAATGTCTACATTGGATGCAATGATATGTGCATGGGCGGTACGCTTAGGGGACTTTCTGATCACATAATTTTTACGATCATATAATTCTGTAATTACATAATAATCTTCTCCTGCCTGTTTCTGTTCTAGTGCCACTTGATCCCCTACGGCAATGGGATTAGTTACTTTTGCTTCATTTAATTTAAACTTCCCCCTTAACCGAGCTTTATAAATTGTCCCATCTTCCACTTGTACCTCATACCAGCTTCCAGTTGACTTGATGACTAATCCTTTCATTTAAGTATAGATTTACTCAAAAATTTCATAATTGAATCTGTAGCGCCTAATTGTTCTTTTACTTGACTGAATGATTCTGACATTGCTTTCTTTCTAACGAGCTGATCTTTCTCCAACATCAGCAGGGTGTTTTTAAGTTCTTCTTCATTTTCAATTTCAAAAGCAGCCTTACGTGCCACTAGCTGAGTCGCTTCATTAAATTTTTTATTATTAACGTGCTTACCAAAAATGATGGGAATGCCATAAACTGCTGCTTCCAGTGTATTATGAAGTGCACCTCTAAAAGCTCCTCCGATGTAGGCATATTTCCCGTATTTGTAAAGTGATGATAACATACCCATATTATCTATGATCAATACTTCAAAGCTAGACAAGTTCTCTTGATTTTGGATCTGCGAAAATCGAATAGTTGGCTTATGTATCAGATTGATAATAGTTTGAATTTCATTCTCTTTGATGTTATGGGGAGCAATAACATACTTCAATTTAAGTTCTTGCCCATTAATCAATGGATACAATTTATCCATATCTCCCGGCCAACAGCTGCCCACTATCAAGCATTCTTTACTGCTGAGGAATTCGTCTACTAAGGGAATTTCTCCCGCATCTTCTACAATTTGCGATACACGATCATACCTGGTATCTCCAGTTATTTCCACTTGGTTTACTTCAATAGTCTTCAACAAATCTAAAGTATCTTGATCTTGGACAAAGAAATGGTCAAATTTTCTAAATATTTCTCTGAGTGGCTCATTAAATTGTTTAAAAATCATGTGATTAGGACGTAAAACTGTCGATATGCTAATCATATGCGTATTACGTCGGATAGCTTCCATGATCAAATGATACCAGAACTCATATTTCACTAATACGCCAATCTCTGGATTCACTATTTCAAAAAACTGCTTCACATTCTTCTTTGTGTCTTTCGGTAAATAAAAAACATCATCTGCTCCTTGGTAATTCTTCCTTACTTCATAGCCAGAAGGAGAATAAAAAGTCAGAAGTATGCGATAGTTAGGAAACTGTAGACGGACTCTTTCCATTACTGGTCTTCCTTGTTCAAATTCACCCAAAGAGGCTGCATGTAACCAGAAGACGGGTTTGGTGTTCCCTTGAAATGCTTTTTCTAATTTAATTAAAAGATTCTTTCGTCCATTAGTAAAAAGACGTGCCTTCTTATTAAATGGAGAAAGTAACAACGCCAATGCATGATATCCCCAAATGACTAAGTTGTATAGTATGTGGTTCATTATTGGCACAAAAGTAGACAAAACCCTTTGCCTACAGTTGATTTGATCTTTTTTTTATGCCTATGCTAAAGAACATAGGTAAAAAGTATTAGACAGATAATTTTTAGGTAATAGATCATCAAAGTTATCTAGTAGACTCTAAGTAGGGTCTGTTCATGATATACTTTCATGCCTGATTTTGTGTCCTCACAAACTCACTATACATAGCGGCGAAACGATTGTGGGGACACAATCGTAGGCGGGGGACTGATTTTATAGACAGATTCTAAGTAGTTCAATTTTACCTTAATCTTACTTTGTCATCTTAGGAAAACAGGTGTTTCACGCCTTTGGTTGCGTCTTCACAGCCAATCTCTAAAATCTGCCAACGTGACCCGGTAAGGCCTCAGGTTGAGGCGTCTTAGACTTAGGTGAAAAAGTAGGGTTAACATAAAAAAACCTTGAAGATTTAAATCTTCAAGGTTTTTTTATGTTAATTCTTTTTAAATATCTTTCTATTTAGAAAGATACTCTGCTACACCTTCTCTGGTGGCAGTCATAGCATCTTTACCTTCTTCCCAGTTGGCAGGGCAAACTTCACCGTATTTTTCAACATGGTGTAATGCATCTACTAACCTGATCATTTCATCTATGTTTCTACCTAAAGGTAAGTCGTTTACAGTTTCTTGTCTAACAACTCCTTTTTTATCGATTAAAAAAGTACCTCTATAAGCTACAGGCACGCCTTCAAATTCTAGTCTTCCGTCTTCTGCGTAGTTCCAATCTCCTGCCAATACACCAAAGTTATTGGCAACTGTTCTTGCTGGATCTGCAACTAGTGGATAAGTAACTCCTTCTATACCACCATTTTCTTTGGCAGTCAATAACCATGCAAGGTGAGTTTCTTCAGTATCTGTAGATGCTCCTACTACTGCAACTCCCCTTTTCTCAAATTCAGCTAATTTTTCTTGAAAAGCTAAAATTTCAGTAGGGCAAACGAATGTAAAATCCTTAGGGTAAAAGAAGAATACAACATCTTTTTTACCAATATACTGCTCAAGTGAAAAATTCTCTACGATTTCATCCCCGTTGATGACTGCAGGTGCATTGAAAACTGGTGCTTTTTTTCCAACTAATGACATAATTCTAGTTATTATTATTATTTATTATTGTTTAAAAGATACTTTTTGATCAAGGTCTACTTTAAAGCCATTTACTTGCATTTTGATATCAGATATCTTAAAATTAGCTATCTGTTTCTTTTCAAAAAAGTCTTTAATTACCTGATGTAATTCTTCATCATAAAAATCAAAAATCTCATTGGTTATATTGCAATAAATATGGTTATGAGGAGTAATATTTGCATCATAGCGCTTTATCCCTCCTTTGGTAGCCACTTGATTAATCAAACCCACTTCTACTAAATCATCCAGTATTCGATAAACTGTACTTAATGACAAGGAAGGATTGTACATTTGCAAAGAGTCATATAATTTTTCAGCAGTAGGATGACTGCTATCATTAGATAGATTTTGCAGTACAATCATACGCTGATGAGTAGCTTTCAAACCACTTTTTACAATATGTTCTTTTACTTCTGTAAGGTTCACTATTTGATAAAATTTTCTAAACAGGAATCATTCCTATCAATTATCGAGAGCAAATTTAACCGCTAAGTAGATACTTCCAAATTTTCATCAAAGAAAAATGCACTTCTATCGAATAATGTTCTTCAATTTGGCTGAGGTTACTTAATAGGGTAATTTTGTTACAAATTGTAACTTAAGTAATACTTAAACTTAAATAATGATGAAATATTTTTTCTATTCGTTATGCGTGGGGATCATTCTTTTTATGTCTTCCTGTGATGGTGAGGAATTTGGTTTTAATGTAAGTAGCGAAATAGATCTTGATGTCCCTGGGAATTATACGTTAAATGAGATAAGGAATGCTCCTATGTTTAACCCACCTGCAGAGGAAGAAGAAGTCAAACTTGCAGAAGTAGAGGCGTTTTCAGATGCCATTAATGATATCAATAACATTGGTCAACTGAGTTTAAACAGTATGTCCTATGCTATACAAGACGTAGACCCTAACGAGATTACTGATTTGGATGAAATAACTATCAGTGTTAGATTAGGTGGAAGGACTATTGAGCTAATTAGGTTAGTAGGCGAACTTAACAATGTCAGCAAGACCCCAATAATCTTAGATAATTCGGAAATAAGAGCTATTGAAAATGAGTTTTTAACTAACAGTGATAATGAAGTAACCACGATAGTTAATTTTGACTTCTCTGAAGTCCCCAATCAATCGATTGAGGTAAACGTTCAAGTATTTTTTGATCTGACTTTAAGAGTTAGGAATTAATTAGCAGGCATTGAATTTAAACAAAATGAAAAAAATTATTATAATTGTTTTGGTATCAATCGTGTCGTTCTCTTCTAAGGCACAAGATTTTGAAATCTTATTAGAAGCTGGGGCATCTGATGCCAACACTTTACTTTCAAATTACTTTGAACCAGCTTTTACTGGTTTTGGTTATGGGTTGAATGGTGGTTGGTTTAACACAGCAAAAACCCACAAAAATTTAGGGTTTGATCTTACTGTAACAGCAAATTTAGCATTAATTCCAGACGATGCTTTGTTCTACACTTTTAACAATGCTGATTACAGAAATGCAAGGTTAAGTCAAGGTACCTCTAGGGATTTTCCTACTTTCTTTGGGCCTACTACCAACCCTGACGATATAGGAGATATTACTTTTAATCCTGATACTGAAAATGAAATTAGGTTTTCTGCTCCTCAAGGCTTTGATCCTGAGAGTGAGTTTGGATTAAATGCAGTGCCTGTGCCAATGGCTCAATTAGGGATTGGTATTTATAAAAACACAGACTTAAAAGTTAGATGGACGCCTGAAATTGATCTTGATGGCAATGGAACTTTCAAACTATTTGGTTTAGGAGTTCTTCATGATGTAAAACAATGGATCCCTGGCTTAAAGCTAGTCCCAATAGATTTATCGGCGTTTGTTGGCTTTACTAATATGAAAACGGAATTTTTTATAGATGAAGCTGCTGGTCAAAGGGCGCAATTTGACGTGAATGGGTTAGTCATTCAAGGTTTGATTTCTAAAAAATTCTCAATATTAACTGTATATGGGGGTCTTGGTTTCAGCTCGACTAAAACTAGTTTTGCCTTATTAGGTGATTATGATATTGAAGGTATTGACTTACCAACTGATCCTATTGATTTCGATTTTAACACTTCTAGTTTGAGAGCTACCGCTGGTTTAAGAATCAAATTAGCCATTTTAACATTACATGGAGATTATACACTTCAGGAGTATAACACACTTACTGCAGGTGTTGGTTTTAGTATTAGATAATGGATTTTAGGCATAAAAAAAGATCCCGCTTTTTAGCGGGATCTTTATATAAGTGTTAAACAGGTGTATGAATAAAATTTGTGTTATGCATCTATTTATACTTCTATTAAATAAAAGGTAACCCCTTATCTCAAAAAAAATAACAAAATGATAAAAGTGCTTTTTGTATGCCTTGGAAATATCTGTAGATCCCCTTTGGCTGAAGCAATTTTTGACCATCTAATTAGCCAAGAAAAATTAGGTTTTTCCTTTCAAACGGATAGTTGTGGGACTGGTGCCTATCATGTTGGTGAAAAAGCTGATCATAGGTCTATAGCCGTGGCAAACAAACACCAAATTCCTATTACTAGTAGAGCTAGGCAATTTCATCCTGACGACTTTAAAACGTTTGATTATATCATACCAATGGATGAACAAAATTATGCTGATTTATTAAATATACCGGGCTCTATAAGCAATAAACTATTGTTAATGAGGGAGTTTGATAAAGAATCTGATAATAATCTAAATGTCCCAGATCCTTACTATGGAGGGGAAGATGGTTTCCAAAAAGTTTATGACATGCTTTTGAGATCTAGTAAAAACTTCCTAGATTTCCTAAAAGAAAAACATGGTTTTTAAATGCCCCCGACAGAAATAGAACAATTTATTTTCTCGGTATTTTTTCAAACTTTCGGAAAAGAAGTTCATATTTATTCTTATCAATCTATAAGCGGCGGCTGCATTAATAATGGGACAAAAGTCACTTCATCAGAAGGAGTTTATTTTTTAAAGTGGAATGAAAAAAAAATTGAAAATTTATTTTCAATTGAAGCAAAAGGGTTAAAATTTCTTTCAGAAAGCAACCCATCTCTTTTAAGTATTCCAAGTGTAATAGGTTACGGTGAAGTAAGAGGAGTTGCTTATTTAGTTTTAGAATTTATAGAAAGCAATTTGATCTCTGTGAATTTTTGGGAAGATTTAGGCAAGGGCTTAGCTATACTTCATCAACATACTTCGGATACTTTTGGCCTCTCCTACAATAATTACATTGGTAGTTTAGTGCAAAAAAATGATTGGCACTCAAACTGGATAGATTTTTTCATAGAAAACAGATTGGAAGTCCAATTAGGTTTAGCAATATATCAAAAACACATATCTATCAGCTTTGCCAAAAAATTCAAATATCTTTATTCTCAGTTACCAGGTATATTAGCCGAAGAGCCTCCTTCTCTTCTTCACGGAGATCTATGGAACGGAAACATGATGTCTGATAAAAATGGGAAGCCTTGCTTAATAGACCCAGCTATTTACTATGGCAATAGGGAAATAGAAATAGCCTTCACACATTTATTTGGTGGGTTTGATAAAAGATTTTATAATAGTTACCAAGACACCTTCCCACTTTCAACTGGGTTTATAGAAAGGGCAGATATTTACAATCTCTATCCGTTACTGGTCCACGTAAATTTATTCGGTGAATCCTACCTATCTGGTATAGAAAGGGTCATTAGAAAATATAGCAAATGAATCAATTTGCTTTGAGGGTTAATCAGTATTAAGTTAGAGATGAAAGATTTTACACTTTTTGATATTAGATTAGGTTTGAGTTCCAGTTTATGTTTGAGTAGAAAAAAATAATTCTTTACACAACTTCAAACTTTATCTATTGCTCTGTTAAAAAAGATCAAGTATGAATTCATATGATCAACTGAATTTAAACCCGAATGATGCATTAGACTTTTAAGAGAAAATCATAAATGGCTGTTAGATAGCTGCTTAAATTCTGATTTGCAACGCAGACATAGTCTCCATTATGGTGAGTAGGAAATTAGGATTTAAGTGGCTAAATGACT
>CALGOB010000010.1 GCA_937958005.1 uncultured Cyclobacteriaceae bacterium
ATCAGCCTCTATTTTTTTTCGAAGACTCCATTCTTCCTACTTAAACTAATTAAAGGTGAAGTAACTGTTCATCAGTGTCTTCTCTGAAAAACACAGGTGAGGGTCATTAAATTGAAAGGCACCTACCTCACTTAATAGCCGTGATAGGAACGGCAGCCCGGAACGCAGTGAGGACTATAGTGGATAGCGCGAGCTGTCCCTTGTAGAATAGATGAACCTGGGTGCTTCCATTTATTAAAATATTCTTACCAAGGCTGGAGTTTATTCAAAAAAATAAAATACTTCTGTAACTTTCTCTTTTTTCAGGCGTCACCCTTGTGATATGTCAAAAGGAACTTTCCACAAAAACATAATGCCCCTTGCAGATCGGATGTACCGATACGCGTTTAGCATGTTGCGCAGTAATGATTTGGCGCAAGATGTAGTACAGGATTCACTCATGAGGATATGGGATAAAAGAATGACTCTTTCTTCTATTCAATATTTGGATGCTTGGACTATGAAAGTAGTAAGAAACGCTTGTCTAGATTATATCAGACGCAATCGGTTTACGGCTTTTGAAGAAAGTCATGAAAACTCACTGTTTGTGAATCAAGGGGATCATACTAGTTACAAAGATCAACATAGTTGGTTTGAAGAAGCAGTAAAGGCTTTACCAGATAAACAGCATGAGGTTTTTCATCTAAGGGAGGTTGAGGCCCTTAGCTACCGAGAGATATCGGAAATAATGGGAATAGGTGAAAGTGATGTAAAAGTTAATTTACACCGTGCCCGAAATAAAGTGAGAGAAACAATGAAAAAAGTAAATGATTATGGAACCAATAGAGTCACTGCTGGATAAGTACTGGAAGGGTGAAACGACATTGGAAGAAGAAAAGCTGGTAAAAAAGCATTTTGCTAAGCAAAAGACTTCTGAAAATGTTGATGGGAGCTATTTCAATGGGATATCCAAAAGGAAAGAGATGAAATATAGGGGAGAAACACCCGGCTTTCACATCTCTTTTAACAAAAGGTGGGTTTCGCTAGCGGCCACTGTCATTATTGGGGTTATGGTTGGGATTATTTCCCTGCAGCAGGATTCCAGTAAAGATCCTTATTTGGTTGAAGATCCTGAAAAGGCTCTTGAAATTACCCGAAATGCGTTTCAGATGATTTCCAATAACCTAAATGAAGGTAAAAAGTATTCGAGGGAGATCAATAACATCAATAAGTCGAGGCAGGTATTAGAAATTAATAGTAACTAATTATAACACTTAAAAAATAAAGTTGACAATAAATAACAAAAATATGAAAAAGACAATATTAGCATTAGCCCTATTATTTATCTCCGCTGGAGTCATGGCACAGAGTAAAGTAATTTCCAAGTATTTTGATAAGTATGAGGATAATGAAGATTTCACAAAAGTATCTTTAAATGCCAGAATGTTTTCTTTGCTTGCGGAGCTGGAAACGGGTTCAAAAGAAGAACAGGAGTTTGTGGATGCTGTTTCTAAAATAGAAGGCCTAAAAGTACTGATGGGTGAACAGGTAGCAAATTCTGCGAGTCTTTATAAAGAAGCTATTAAAGATGTAGATAGAGCAGGTTACGATGAATTAATGACTGTAAAGGATGCTGAAGAAAACATGAAGTTTTCGATTAAAGAAAAAGGTGGTATCATTGAGGAGTTAATTATGGTAGTGGGTGGAAATAAGAAGTTCATCTTATTAAGCCTTTATGGGGATATTGATTTGAAGAAAATTTCAAGTATTGCTAAGAGCATGGATGTAGGTGGATTAAAGAACCTAAGCAGAATTAATAGCAAGGATGATAATAATGACAATTAAACGATAATAAACTCGCATGTCAAAAAAACTCACAATACTCACAGTAATCATATGCTTATTTAGCTTTAAGGGTTTCTCTCAAGAGGGACCCTTAAAGGCATTTACAGAAGAAAATGAAAAGGCTGAGCTTCCACGGTTTTCAAAAATTTGCCTCTATCCCAGTACCCTTAGAATGGTCAATATTTCAAGAAATGAAGATTACAACCAATTAGTAAACGATGTAGAGAAAATTCTTATCTACACACTGGATAGAAATTTTAGAGAAAAAACTGATCTTAAGACTTTGTTTGACCAATATAAAGCACTTGGTTTTGTAGAATACGCTTCAGTGAAAGGAACTAAGCAGGACATGGTCATCCTTGGGGATGATAGTGACAGCAATGAAGTGGTTGGTTCATTTTCCAGTGGAAACCGAGGGACTATCTTGTTTTATATGAGAGGTCAAATAAATTGGCAAAAAATCCCTACGCTACTGAAAACTCTTCAAGGAAATGATATGGTCAATATTTTTGATTTAGCCAAGTTAGGCCCAAATGATAATTGATTATTGATCAAAACAGGTCTAATTATCATCATTTAAACTTGAAAACCCATTCAGATGGAATCCTTAAAAAACAAGCTTTTTTTTCAACTAGCTATCATTTATACGAGGTATCTGGTAGGTGGTGCTTTTGTATTTGCCAGCATTATTAAAATAAAAGGAGAAAGGTTTACGGGAAATAGTGGTGCAGAAAATCCAATTAATTCAGCTTGGCATTTTTTTGAAACCGTGTACCAATCAGGGTTCTATTGGCATTTTATTGGGTTTGGCCAATTAGTTGTCGGTATGCCTCTGTTGACGCATCGTTTTAGAAAACTAGGGGCTCTCGTATATTTTCCTATTATCCTTAACATAACTGTCATTACCTATTCATATGATTTCAACTATACGCCTGTAATTACAAC
Source organism: uncultured Cyclobacteriaceae bacterium (assembly GCA_937958005.1). GTDB lineage: Bacteria > Bacteroidota > Bacteroidia > Cytophagales > Cyclobacteriaceae > JANSWY01. The sequence goes on from CALGOB010000010.1 coordinate 2,770, forward strand.
TGCTATGTTGCTTGCTAATGTCTTATTATTGATATGGGATGTAGGTACTTTTAAAGTTCTTTTTAATTTAAAGGCCAGTGAAAATCCTTTTAGTGAAATTTTAGAAGATCATCCTATCTGGGAAATTACAGGTTTATTAATTTTTATTTTTACATTTCTCTACAGAGTCATGTACAATAGTTACAACATAACTTTTTGGCTAGCTATCTGTTTGTCAATAGGGTTAGCAGGGTTATTAATTGGTATATTGGGGAGAAAGAAAATAAATTACATAACAAGGTTAAACTACTCACACAAAACTCAAAATAGTTAAATGAATAAAACACTCGAAATTAATAACCTAACCAAACATTATGGGAGGGTTAAAGCTGTTGAAAAGCTTAACCTGGTAGTAAACCCAGGTGAAATCTTTGGTATTTTAGGCCCTAATGGAAGTGGGAAGACTACTACATTAGGAATGATTTTAGATGTTATCGCCCCTACATCAGGCAGTTATGCTTGGTTTGACGGTGAAAATTCTGTCACCAGTAGACAAAAAATAGGGTCTATCTTGGAAACCCCTTGTTTTTACAGCTATATGACCGCTGTACAAAACCTAAGGGTTGCGGCGCATATCAAAGAATGCACTTTTGATAGGATAGATGAAGTTTTAAAACGTGTTAACCTTTATGAAAGAAGACATGATCCGTTCAAGACATTTAGCTTGGGAATGAAACAAAGGCTATCTATTGCTGCTGCACTTTTAGCAAATCCTCCTGTTTTGATTTTAGATGAACCTACCAACGGCTTAGACCCGCAGGGTATTGCTGAAGTAAGGTCTTTAATTAAGGAAATAGCAGATGAGGGGAAAACCATTGTGATTGCAAGTCACTTGCTAGATGAAGTGCAAAAGGTTTGTACGCACTTTTGTGTTATGAGGCGTGGAGTAAAGTTACATGATGGGAGCGTTAGCGATATTTTAGGTGAAACCAATTATGTCACCATTTCTGGCAAGGACAAAGAAAGAATAAAGCATGTTGTAGAAAGTTTTGACGGATTTAGAGGATTGACAAATGAAAACAATGGGCTTTTAGTAGAACTAAAAGATGGTTTTACTTCATATGAGCTAAATAGTTATTGCCATGCTCAAGGGGTTACTCTGGGCAAACTGGATCCTAAAACAAAATCATTGGAAGAAGAATTTTTAAAGATACTATCAGAAAAATGAAAAAGGCTTTTATACTAGAATGGTTGAAGGTACGCCATTATCGTGTTTTCTGGATTTTATTAGGGCTGTACCTATTATCCCTAATTATTTTAACTTCTGGTGGAGCTGTTTTCTTGGAGTTCCTCAAATACAAGGGACTGGATTATAAAGGAATAGATCCTACTTGGTTACCCATTTACGACTTCCCTGATATCTGGCATAACAATACTTTTTTGGGGCACTATACCAAAATTTTTCTCGCTTTTATTGTTGTTATTTCAGTAACTAATGACTGGTCATTTAACACGATGCGCCAAAACATCATAGATGGCATTAGCAAAAAAGAGTTTGTAATGTCTAAGGTCATTCTCATTGCGTCACTTGGTGCACTTAGTACGGTTTTTATTTTTGTAACAAGTCTACTAATAGGGTTTGCCTACTCACATACTTTTGAAATTAGTGCTATCTTCTCTAATATGGAGTTCCTTTTTCTCTATTTTGTGGATATATTCAAGTATTGCACTTTTGCTTTGTTTGTCACCATTATTATGAGAAGACCTGGTTTTGTCATTGTATTTCTGATATTCTATTCCTTAATCATAGAACCACTATGGATTGCATTGCCACTTAAAGAATGGAATTATATCAATGAATATACTGCTTGGATAGAATCTTTATTACCTTCAAGTTATTTCAGCTTTAGAACTGGGCTAATCCAAATACCTTTCCAAAGGTATTTCTTACAAGAGGTTCAGGAAGGAATAGTTTGGAAACCACTATTAATTGCCATTGGTTGGTCAGCAATTTTCATTTACTTGACAGCCAGAAGGTTGATCAAAAAAGATGTAAGGTAGTATGGCTTGATCCTACAATAATGTATCTACTATGAGTTTTTACCAAATTTGGTATAGCTTATAGTAGGTATTAGTTCAAACAATATGTTTTTAGAAAATTTAGTTTCATCAATTCATCTATTTCAGAGATTCATTCACTTATGAGTTCGGTTAATAATTTCTTCCACTTTTCATTTCTTAACTCACATATTCGACTCATTTACAAGCATTTATCTTGACAACCCTGTCTTCAAGCCAGACGAGCTCCTACAGCAACGGCTGCCGCTTTTTGCAGCTGTCCGCCGCCGAGGTGGCAAAAAAGTAGTCGCAGTGGCGAACCACCAAAAACCCTAGCCGCCATGGAATGGAAAAATTTGAAATCGCACGGGCGGCCCCGTCAATCGCTCTGAGAGCGATCTCAAACAGCAAGGGCTGCCCCAGTTCCACTGCGGCAGCGTGGCTGACCAAGCAAGTCCAAAACTGTTCCGGGTAGACGGAGACCTTCTATGCGTACTTTTTAAAATCGAGCTCAGGTTTATAAGAAAATGAACCAACCCCGACCCAAGGGTACGGGGTCTCTCTTCTACCTGATTAAGCCACTGTTCAAAATTGTACTTTTTTATCTAGTACAAACATATGAGAGTCGGGGAATTAGGTATCCCTCAGGGATTAAGTTTCAACCGAATTTATTCCTCCTAAGTTAAATTCTTTTGACAAACCCTATCATATGCTACTAATTTGAGTTTCAATTTTAACCCGAATGATGCAATAGAAATTTGATGCAAACCATAACTAAACAGTCATCTAGCCACCTAAATCCTAATTTCCTACTCATCATAATGGAGACTATGTCTGCGTTGTAAATCAGAATTTAGGCAGCTATCTAACAGCCATTTATGATTATCTCTTAAAAGTCTAATGCATCATTCGGGTTTAACGAAACATTCAAGTACAATATGCCAGTTACCACTATTTTACATAAAGGAAAAAGGGTAGTTTACATAGATTATTCAAATCTAAAAACAGAGGAAGAGGCTATGAAAACACTCTATGAAGTGAGGGATTATTTAGTAAATTCTCCTACCAAGGTTCTAAAACTCAATAATGTCACCAATGCATTTGCCAGTACACAATTTATGAATGAGACAAAAAAACTTAGCAAAGAAATTCTAGATGAAAAAACAGAGAAAGGCGCTATAATTGGTATCAGTAGGATACAAAAAATACTATTAAGGAGTGTCAATATTTTTCTAAAAGAAAAGCTAAAACCATTTGACACAATGGAAGAAGCTCTTGACTATTTAGCTGCTTAAATAATTGGTTTGTTTTATTTTTTACACTGAGTCATTATTATATCAGCTACTTGACGAGCACTAAGAATAGCTCCTTCCATATAACCAGGAAATGAAACAGAAGTTTCTGAACCTGCTATGATGAATTTTTCATTAAAATAAGGTTGTCTAAAAATAGGATGCCCATTATTCTGATGTGGTGTAATAGAAGAATCGTAATTAGCATATGTATATGGTTCATGTACCCAGACTGATTCTTCATAGCTAATAAAATCATCAATATCATCAGGGTAGTACTTGCTCAATTGCTTTATAATGATTGCTAATCTTTCTTCTCTTGTATTAGCATAGTAAGCTCCATTTAAGAATCCTTTTAAAGCATGATATTGGTTTTGTTCATCTGAATGGTCATACAGTTCCGATACGGGGCCTACATTACTAAAAACAGAGCAACCTACTTCTTTCTCTTTCCAAAATGGTCTTTTGTACCGCAAAGCTATTTTTATAGATTCGCCCATCCATGTGTGAGTTTTTTTAGCTATCTGCATTAGATCCTCAGGTAGCTGTGGATGCCAATCAATACTATTTACCAATAAATTAGGAGGAAGGGTAGAAACAAGGATGGGTGCTTGAAATTCTTTTTCATTGGAGCTTAGAGTGAATCTACTCTCTTTGAAATTTATCTTTAAAACTGGGCTTCCTGTATGAATTTCCACATGATTAAGTTGAGATGCCAATGTTTCAATCAGGTTAGAAGTGCCTCCACTAATTCTATAACTCGGATCAGGGTTAGGTGGTAAAGGAACTATTTGCGGAGGGCTAGTAGAAATAGGTTCATAGACAGCTCTTTCCCCCATAGTCTGTTCATATATTCCAATCCCTAACTCACTTAACAGGCTTGTTAGGGATTCGTGTTTTTTTCCTAACCAGGTAGCTCCCATTTCTACCGGAGCTAGGCCGTTATCCATTTTAGTGTAAATCCGCCCTCCTATTCTACTTCTTGCTTCTATTATATTAATGGAAATACCTGATTTCCTTAAAAAATATGCAATGGACAAACCCGTTAAACCTGCTCCTACTATTACTACATCTGATTTAAACATCATAATGAATCATCCTATTTATATTCAACTCCATAATGTACTTGAAGCCAAATATTTACTAGACCAGATTGGCTTTCACAAAATCAAAAGATTTCTTGATACTTTTAAGTGGGTCATTACTTTGGTCTTGTTCAACAAAGAAATAATCTAAACCAGCTAGCTCTTTGTTCTTAAACGCCAAATCAAAGTCTACACTTCCATTTCCTACTTCTGTAAAATCTCCATTACTATCCATGTCTTTAGCATGCCATAAAGCTACTCTTCCACTATACCTCGTAAAGAACTCTTTTATATCGTAACCAGCCTTTGTTATCCAATAAAGATCCAGTTCCATTTTGAGCAAATTCTTATCTGTATTATCTAAGATATAATACATTGGCAGTTCCCCTTCCATTTCTTTAAACTCAAAATCATGGTTATGATAGCATAATTGTATCCCAGCCTTATTTGCTTTTTCAGAGGCAAAATTTAACAGGTCTACTAATCTTTTATAATCTTCTAAAGAAGTTCTTTCTTCCTCTCTTAAATAACCCAATACAGCATATTTTTGGCCTATTTCATTCATCTCATCCAATGCTCTATCCCATCCATTTGATAATGTACCTACATCACTTGGGTTAGGAATTCCAGAGGAATAGTGGCCACTAATAGGGTTCAGATTAAGTTTCTTTAGCAATTCACCAAATTCTTTAGGAGCTAACTTATAATAGGCACCCCCTCCGTGACCAGCACTTTCGATATGGGTATAGCCAATCTCAGCCACTCTTTCAAGTGTTTTTTCGAAGTTATCTACTAATTGGTTTCTGAGGGTATATAATTGCAAACCTATCTCTTTTCTCTGTTCTTGAGGTGCTATACAATTTGCAAATATTGCACTACCAGCAGTCATTAATGCTGCTTTTTTTATAAATGATCGGCGGTTTTCCATCGTTATAATGTTTTAATGTAAGTATTTGATATGCTTTCTTTGTCAAAATAGATCCAGTCTAAAGGAGGAAATATTTCTTTTACTGCTTCAGGACTTTTAAATACAAAACACAGGTCTGTCTTCCCTTCATAATCAACTTTCATTGCTTTGTAATGTGAATAATAACTCTCACTTAAATTGACTTTACCTATTAGTTTTCCATTTGGTGAGTCTTCATGAAGTTCTATAAATGCTTTTTCCAATTGACTGCTTGGCGTATCTAAAAACCCCAAAATCAATTGATCTATTTCTGTCAGGTCATACGATTTAAAGATTATATATGAATCATGATAAATGTCCCTTACAAATTTCTTTTCATCTTTAAAGTCAAATATAACTACCTGCTTTCCCTCATCAAATAACTCAGCCTGTACTAAAGGATTCCTTAAAATGATTCTGTGGTTCTTCTTTATTGGGGATATGTTGTCTCCTCCATTGTCTTCATATACACTACTGAATATATAAGTTCCGTCAAAATTATTTTTCTTTCCGTTAGCAAAAGTATAATCCCCTTTCAAAGGTCTTTTATAAACATTGGTGGCCTTCCCTACAGAAAGGATATATTTGACAATTTCCTCTGCCTCAGATGGTGCTAAGTCTGGATGTGCTGACATCGCCTGTTCCCCCCAAACTCCTGCCCCACCAGCAATTATTTTACTAGACAAATAAGCAATTGCATCTTTCTTCTCACCATACTTATTGGCTACTGCTTCATAACTAGGCCCTATTGACTTTTCATTCAACTTATGACATGATTGGCAATCGTTTTCCCCAATTAATCTTTGACCTTTAGATACAATCTGATGTCCTTGGGCTGACTTGGCTAAATCAAGGCCTTCAGCTAAATAATCTATTCGGAAATCCACCTCATAATCCTCTATGCCATTTCCTAATGAGCCATCTTCTTTATCGGTTAATTTTACTTCATATTTTCTTTCTCGGCCCGGGAAATAAAATGTATTATTTCCCGAAAGAACTATTTCTAATTCAGGAGGTTCATTACCTACCTCTATAGTTAATTGCCGTGAGATTGTTCCACCAGATTGGTCTTTTACAATCAACTTTGGGTAATAAATGCCAGGCTTTTCAAATGTATAGTTAGTATTGGCTTCTTTGATTTTTTGTCCATCAATTTCCCAGGTATAAAATAGTTTCTCTCCATCATAATCATAAGTTCCATCAGATGAAAATTCCACTTCCAAAGGAGCAGCACCTTGATGTTTACTGGCTTTAGCTTGTAATACTGGTGTTCTATTTCCACCATTGAAATCAATTCTGGTGATAGAACTGTCATCATTCTTAGTAAACCAACCAGTACCGTATTCTAGGATATACAAAGCGCCTTCTGGTCCCATTTGCATATCAATCATATAATTGAATTTTACATCAGGCATAAAAGGTTCTATTTTCCCTAGCTTTCCTTCATCGTTTATGGTCACAGTGAAAATCCATCCCCTAATCCAATCATATATAAATAATTTACCATCATAAATAGCTGGTAAAGAGTTAGGCTCAAGTTTAAAATCACTTGAATAATAAATAGGGCCAGCCATTGCATTCCTTCCACCTTTTCCAAGCATTGGGAATTCATCAGATTCTGCATACGGATACCAGATCAATGCTTTTTGTGCTGGAGGTAAGTCAACCAATCCGGTATTATTAGGTGATAAATTCTTAGGGCTACTTGCTAAAAAAGCATCTGCACTCTGTTTACTCTGAAAATTATAGTCTCTATAGGCTTTATTATCTCCCACAAAATAGGGCCAACCAAAATTACCAGCCTGTTTCGCTAAATTAATCTCATCATGTCCTCTTGGTCCTCTATTTGATGTGGTTTCACCAGCATCGGGCCCTACTTCTCCCCAGAAAAGCCAATTATTTTTTTGATCAATTGAAATCCTGTATGGGTTTCTACAACCCATCACATATATTTCAGGTCTTGTACCAGCAGTTCCCAATGGAAACAGGTTACCTTCTGGGATTTTATATGTCCCATCTGAGTTCATTGATATTCTTAAAATTTTACCTCTTAAGTCATTCGTATTTCCAGATGATTTCTGGGCATCCCAAGGGCTTCTTCCTGAACCTTCATCAATAGGGGCAAAACCCTCAGAACCGAAAGGGTTTGTATCATCACCCGTAGATAAATAAAGTAATCCATCTGGGCCAAATTCTATGGAACCGCCTGTATGACAACATTCTTGTCTTTGAGTGGCAACTTCAAGCACAATTATTTCTGATGACATATCTACTTGATCACCATTAAATTGAAATCTTGACAGGTGTTGTTTCTCTTCTGGTCCTTCAGGTGAATAATAAAGATAGATCCAACCATTATAATCAAAATTGGGATCTAATGCGATTCCCATTAGGCCATCTTCTTGTTCCGAATATACAGGGATATGACCAATTAATTTGATAGTTCTGCTGCCTTCATCGAACAGTTTGATATCTCCCTTCCGCTCTACGACAATTACTTTTTTATCTGGAAGTATGACAAACTCTGTCGGTTCATTTAAGCCACTATATAGGGTGACTTTAGTGTACCTACTAGCGTCTTTATAGTCTACTTTTTTAATAGTTTTTTTTTCGCTCTCTGAGCAACTAACAATAACTACAGATAAGAAAATCAGTACTATCGAAAGTTTAAATTTTGCTAACCTCATGCTCACACTTATAAATCTCTTATTTTAATATTCCTAAACCAAACCTTATCCCCATGATCTTGTAATACAATGTACCCTTTATCAGAAGAACCAAACCCCTGCCACTCTTTGAATTTTGAATGATCAATTAACTCTTGCCATTGAGGAGTGCCCATCTCAAAAGAAACTACCTTTTGACCATTTTGCCAATGCTCAACCTGTCGGTTTTTAGAAACAATTCTAATTTTATTCCATTCCCCAGGTTCATAAACTGTAAGGTGTTCACACTGGATTATATCGTACAAATCTCCAGCTCTGTGCTTAAGGATTTTACCATCAGTGTGTCCTTCATCATCTAAAATTTGCATCTCAGGGCCTGTCATCCAAGCAAAATCATAATCACTACTTTCAACTACATTGTATATAATGCCGCTATTGCCTCCTTTTGATATCTTCCACTCTAAATAAAGTTCAAAGTCTGTATAATTTTTACTCGTAATCACTATATCTCCGCCACCCTTTTCTGACAGGTGTAAAGTTCCGTTCTGAACAATCCATGATTTTCCAAGTGTTTGTTTTCCATAGTTCCTTAATCCATTGGTTGTTTTTCCATCAAACAAAAGTTTCCAACCATCTTCAACTTCAATAGTAGTCAGGCTATTATGTTCTTTCTGGTTTTCAAAAGGATCACAATCTACACCAATCAAAATCAATAGATATAAATTCAATATCAATTTCATTCAAACGGAGTTTTTAGAAAGTCCCAATATTTTACGATTTATTGATTCATCTGAATCAGTTCCAGCAAAATCATCAAACGCTTTTTCAGTTACTTCAATGATATGATCACCAATAAATGGCGCCCCTTCTGTAGCTCCTTGCACGGGGCTTTTAATGCAACACTCCCATTCTAAAACAGCCCAACCATCAAAATCATACTGAGACAGCTTACTGAATATTTGTTTAAAATCGACTTGCCCGTCTCCTAAAGATCTAAATCTCCCAGGTCTATCTACCCAACCCTGATACCCTCCATAAACACCTGATCTTCCATTAGGAATGTACTCGGCATCTTTTACATGAAACATTTTAATGTAATCATGATAAATATCAATGTACTGTAAATAATCCATTTGCTGTAATAACAAATGGGATGGATCGTATAATATCTTTACCTTATCATGATTTCCAGTTGCTTCCAAAAACATTTCAAAAGTTACGCCGTCATGTAAATCCTCACCTGGGTGTATTTCATAACAAACATCTACTCCTTCATCATAAGCTACTTCTAAAATAGGTTCCCATCTGGTGGCCAACTCATTGAATCCTGTATTTACAAGGCCGTTTGGTCTTTGTGGCCAAGGGTACATGGTTTGCCAAAGTAGTGCCCCACTAAAAGTAGCCATTCGGTCTATACCCAGTTTTCTACTCACCCGTGCTGCTTTTTTGACTTGATTTACTGCCCATTCTGTTCTTGCTTTTGGATTATTTTGCTTGTCCTCAGGTGCAAAAGCATCAAACATTGTATCATAAGCAGGGTGTACTGCAACTAATTGACCTTGTAGGTGAGTGCTTAATTCGGATATTTCCAGTCCATATTTATTGACTGTCTCTTTGATTTCACTAAGGTAATCACTGCTTTCATCTGCTTTATCCAAATCAAAAACTCTTTTATCCCAACTGGGTATTTGAACTGCTTTGTAGCCCAAACCTGAAACCCATTTGCATAAGTCATCTAATGAATGATAAGGGGAAATATCATCTACAAATTGCGCTAAAAATATAGCCGGTCCTTTAATAGTTTTCATATAAAATAGTTTTTCAATTTAAGAAATAGTAATCCATGTATTTTCAGCTGCACTTGACTTCACAACTGCTTCAATAAATTTCATGCCTCGCACACCATCTAAAATAGTTGGAAAGGCTCCTGAGTGATATTTTTCACCTTTTATTGCCTTGGCAGCACCTAGGTAGATATTCCCCATTGCATCAAATATACCTTCTGGATGCCCTGGAGCTATTTTAGAGCTAGATTGGGCAAAGTCAGTGTTGTAATCATTCCCTGGCTTAAGTACTCTGGCGGGTTGGCCTTCCTCTAGCCAAGTCAAATAATTGGGGTTTTCCTGTTCCCATTTCAGAGCTCCTTTAGTACCATATGCGGCCATCGTCAAATTGTTTTCTTCACCTGTGGCTATTTGACTAGCACGTATGATCCCTTTTACATTTTCATTCATCCTAATTAAGGCTGTACCATCAATATCCAAAGGGTTATCGGCATACAAGGTATCCAAATCTGCCAATACTTTTTCCACTTTTAGCCCTGTTGTATATTCAATCATATTGAAAGCATGAACGCCTATATCTCCCATACAACAACTTATACCTGATACTTTTGGGTCTAACCTCCAAACAGATTTCCTTTTATCCGCCTCATGTATAACCGGGTTGATCCACCCTTGGTAATACTGAGCATCTACCTTCTGAATATTCCCTATTACTCCATTAGCAATCATAGATTTCATCTGTCTTACCATTGGGTATCCAGTATAGGTATGCGTGAGGGCAAAAACTACTTGGTGTTTTGCAACTAAATTCTCTAAATCAACCGCTTCTTGAGAGGTAGTTGTTACTGGTTTTTCACAAATCACATGAAAACCACCTTGAATGAGTTTTTTAGCCATTTCATAATGAAGAAAATTTGGTGTCACTATCACTACAACTGCTATTCGATCTTTTGGATCCAATGCATTTTCAGCTTTGATAAATTGATCTATATCTGCATAAACCCTGGCAATATCTAATTCTAGACTATTGGCAAAATCTTTTCCTTTTTCAAAGTCATGATCAAAAACACCTCCTACTAATTCATATTGCTCACCCATGTAAGCTGCTATCCTATGAACTATGCCTATAAATGAACTGTGGCCACCGCCCATCATGCCCATCTTAATTCTTTTACTCATAATATTATGTGATTATTATTTCTTGTAGCTATTTCTATTTATTGTTGATAGGTAACATCTTCGTTCTTGAAGGAAACAAAAAATAATAAAAATACTCCTGCAGAGAATGCTGCCGGTAATATCCAAATCATTTGCCAATCATGTCCACCACTCAGTGTAAACTGGTCATAGATTTCTCCCGCAGCCCAAAAACCAATCAGCATACCTACTCCATATGTTGCTAAAGTGATTAACCCTTGAGCAGAGCTCTTATATTGCTCTCCTGCTTTAGAGTCTGTATAAATCTGTCCCGAAACAAAAAAGAAATCATAACAAATTCCATGAACTGCTATTCCTAAATAAAGCATAAACACCAAACTATCAGCGTTTCCAAATGCAAATAGCACATACCGCAATGCCCAGGCGATCATTCCTACTAACAGGGTTTTTTTGACACCAAACTTTTTAAAGAAAAGTGGTAGTAAAAGCATAAACCCAACTTCTGACATTTGACCAATAGTCATCTTTCCAGTAGGGTTACTTACCCCAATCTCTGCAAGGAATGGGTTGGCATGCTGATAGTAAAAAGCTAAAGGAATGCATATTAATACAGAAGCAATGAAAAATATCAAGAAATTTGTATTCTTCAACAATTTCAGTGCGTCCAAACCAATAATATCACCAATTGATATCTTCTTATTTTTATCCTGAACAGGTGGAGTTTTAGGCAGTAAAAAACTAAAAAGGCCTAAAACAATAGATGCGATACTACACATCATGAATGTATTTTTTAACAGACCTTGAGCCCTAGAGGCCTCGCTATCCCAAGAAAACACAAAACTAATGACTAAGCCAGCCACAATCCACCCAGCCGTACCCCAAACTCTTATCATAGAAAATTGCTTAGATGGATCTGTTAGTTGTCTAAATGCAACAGAATTCACCAATGCCAATGTTGGCATATACAAGATCATATAGGCCAAAATATAAGGGTAAAAAGTACCGAAATCTGTAGAATTGGCCATCAAGTACATAAGTCCGCCACCAATCAAATGGATAACTCCTAATATTCTTTCAGCATTAAAAAATCTATCAGCTATTAATCCAACTATAAATGGTGCAATGATTGCACCCCAAGATTGAGTAGAGTACGCCATAGCCGTTTGGCTACCTGTAGCGTTTAGGTTATCCCCCAAAAAGGTTCCAAGCGTTACGAACCATCCTCCCCAAATAAAAAATTGGAGGAACATCATAAGGCTTAGCTTAGAGTAAGTGATATTATTCATTAAAGAGTTTATTAGTAATACTCTGAAAATCTAGTTGATTTTATAAGTATTCGCAAATGAAGATTGGTTCTAAGGTAGAATATCACCATGAAAACCTTTTTATTTGCAGGTTTAGTCCAAAAATGGCTGTCTTTCTTTTACCTAGAGTTCTTGTAAATGGCTTGTATAAGTTCTTCAGGGTTAAAAGGCTTACTGACAAAATCATTCATACCAGCATCTACTATATCATTATAGACATTTGCAAAAATGTCCGCTGACAAAGCGACTATAGGAATATTTTGGTACTCAGCGCCGTCTAAAGACCTAATCATTTGTGACACTTGATATCCATTCAAATCAGGCATTTGTAGGTCCAATAGTATAAGGTCAAAATCATCTTTCAATAAAAGGTTAATTGCTTGCTGTCCACTTTCAGCAGAAACATTTTTAATTTCCCATTTTTTAAAAAATTTTTCTAGCACCAATCTATTCATATGATTATCATCTACGGATAAAATGTTTAGTGACCTTATTTGGTCTACCATATCCGTGATATTGTCCTTACTTGAATCGATTACTTTCTCTCCTTCTTGAAAAGACAATTTGAAATAAAATTTAGAGCCGCTACCTAAAGTGCTATCCAAAAATATCCTACTTCCCATTATCTCTAACAACCGTTTAATAATGGCCAGCCCAAGGCCAGTACCCCCAAACCTCCTAGATGTGTCAGAGCTCGCTTGCGTAAACTGGTCAAATACTAGTGATTGTTTGTCTTTATGGATTCCTATGCCCGTGTCAATGATCTCAAAAACAAGATCAATTCTATTCGAGTTAATGGTTGTAGGATACACTTTTAACTTCACCCCCCCTTCTAAAGTAAACTTGAGGGCATTGCTGATTAGATTCATTAAAACCTGAGTGATTCGTCCTGGATCCCCAAGTAACCAATCAGGTATATCTTTAGCCACATGAACATCAAAGGTGATCTCCTTTTTATTAGCTCTTTCTTGAAACTGGTGTTGCAAGGCATTAATCAATCCCCTCAAACTAAAGTTAACAGTTTCTAATTCTATATTACCAGATTCAATTTTGTTAAAATCTAATATATCATTTAAAAGCTTGAGCAAGTTTTCAGCAGAGAATTTTAATGAGTTTAAATTCTCTTGCTGTACCGGATTGTCTATTTCGTCCAAAAGTAAATGTGTCATTCCTATCACCCCATTCATTGGAGTACGGATTTCATGGCTCATAATCGATAAAAACTCTGATTTAGCTTTCAATGCTAAATCCGCTTTCTCTTTAGCTACTTGTAGTTGTTTGTTTTGGGAAGCTAGTTCATGAGTTCTTTCTTTTACTTTCTCTTCCAAAACTTGTTTTCTTTCTTCTACAAGTGCCTTAGAGTTTTCAAGTTCTAAAATTAATTGTTGTCTTACTGTATCTTTCTCAGTTTGTATTAACCTCAACCTTTCTCCCATTCCCAATGAAAAAAAAACAATTTCTATGATTATACCTACCTTAGTAAAGCTACCGACTATCAGGGAGCTATCCCATAATGTTGCATCTATAATAGTAGAAATAAGCAATAAAGAAGATCCTAATATAAAATAATAGCCCAATTGAATTTTTTGCTTTACAATGTGAAATAATGTGGTAAGTGCTATTAAGGAGTTGATAATAATGAAGGTTTGACATATAACCCCAATATATTCCTCTAATTCTAAAAGGAAAATAATCAGGACCATTGCTGTAATTAGATAATTAAATTTCAGCAAAGAGTCAACCATTACCTTCACCCAATTCTTGACTTGTTTAAAATCGATGAATTTTTTAAGAAACAAAAAATAGAAGATTGCAGCAGGGCAAAGGAAAATCAAAAATAAGTAAGTGAACTTGGGATAATCTGGAATTAAATATTCTCTTAAAAAGGAGTCCGAAAAAAGATAGAATATAGCTATACTTGCTAGATAAAGGCTATAATAAAGATAAATCTTTCCCCTTAATCTTACATAGAGCAAGAGGCCAAACGAAATCATGATCCAAAAGATCCCTTGTAGAAACATGTTCCATAACTTTGAATACCAAAGTGATTTTACTCTATATAAAGCATTGTCAATACTAAAGTTCAAGTTATAGGCATGGAAGTCTTTTTCTAAACGAAAATGCACCCTTACTGTCCTTTCAGGCTCTAAATTGATTGGTACATAGTAAGATCCTACGATTATGGGCTTATCAGATCCTTTGGTTAAGTACCCTGTTTTGAAATGCCTTTCACCAATATAAACATCTACAAAATCGTTATTTCCAAAATTAATCCACCAATCTACGTTATTGTACCCTTCATTCTTTATATCAAAATATCCCCATAAATACTTAGATTCTGCATCCCAGTTATTCTCTAAATGGTTAATTGGTGCCATATAAGAATTGAGCATTTCATTTAATTCTATCTTATCCTCAGATTCATAAACTTTTAAATACTCTTTTAATTGGTATTGATTTTTATTGGAATCAATAATTAAGGTATCCGCTTGAACAACAGTATAGCCTAAAAGTGACATTAGAAATAAAAAAAAGCGCAAGTACCTAATATACATTCAATATGTTAAATTATAAAAATCTTAAATTACATAATCAGACTGTTATTCTCATGGTATATTTATAAATAACTTCAATTAATTCATTAGGATTTAAAGGCTTAGAAACAAAATCATCCATTCCTGATTCAATAATTTTATTATATACATTAGAAAAAACATCTGCCGATAAAGCTATTACTGGAATCTTCCTAGTAGATTCTCTATCTATTTTTCTTATAGCTGATGCGACCTCAAACCCATCCATAATAGGCATTTGTATATCCAACAAAACAATATCATAATCTTTTTCAGCAAAATTACCAAGTGCTTTCAAACCATCTTCTACACTATCATAAGTCATTCCCCATTTTGTAAGAAATTTCTCTAATATTAACCTATTCATTTTATTATCATCCACAATGAGTGCTCTCATACCACGAATCGACTTCTTCATAGATTCTATGCTATCTTTATCTACCCCCAATTTCTGTTCCTTTCCTTCTCTTAGTTTAAGAGCAAAATAAAATTTAGATCCTTTCCCTACAATGCTATCCAGCTTAATTCTACTTCCTAATAATTCTAATAATCTCTTGGTGATTGCAAGACCTAAACCTGTCCCTCCAAATTTCCTACTAGTTTGAGAACTGGCTTGGGTAAATCTATCAAATATGATAGAACGTTTTTCTTGTGGTATTCCAATACCTGTATCATTTACTTCAAAAAACATATGAAGTTCTTCACCTATTACTTTGTCTAATTTGATGATTAAAGAAACTTCTCCCTCACTAGTAAATTTAACAGCATTACTAATAAGATTCATCAACACTTGGTTGATTCTTGTTGGATCTCCATATAACCATTCGGGCACAGAGGGATCTATCTCCATTTTAAAACTAATATTCTTTAGTTCAGCCCTTGGC
Organism: uncultured Cyclobacteriaceae bacterium; assembly: GCA_937958005.1. Classification (GTDB taxonomy): domain Bacteria; phylum Bacteroidota; class Bacteroidia; order Cytophagales; family Cyclobacteriaceae; genus JANSWY01. Next base: position 18,499 of record CALGOB010000010.1, read on the forward strand.
TTAAATTGATATCCTATCCCCCTGATCAGATTAGTGAGGCTGAAATTTATCTCTTCCAATTCTATCATTCCAGACTCTATTTTATTGTAGTCTAGAATGTCATTCAGTAAGATCAATAAATTTTCTGCAGAAAACTTGAGTGTTTTCAAATTCTCTATTTGATCAGCCTTGGGTTCTTCTTGTAACAGAATATGAGTCATTCCAATCACTCCGTTCATCGGTGTCCTTATTTCATGACTCATTATAGATAAAAACTCTGTTTTGGCAATTGCTGCATCTTCTGCCTCTTCTTTTGCTAATTTTAAAACAGAAGCTTGTTCTTCTAGCTTTTGGGTTCGAATGGCTACTTGCTTTTTCAACTCTGATTGTCTTTTCTCAGCGCTTTCTTTATTGGTTTTAAGTTGGCTCATCAGTTGATATTGTACTTGTCTTTTAGCTTTTTCAACTAATTTCATCTTTTTACCTAGCCCTAGAGAAAAGAATAGGATCTCACCAATAAGTCCAAACCGAGTTAATAGACCATCATTTTCACCCAAATCCCAACGTATTGCATCTAATAAACTAGATACTAATAATAAAAGAGATCCATATACAAAATATCTAATCAGCCTATTTTGTTTCATGGATACTTTGATATTAATAAACAGCCCAATAAGACAGGAAATAACCACGATAACCCTTACCAAGATAGACATATAGATTAAATCTTCAACAAAGAAAAACATTAGGATTGCTACTACAAAAACGCCGAAATAAAAGACTTTCAACCAATAAAGCAGCTTATAAAGCTCCGGGATTAATTGTTTAATTTCCACATATTCTTGTAAAAACAAAAAGTAAAACAATGGGGTTAAAATTATTGGTGTAATAAACAGATAAGATAATTTGGGGTTCTCTGCAAATAGATATTCTCTTAAGATCCCATCAGTCATCAAGTAAAAAACACAAATACTAATCAAGTAGACTCCATAATACAAATAAGCCTTATCCTTAAAGTTGAGATAAACTAATAAACCATAAACAATCATAACAATAAGGATCCCTTGAAAACCATATGCTGTTACATAACTATAGACAGTATGTTTAATAAACCCGTTTTCGCCGCATATTTTGTACTTGAGATTGTATGGATGAAATCCTGGTTTAAATTTTAATAAAATTTCATACTCCCCACTTGTAGGTAAATCAAAGTATCCATAATATGTGGAATTTTTAATAAGTTTCTCAGACTTTTTGCATAAGTAGCCAGTATTGAATGATTGTATTTTTTTTATTCCTTTGAAAAGAAAAACTTTTACAAAATCATTTTTATTGGTGTAGAAATAAATTCTTTGATTAGTGTTATTGTATGAAGTGACCTTTAACCTAACCCAGTAAGATTCTTTTCTATCAAGATTCCCAAAATCAATAACGGGTTGGAATTTCTCTGATAAAGAAAAGGCTTCTTCAGCTAAGTAGTTATTTTTATTTGAGAGTACAGATAGGTCACTATTACTTATATCAACAATGAACTCACTACTTTTGGGAATAACGATTGTCTTTCCACTTGTGGTATTCAATAAAATGAATTGAAACAGGCAAACTATAATTAAACTAAGCCTTTTCATTAATTCCTTTCCATTATCTCAGTAATTTATCTAATACTAATATACTGAGTGTAAGTAGAAAGTCACCTAGACATCTATTGGGCTTTTCTTATTTTTCGACGAGCATTTAGATATTCTCTACGAAATAAAAAGAAGATGATTCAAGTGATTAAATGAGATTAACATTTATCACTTGTTCCTTAGTGATTTTATAGAATTGGTTGTGAATATTGAATCGCTTATCGCCTTTTTTGGATTCGATTTTAGAATAAGTCCCATCTTCCTTCATTTCATAGGAATTACTAGTATCCTTTAAATTGTAATAAAGAATGTTAATTACTTGTTTCATGAGTAATTTGTCTTTTAAAACAAATAAAGATTCAAGCCTTCTATCAAAGCTTCTAACCATCATATCTGCACTACCCGTATAAACCTTTGGTTTACCGCCATTGTAAAAATAGTATATTCTAGAATGCTCTAGATAATCTCCTACTATAGATTTCACTTCAATATTTTCACTTAGCCCTTTCCTACCTGGGCGTAAACAACAAATTCCTCTGATGATTAACTTAACTTTCACACCACACTGCGATGCTTTGTATAGGGCTTCAATTGAATCTTTGTCCTGTAAGGAGTTGATTTTAAAAACAATGCTACTCTCTAAGCCTTTTTTTGCGTTTTTTGCTTCATTTTCAATGAGTCTCACTAGCTCATTCCTCATATCTCTAGGCGCAGTAATCAGGTTGTTGTACCCCTTTGGTTGGCTATGTCCTGTAATTACATTAAAAAACTCAGAAATATCATTAGCATACGTTTCATCTGAAGACATGAAACCTATATCGGTATAAAGTTTTGAGGTACTTTCATTATAGTTTCCACTAGACATATGCACATATCTTTTTATATCCTCTTTCCCTTCTTTTCTTACAATTAGTAAAAGTTTAGTATGTGTCTTAAAATTACCTACTCCATATATTACATAACAGCCAGCTTCTCTTAATTTATTAGCTTGCCTGATGTTATTTTCTTCATCAAAACGAGCTTTCACTTCAAATAGTGCTGCGACATTCTTCCCATTTTCTAATGCACGCAACAAAGCTGATACCACCCTAGAATTTTTAGCTAGTCTGTAAACGGTAAGTTTAATAGATAATACTTTAGGGTCGTCAGCTGCCTTTTCTAACAATTCTAACATAGGTTCAATAGAATTGTACGGATGATGAAGTAAAACATCTCTCTTTTTAAGAATCGTAAAAATAGACTCTTCATCCTTTCTATTTTCTAAACTCAAAGGAAGAACTGGTTTATGGGTTTCTGGTAAATGATCACTAAATTCATCATGATTGATAATTTGCCATAAACTTGTAAAATCTAAGATTCCAGATTTATAAATTTCAAAGATGTTGTTGTCATCAATATTCCACCGTTCTTTTAACTGCTCCAATAACCAAGGATCAGTTCCTTTTTCAATTTCTAGTCTTACTACGCGGCCAGTCTTTCTTTCTTTTATTTTTTGTTTTAATTCTTCTAGAAAATTAGTTTCAATATCCTCTGATTCCTCTAGAGTAAAGTCCCCATTTCTTGTTACTCGAAAAACAGATACTGAGTCAATTTGCACATTCCTAAATAGTTCATGTATGAAAGAAGTCACTATTTCTTCCAAAGGTAACATGAGTAATTCTCCATTTCTTTGGATTTCAAAAAAGCGTGGCAAATTCAATGGGATTTGTACAAAAGACATTTTTTTGATCTCATCTTCAGAAGAAACTACTCCTACTATGATCACCTTATTCATTAAGGTAGGAAATGAATGATAAGAATCATAGGTCATGGGGGTAAGCATAGGATAAACAGTCTTATTAAAATAGTCTTTAGCAAGTTGCTTCTCCCTCTTAAATAAGTTATTATATTTTACAATTCTAACTCCATATCCTTTTAAAGAAGCAATTACCTCTTTATTAAAACAGGTGTTTTGTAAATAGTGGAACTTTCTTATTTCTTCAAATAGCTTACGCTTAAATGACTTAGACCTTAGCCCAGAATAGTCTACTCTGTCTTTGTCATAATCTAAGTAATTATACAAACTCCCTACCCTAATCATGAAAAACTCATCTGCATTGGAGGCAGTAATGGCAAGAAATTTCATTTTCTCAAACACATTCCTACCAGCCATTTTCGCCTGATCTAAAACACGATAGTTGAACTGTAACCAGCTGAGATCCCGACTGATTAGGTTACTCTTGAAAATGGATTTTTCGTATTTATCTTTAAAGGCCATGGAGCAATAGGAATTCGCTGGATTAAAAAAGTCGTACTGTTTCTTCTACAGTACGACTTAATATAATTATTGTTCTATCTTATTTAGAAAGATTATCCAATACAGACATTACTTCTTTAACATGAGTTCTAGAGGTCTGAAGTAATTCTTTTTCAGAAGCATTAAGATCTAACTCTATAATTCTCTCAATACCATTTTTGCCAAGAATTACTGGAGCTCCTAAGTAGCAATCGTCAATACCATACTCACCATCTAATTTCACACATACAGGAAATACCCTTCTTTGGTCTTTAGCAATCGCTTCTACCATTTGTGCAGCTGCTGAACCTGGAGCATACCAAGCAGATGTCCCCATCAGTTTCACCAATTCTCCTCCACCTTTTTGAGTTCTAGTGATAATAGCTTCTAGTTTATCTGCTGCTATTAATTCCGTTACTGGAATTCCTCCTACCGTAGTATATCTAGGTAGAGGAACCATTGTATCACCATGTCCTCCCATTAATACCGCTTGGATATCTTTTGGTGAAACATTTAGTTCACTAGCTAAAAATGCTCTGTATCTGGCAGTATCTAAGATACCAGCCATACCCATAACCCTAGTTCTGTCAAGGCCAGAAGTTAAGTGTGCTTGATAAGTCATTACATCTAAAGGATTGGAAACTATGATAATGATCGCATCAGGAGAATGTTTCACTATATTTTCTGTTACCATTTTCACAATTCCAGAATTAGTCTCTATCAAGTCATCTCTTGTCATACCTGGTTTTCTTGGCAAACCAGATGTAATCACAACTATGTCTGAACCGGCAGTTTTAGAATAGTCATTTGTAGAGCCTATTGTTCTTGAATCGTAAAGGTTGATAGGTGCTTTTTGCCAGATATCAAGTGCCTTCCCTTCTGCTACTCCTTCCTTGATATCTAATAAAACTATTTCATTCGCTATCTCTCTGTAAGCCAAAACGTCAGCACAAGTTGCTCCCACGTTTCCAGCTCCAACTACAGTAACTTTCATAATATTTTATATAATTTGTGAATTTTGCTTTCTAGAGACCAAAACTAAGTAAACCGCTACATTTAATGAAGCCACTTATACATTTTGTTATTTAAGTGACATTGATTATTTAATTGTTTTCGAAAAAAGTAGTGAATTACCTCTAAAACATAAATTGAAAAAAATACTATCAGCCAAAGAAAAGCTTTCTCAATTAGGCAGTTTTCGTTCATTATTTTTGTCACTTCACTAATCTGACCTTCCTAAAATATAAAAAGAAATACTAGTATCCGAGAAAAAAGATATTCATTTTTATGCGTTTAGGTGGGTTGGCAAGGTACGCCGTCGCAGTGAGAATTTAGCGGGGTGTGCGAGACGTGTGTCGTCCTAAAATAAGTTTACAGGTTAAATATATAGTCCTATAATAGATTTACATTTTTTTGATCAATCGGATCGCCGAAGCGACAAAAAATGAATCGGACTGTCGCCAAAGAAAGCAACCTATTCAGGAAAACCATTTTAAGATAGGGGGTGTTTTTTGAACTTAAGAAATAACTTTTGTTTCATCGATTTAAAGCTAGATTTTTCTTGAATTCTAAATTTAGTCGGAAGAAAGTAAAAAGAAATACCTTTATCTGAGATATTGATAAAAAATTGAAGTAAGTATTGTAATGGTTTGTTTATTTGACACGGAAAGTTGTACACTTAGGTAAGATCAAAGACCTATAAAATAAATTCTATAGGTCTTTTAGTATTAATCTTGAAGTACACTCTCTTCTAGAGATACTTGATAAATCTCTTCTATTTTGCTCTTGAATATTACAAATGCTTCATCTGAAAGTTCATCAGTTTTGGATGGCTCTTCTAATTGGTCAAAATTTATATTCAATGCATCTAATTCATCAAACAATTCTAATCCCAATCTCTGCCATGCCATGGCACTAATGTTTGTATCACACCACTTCTTCAACACTTCAGTTCTAACTCCCATTTTCTATGTTTAATTGCTCCTTTAATTATTTTCTTTTTTCAATTCAAAACCCATTACCAAAACATCATCTGTTTGATCTTCATTCCCTTTCCAATCTTTAAATTTTTCTTCCAAAAGAAGTTTCTGTTGATTTTGTTCTTTATTGCTTATACTTTTAAGTAATTTCTCAAATGATGATTTTGAAAATTTCTTAGAGTTATCCCCACCAAACTGATCTTTATAACCATCACTATATAAATAGAAGGAATCAACTCCTTCTAAAGATATTTCTTTTGTTTCAAAAACAATGTCTAATTCGAAATTTCCACCTATACCAAACTTAACGCCTTTTTCAATAGATTGTTTGTTATTTCTGAAAATCATTAGCTCTTGTCTTGCGCCTGCAAAGGATAATGACTTTTTAGATTTGTCAATAATTACCACCGCAACATCCATGCCATCCCTGTTTCCATTCTTATCCTGATTGAGAATTGACTGAACTCCTTCATTCAAAAGCAGCAGAACTTCCTTAGGGTCAGTTACTTGTTTATTATAAATAATATCATTCATCAGCAAATCCCCAATCATACTCAGTAAAGCCCCAGGTACACCATGGCCTGTGCAATCTAACAAAGCAATTATTTCTAAATCTTCATTAGAAGGATTAACTCCATACCAATAATAATCTCCACTTACTTTTTGTAATGGTTTATGATAAATAAATGTCTTTAATAAGCTATTCTCCATTTCTTCCTCTTGTGGAAGCATTGATTTTTGAATAAACGAAGCATATTCAATACTGTCCTTGAACCGATCATTGGAAAGCTCCAATTCCTTAGTTCTTAACTTAACTTTCTCTTCTAGCTCATTATTCAACTTCTCCAATGACTGGTTGGCCACATGGAGTTCATCCACTAAAGAATTTTTTTGTTTTTTAAGCTCTAAGCTTTCCAAGGCTTTATCCATGGTCTGCTTCATTTCACCTTTATCGTATGGCTTGGTTACATATTTATAAACGCCACATTTATTAATGGCTTTTATAATAGCTTCAATATCAGCGAAACCTGTCAGTATAATCCTCATTAAATTAGGAAACTCATCTACTGTTTGTTCCAATAACTCTGTACCAGTCATTTCTGGCATCTTTTGATCAGTTACAATGAGATGAATATTTTCTCTTCGCATCAGCTCGATTGCTTCATCGCCGCTTATTGCCGTGAACACATTATAACTTCTCCTAAATCCACTTTTGAAGATTCTCAAGTTAATCTCTTCATCATCTACATAAAGGACATTGTATTTTTTATCAGTAATTTCTGCCATTGTGACGAATAAGTTTTATTTAGATAATTTAGGAAGATTAATTACAAATTCAGTCCCTTTTCCTACTTCACTGTTAACATTGATAGTTCCATCGTGCTTTTCAATAATTCCATAACTTATAGAAAGACCAAGACCTGTACCTACTCCAACATCTTTTGTAGTGAAAAATGGTTCAAAAATTCTCTTTTTAACATGCTCAGGAATCCCAATACCATTATCCTTAATCCTGATTTTAATCACACTATCAGTATCTTCAGTAAATATTTCAATAACTGGTTTTTCATGATCTTCTGGAAATGCTTGAACCGCATTATTCAAAAGATTCATAAATACTTGATTTAACTGTCCTGGGTAGCAAAAGATACTTGACATATCTTCATCAAAAAACCTCTTGACCAGAACTTTATCTTTCGTTTTGTTTCTTAGAAGAATAAGTGTCGCATCTAAATTTTCATTTACGTTTGCTTTTTTACGCTCCTCCTCATCTAGTCTTGAGAATACTCTCAGTCCTTTTACGATCTCGATTGTCCTGACTGCACCCACTTTGATATCATCAATCATCTGATTAATATCCTCAGTTAAGAATTCATAATCTAATTTATCCTTCAAGTCTTTGATTTCCTGTAAAATATCATCAAAATTACTATTGGCATTATCCAAATCTTCATATTTATTAATAATGGTCATCATCTCATCCATAGATTCTTTAAGAGTCTCCACTCCATTATAAACGAAATTGATTGGGTTATTAATTTCATGAGCAATACCTGCTGTAAGCTGTCCTAAGGATGCCATTTTCTCAGAATTCACCAATTGAGATTGTGCCTCTTTCAACGAATCCATCGCATTCAATAGCTTACTAGAACCTTCTCTTTCTTTATCGAGTGTTTTCTTCAGTTCTTTTTCAGCAAGAATTAATTTTTCTGCCGCTTTAGTTTGTTCTAAAGCAACTTTCTGCATTTTCTTACTCATAGCAAGAGATTTCTCATTTGCTTTCCTAAGTGCTTCTTCTTGTTTCTTTTGTTCTGTAACGTCTTTAATAGTAAACTGAGTAAGAGGTTGTCCGTCTCTCATTTCAATAAATGAACCATTAATGAGAGAATCTATCAGTGTCCCATCAGGTCTTTGCAGTACCCACTCAAATTCTTGTGTACCCTTCTCGATTACTTGTCCGAATATTCCATTTAGTTTCTCTACGCTGGTTGTTCCATCTGGCTGAAATTCAGGAGAAATATCAAATGAAGTCTTACCTAATAATTCAGAGTCACCTTTAAATCCAAAGAGGTTTAAAAAGGATTGGTTAGTTTCCACAAATTGTTCTCCATGAATCATTACAATTCCATCCAGTGATATACTTTCAAGTTTATGTCGTATTGCAACCGCTCTTTCTAGCTCTTCCTGAGCTTGTTTTTCTACTGTAATATCTTTGATTGTTAATTGGAATAGTGGTTTACCATCTAATTCCTCAATAAAAATCATGTTTACAAGACCAAGAAACTGCGAGCCGTCAGGCCTTTGGTGTAACCACTCAAACTCATTTGTTCTATTCTCAATGGTATATTTAATTCTTTCCACCGCTTTTTCCATCGCCGGTGTTCCATCAGGTTGTATAGGTGCAGATACATCCGTAATAAACTTGCCTTCAATACTATCAAACCCAAAGAAGTCCAAGTATGATTGATTCGCATCTGTAAACTCCTCTCCATGTAAGATTAAAATTCCATCATTAGAAATCTCAAATAATTTCTGTCTTAATTCTGCCGCTTGACGAAGAGATTCATTCGCACGTTTCTCTATGGTAATGTCCTTTACTGTAAACTCCATTAAAGGTTTTTCATCTCTCATTTCAATAAATGCTCCTGAAATTAAAGCATCAAATTCTGTTCCATCAAGTTTAGTGTGAACCCATTCAAAATTATTAGTTCCATTCTCAATGGTTTTGTTAATTTCGGCCATCGCTGCAGCAGAACTGAGTTGACCATCAGGCTGAAATTCTGGAGAAAAATCAGCAGGTGTTTTGCCTATAAAATCAGATGGGTCTTTAACTCCATATATTTCAAGTCCTGCTCTATTTGTTTCCAAGAATACTCCCCCATGTGCCAATAAAATTCCATCATTGGAAATATCAAGTAATTTTTTCCTCATTTCAATTGCCTTAGTCTGTTCCAATGCAATGTCTCGCATCTTCTTACTCATGGCATTTGCTTTCTCACTCGCTTCTCTTAAACTTTCTTCTTGTTGCTTTCTCTCAGAAATATCCTTAATAGTAAATTGAGTTAATGGTTGATCATCTTTCATTTCAATAAAAGAACCGTTGATCAAGGTATCAAATGTACTCCCATCTGGACGTTGTAATTGCCACTCAAATTCTTGGGCTCCTTTTTTAATTACCTGTTCAAAAATACCATTTAATTTCTCTACACTAGTGGTCCCATCTGGCTGAAACTCTGGCGAGATGTCAAAAGAGGTCTTTCCTAATAATTGCGATTCTTTCTTAAAACCGAAAAATTTCAAGAATGACTTATTTGCTTCAGTAAATTGCTCTCCATGAATCGTCACAATTCCATCTAAAGAGATATCCACCAGTTTTTTTCTTATTGATGCCGCTTTCTCAAGTGCTTCTTTAGCTTCTTTCTCAAGTGTGATATCCTTTATTGTCAACTGAAGAAGTGGTTTACCATCTAATTCCTCAACAAATATCATGTTTACAAGCCCAATAAACTGTGAGCCATCAGGTCGCTGGTGCAACCACTCAAACTCATTGGTTCTATTCTTTATTGCTTCTTCTATTCTCTCAACTGCCTTTTCCATCACTGGTGTCCCATCTTGTTGAATAGGTGCGGATACATCAGTAATAAGCTTCCCTTTAATGTTATCAAAGCCGAAAAAGTCTAAATATGCCTGGTTAGCTTCTGTAAACTCCTCACCATGCAGCATCAAAATACCATCATTTGATATTTCAAATAGTTTTTGTCTCATTTCGGCAGCCTTGGTTTGTTCAAGGGCAATCTCTCTCATCCTCTTACTCATGGCATTTGCCTTTTCAGTTGATTGCTTTAATATTTCTTCCTGTTGCTTTCTCTCAGAAATATCTTTGATGGTAAACTGGGTCAATGGTTGATCTTCTTTCATTTCTATGAAAGAACCATTGATCAAGGTATCAAATGTAGTGCCATCTGGACGTTGTAACTGCCAGTCAAATTCTTGAGTCCCTTTCTCTATCACTTGTCCAAAAATACCATTCAACTTCTCTACACTGGTCATCCCATCTGGCTGAAACTCCGGAGATATATCAAATGAAGTTTTCCCTATTAATTCCGATTCTTGCTCAAATCCGAAAAAACTTAAAAAAGAATTATTAGCCTCCACAAATCGTTCTCCATGGATCATTACAATCCCATCTAAGGAAATATTTACTAGCTTCTTTCGTATAGCGGCAGCTCTTTCTAGAGGTTCTTTTGCCTCATTTTCTTGAAGTAGATTCTCAAACAACGATTTTTGTTCAATTAATTCATGCTCTTTTTCAGCCAATAATTTACTTGCTCCCTTATTTTGAGCATAGATTTTAGAAGCTTTATTTTTTAGTTTATTGTAAGAATCTTTTGAACTACTTAATTCATTACTAGCTTCATTTAATTGACTAAGCACTTTACGCAAGGCTAAGAATCCTGTCAAAACTAATGCAGCTATCATAATTACATTAAACCACAGGTTTATTGTATTATATTGACTAACCTGTTCGATTATACTGTTAATATTAGTGCTATCATTAACAGTATCTAACAAATCAAGTTTATTAAAAATAATGATATCACCAATCAACAAAATTGTAGCTATTATGACTGCAATTATAATGTAATGTCTAATTAATGGTATGATTTTCATAAGTGGTAAATAATAAATGTAATAAGTAAAGCTAGTAAATTATACTATTCTAATATTTTAATATTAGACGATCAATTGAATACTTTCGGTCAGTCGGGGCAAAAGCAAGTCGAAATAATATCTTTAGAATTTACTATCAAATGAGAATATTCAAACAAAAAAGCACTTTATTCCTCTAAATAGAAATAGAATATAAGGAGTAATTAGAAAATTTCTGATAGAATATTTTACATTGGATCATCATAGCGTAATAAAGTAATTTCAAAAACTCTATTGATTGGAAAGTACAATAGATTAAATAAATTCTAATTTGTCTTAAAAGTGTCAATTACATAACTATCTAAAAGGAACTTTTAAATAAAGGATTCATTATAGTTCATCATAAATGACAAAAGAATTTCCTTTCCAAAACACAAACTCAAAGTACAGCAATAAGTAACTAATAAACAAAAAAAAAGACGACTTAAAAGTCGTCTTCTTTTCAATCCAAAGCATAAATACTCTGGATTATCCTAAATGTTGTTGTTAACTCTTTCCTTTTTGCATTTTAGAAGCTGTGACAATCTTTGATTGTAGCCTCTTAAATTTAGACTTGGAATCGGATTTTTCAGTCATCTCCAAGCAATTGATAAAATAACCTAAAGCTTTTTTAGGTTGCTTCGTTTCTAAATAGTAGTCTCCCATAACTTCCATGGTATAAACATTCTTCTCCATAGTAAGGGATTTTTCAATCCACTCACCTGCTTCCTCTACGTTTAAACCTTGCTTCAAACAGGCATCTGCTGACTGCGCCAGTATATACCAGTTATTAGGTGAAGTTGAAACTGCTTCTCTAGCTTTTTTAATAACGTCTGGTCCACTCACAGCAGCAAATGCCATTGATTGACTTACAAGTACCAGTAACGCTAACGTTGCACCTTTGATGAATTTTGAAATTGATCTTTTCATTTGAGTATTATTTTGAGTTCGACCTGATTGTATCTAATACAATGCCAAATCCATAAGCAATTAACTATCAGCTATTTACTTATCTTTTAACATATATTAACACAAAAAAATGTTCAGAATTCAGACAAAAACTTGTTTAAAAACGAACAGATAACCTTATCAATTGATATACGTGTTGTTCAAATTTTATTTTTCCTTTAAATCAAAGTGTATTCCATTACACCTGATCATATCATATATCTAAAGAAAGGCTTTTAAATAGAATTTTTATATAAAGTTCTTATTTCGCCTCTTGATTACATCTTGATCCCGTCTCTAAAATCAAATTCCTCTTAAAAAGTGCTGGCTTTTGGAAACACCAGCTAAGATTTGGTATATATATTGAGTAGGTTATTCATATCATTAGATAGGTAATGTAATTTGGAAAGAATAATCATATTTTTTATTCATATAATTATGTTTATAACAATTTTACTTTAACTTTATTCAACCAAAACTTACATAATTATGAAAAACATACTAGTTATAGCAATTTTGCTTGCATTTTATAATCTTTCTTTTGCTCAAGAAAATACAGCGACAGAACCTGAGTCAGAATTCAAAGAGGAGTTATTACTAAATAAATGGTGGGTGTCCAACCCTAATAAAAACAATGGTAAAAATGGCTTAAAACAATACTATAGAAATCTTGGTAAATTCAAGACTATCGGTACCAATACAGGAAGTTGGGGATGGAGAAATAAAAATGAAGGTATTATGTACGTAGATTATGTTGGTCAAAAATGGCTTCAGAAAATAATCAAATTAACTGAGACTGAATTTGTCTATGAAAGAGATGGAAAAACATTTTATTTAAAATCAAACTAGAATTTGTATATAAAGTAAGTTTCCATTCTATGGTTGTATCCTATCAAGCCTGACCCCACAATCATTTTCTGTCATACAGAAGGAGTTTGTGAAGACAGGATTCACAAGACACAAACCTAGACGGAAGATATAAGATCGGTAAACTATTTTAAAGGTTGATGATTTCAGACAATTATTTATTTGATTTATCGTCTTATATTTACTGCAAAAATCATATTTATGAAAAGAATTATCATACTATGCATTATCTCGGCAATAATCTACAGTTGTGGAGATAACAAGTCCTCTTTTGAAAAAGTAGAAAATGAAGAATCCAAAGTCGTAGAAAGTAAACCAACAGAAAGTATCCTAGAAGAATCTGAGGCGGTATGTATATTGGACAAATTATCTCTACGGGAATCCCCTTCTAAGCAAGGAAAATGGATAACTTCTATCAGCTTAGGAGAAACTGTGACATTCACTGGTATGCAAAAAAAAGATTCTGTCAGTAAAAATACTTTCTACAAGGTTAAATTGGCCGGTGGAGATGAAGGTTGGACACGAGGGGATTTCATAGAAATAGGTGGGCAAGTAGCTGTATTTCTAAAAAATACTGAAATATATAAAAGGCCTGACCTCCTTACTAAAGCTAATAAGAAATATAGCCAAATGGACATCGTTGCAGTAACTAACAAACAAGGTGACTGGGTTGAAGTTAAAGGAAAAAGAAGTGAAGGAAAATACATTGAAAGTGGTTGGATAAAGTCTGGAAGTACTTCTAGTGATGCCATAGACATAGCCGCAGCAAAATTTGGTTTAGCTGCCTTAGCAGAAACTGACGAAAGTAAGAGATTAGCCTTATTGAAAGATATTACAGGAAATGACGATCTATCGTCTTCTAAATTCATACCAGTGCTTCAAGAAATATTAAGTAGTTCATTGGAAGCACCTGAAGAAGAGGTAATAGAAACTGTAATTGAAAATAACGCAGAAAATGATTCTATTTAAACAATACTATTTTTAGGGATCAAAAAAAGCATTTGAGATAAATCAAATGCTTTTTTCTATCTTTCTCTAAAAGAATGCGTCTACTATTCCTAAGCAAAAACTTCCTCTAATTGCTTTTCCTCTACAGCCTGTGCATCTTTAAATATATCTGATCTATCATTACGATAAATATCCATTATTATTTCACTGTACTTAGATAAGATAAATTTTCTTTTCATCTTTAATGTGGCTGCTAACTCACCAGTTTCCACACTCCATGACTTAGAAAGCAACCTAAACTCCTTTATTTTTTCCCATTTACTTAAATATTTATTAACCACTTCCAGCTCTTTCTCAAAAATTTTCAATGCTTCTTTAAGAACTACCATTTCATTATTATCGGAAACCATTATAAACCTTTTACTCATCATTTCTAATAGTTTATCAAAGTTTGGAACAATCAATACAGAGGGGAATTTCTTCCCCTCTCCTATTAGCATAACCTGCTCAATGAAAATAGATTCTTTCAACTTATTTTCGATTAGTTGAGGGGCAATATACATTCCTCCTGAAGTCCTAAACATTTCTTTTTTCCTATCCATTATCCGTAAATAGTTAGAATTCAATTGACCTATGTCACCTGTATGAAACCAACCATCCTTAATTACCTCATCCGTCATTTTAGGATTTGCATAATAACCTAACATCACATTTGGTCCTTTGACCAATATCTCTCCAGAATCAGAAATTTTAACTTTTACTCCTTTCAAAGGTTCACCTACAGTACCTACAACAGGCTTCTCTAAAGAATTAACAGATACTACTGGAGAAGTTTCGGTAAGGCCATACCCTTCTAGAAGGTTAATACCCGCAGCCCAGAACACTCTAATCAGCCTTGGTTGCAAAGGTGCCGCTGCACAATTTATCTGCAACAAATTACCGCCCAACGCTTCTCGCCACTTTGAGAAAACTAATTTATCTGCTAATGCTAATTGTTTGCCATACAATCCGCTTTGGTTTTGTCCAGGTTCGTATTTTAAAGCTAAGCTTACAGCCCAATTAAAAACGCCCTTTTTCAGGGTACCCAGTGACTCTGCTTTAGTCAAAATCTTATCATAAACCTTTTCTAAAACCCTTGGGACAGTATTAAAGATATGTGGCTTAATTTGTTTTATTTCCTCTCCTATCTTATTTAAATGACTCGAAAAATAAATTTCACCCCCTAAGTACATAAATGTGTAAAGTCCAGCCCGCTCAAAAATGTGGTTCAAAGGCAAAAAACTGAGTGCCCTAAATT
The DNA here is from genome assembly GCA_937958005.1 of uncultured Cyclobacteriaceae bacterium. Taxonomy (GTDB): domain Bacteria; phylum Bacteroidota; class Bacteroidia; order Cytophagales; family Cyclobacteriaceae; genus JANSWY01. The sequence goes on from CALGOB010000010.1 coordinate 33,610, forward strand.
TTCCTTTTTCTACCTTTGCATATGCTTGACAAGACATTACATTGAATACAATATTTTTATGCGTTAACATTACGCCCTTTGGAACTCCAGTAGTACCCGAAGTATAAATGATTGTTAAAAGGTCATCTTCAGAAACGGCATCTCTATACTTCTTTAGTGTTGCCAAGTTTTTTGAGTTATAATTTAACCTGAGTGTTTTCCAAGATTTATAGAGCACATCCGTATTAAACATAAAGATATTTGAGAAACCATTATTCAAAAGAGCTTCGCTAACCTTGATATATATTATTGGATTAGAAACGAATATCATTTTAACATCCGTTTGACTAAAAATAAATTGATAGTCACTTGTTCTAATATTAGGATAAAGTGGTACAAGTACGGCTCCTATTTGCTGTACCGCCAAATCTACTATCACCCATTCAGGTCTGTTCTCTGAGACGATAGCAATTTTATCCCCTTTTTTTATTCCTACCTTTAGGAGTCCAAAAGAAAGTTGGTTCGCAATATCCATTAGTTTACTTGTAGATAAACTATGCCATTCATCTTTCCTTTTATAATTTAAACATTTTTTGGTTGGGTAGTTCTCGCATTGATAATTCACAATATCAAAAGTTCTTTTTATTTCCATAGCGGTTATAGATTGTTATTTAGTAAATAAGCTCATCTACTCGGTTAACCTAAAAAAGAATCTAGCAAAGGGGAATATTTTCCAATAAGTAGGAAAATTATTATTTAAACAAAATGCTGGTTAAGTCCTGATAAAATAACTTCCCTATTGCTGCAACAAAATATATTTTGCTGCATTAAGTAAATCGGACGATACATAATCAGCTATCTGATCATCGTTCCCATCTACTTGAATAGTATTGATCCCTAATTTAATTGCTGGTTCTAAATCTCTTTTTTTGTCTCCTATCATCCATGACCTGCCTACATCAATATCAAATTTAGCTATTGCTTTTTCAAACATTAATGATCCAGGCTTTCTGGTAAGTGATTCAGAGTAATCAGGGTGGTACGGACTGAAATAAATATGATCTATTAAATTTCCCGTTTCTTTTTGAAGAAAATCGTGGCATAGTTGCATATCTTTTTGTGTATATATACCTTTTGCAATGCCGGATTGATTTGTTATTACAACGAGTATAAAGCCATTTTGTTTCAATAACTCAAAAGCTTCTGGAACTCCATCCAAGATAAAAAATTTCTCTAGTGTATAAGCATAATCGACAAAATCCTTATTTATAACACCATCTCTATCCAAAAAAACACACTTATTCTTAATCAATTTTTTATCGCTTTTAAATTTAAATTATGTGTGTAAAAATATATTTTATTGAAGTAATGTGATACTAAATTAATTTTTATTCCCGTTTAAACAGTAAATAGTCCTGTTTATTTGTACATTTAACTGCTAATCAAAATCATGGCAGTATTTTGGCTATGAATAATGTAGGAAAAACAACCAGATATGAAATATATAATATGGTATGACTCTCTTAATGGAGAGTATAATTGGGGAGATAAAAACGCATATGATATTGCCTGTAACCTTTCTGAAGAAAATGCAATATTAGCTGAAGAGTTTGTGAATACTTCTGAACGCATTGTTGAAAAAATTACAGCTAAACTGAACAAAAACTTAACATTGGCCAAATAAATTTAACCCAGTCATTTTCGAATAATTTCAATTTATAAAAGCTCCTAATCTTTAGAATGTGTGAATATCAAGTCACAAATTAACAAATCTCGCTCTAAAGAGAACGCCTGCTCAATTGCCAGATACATTGGGAACAATTCTAATCTTTTTGCTGAACTTATAGAAATTCTTTTAGGTAACAATAATCAGCTTGCCTTGAGGGCATCAATGGTACTTGGCAAATGTACCGATCAATATCCTGATTTAATAATACCACATCTTCCTGAATTACTTGATTGTTTAAACAAAGATGTAATAGACGGTGTAAAACGATCCATAGTAAGGGGGATCCAAGAAATAAATATTCCAGAAGCTCATTTAGGTATTGCCACAGATATTCTTTTCAAACTGATCTCTGATTACAATCAGCCTATTGCGATAAAAGTTTTTACAATGACCTCTCTGTATCATATTTGTGTAAGGGAACCACTACTTAGTCAAGAACTTAAACACATCATTGAAGATCAAATGTCATTCGAAAGTACTGGGTTTAAAAATAGAGGAGCAAAAACAGTCCAAATGCTTAACTTATTAATTAGTCAACAATAAATAATTTTTAATAGTTAAAACGACTAAACCAAATAGTTTCATATACTTGATTTATTTTTTCATTTAAATTCTAACCCTTTAGGGATTAACTGAATTAGCTCTTAAAATTAAATAAGAATTTATTGTACACTCAGTGGACGTTTTCTAGATAAAAATCAAGCAATAATTAGAAATAACATAATTCTATAAATTTAAAAAAAAAGGACAAATGTTTTAAATGGATATTTTTCAGCTTTAAATATAGCTTGTTAACACCTTAAAATAATATTCATCACAATTATTAACGATCACGTAAATATTATCCAAGTCAATCACAAAACACAAAAGATTGATAATTCTTTGAAAAGCAATTAAATTCAAATAGTATTGAAAAAAGAATATTTTAAATTTTAAGCAATATCTAATGATCGCTAGAATTTGGCATGGAACTACCGCAATTGAGCACTTTGAGGAATATACTGAACTCATGAAAACAATTGCTATTCCAGATTACAGTAAGACCCCCGGTTTTAAAGATCTAACTTTCTTAAGAAGCAAAATCAGTGGTGTAGCACATTTTACACTAATTACCTACTGGGATAATTTAGAAGTAATTAAAAAATTCGCAGGAGAAGATTACACCAAAGCAAAGTATTACCCTGAAGACCGTAAATATTTATTAGAATTTGAAGCAGAGGTCGCACATCATGAAGTCTTTTCTTAATAGAAGTAATAAATGAATAGGTTAGTTATTTTTTACAAAATCAAAGTAAAAAATGAAGACTCTTATATACCAAACCTTAAATCACAGTAAATCTATTCAAAAGAATTTTCTTTAAAATTGTCCAAACAACTCATAATTATCTATTCTAGAATTTAGAATTAATCATTCGTTAATGATTCCTTAGGCTTATTACCATGTTAAGTTATCGTAAAGGAATAGTTACTTTCTGAAAATTGAAAAACTAACTCTACAAATTGAGTTAATTAATATTCACCCCCCTACTAAAAGAAACTTTAGTGTTTTAATTTTATTGAAATAATCTGATTTCCTCTCAATAATTTTATCATTTTGATAACAAAGCATCTAGATAAGAATCAAAAAATAGTGTAGGCAACTCATCTTTCAAAAAAAAGGCAACTAATAAGATAAAATTTGGAAAAAATATTTAATAACGAATAATATTTGTGGACATTCATTTTCTTTTGCTAAGATTAAAATCAATAAAACAAATACTATAAATTGTGGGAGATTTCGATGATTTCTATTACTGATTTAGCAGGAATTTGACAATCAATGAAAAATTTTAAGTATTATTTCTGGTTTATCACTCTGTGATTGTAATATTAAGCAATGCTACAAATGTGATAATAATGTTATGATGATTTACACACAAAATATCTCCTTAATTATGTAATACTTCAGCTTAGCGGGCAAAGCGCTACCTAATAAAATTTAACCGAATAATTAACGTATTTATTAATGAAAAATTCTACTAATTTTCCAAGAATTGTTTTTCTTGGTGTATTTTTTATGCTTTTTTCTTCATCCATTTTTGCTCAAAAAGATGAAGAAAGTTCCAGGAATCAAATTCCAACAATGGATCAAGTACTCAAGGATATGCAAAAAGGGCAAAAGTATAACCTTAAGAAAGTATTAAACCATAATCTTAAAGAAACCATCCCCAATACAGGTAGAAAGGATAATCCTCAATTAAGACAAGCTTTTGATTTAATGAGATTAAGAGATCCTAAGACTGGTAAAATTCCAGCTGGTATCAGGGAAAAAGAGCTAGATTATGTTCTTTCTCCTGAAGCCCATATGAGAGATGCAAAATTGCAATTAAAAAGTAAACGGTCTAATGGGTTGAGAGCTCCTGGAGACATTTTAACTCCTTGGATTAACAGGGGACCATTTAATGTAGGAGGAAGAACGCGTGCTTTGGCTCTTGACATTAATGACGAAAATAGAATTTTAGCTGGAGGTGCATCAGGTGGTCTTTGGGAATCTACTGATTTAGGAGCTACATGGAGTCGAATTACTCCACCTCAAGATCACCCTACGATCACTGATATTGTTCAAGATCCAAGGGATGGTTTTCAGAACATTTGGTATTATGGAACTGGTGAAGATGCAGGAAATGCAGGTGCTAGAAACTTTAGTGCAAGATTTGTTGGAAATGGAATTTATAAATCTACTGATAACGGCCAAACATTTAGTCCTTTAGCTGTTACAGTATCAAATACACCTCAAGGTTTAAGCACTGCTGAACCTTTTGAGGTTATATATAATATTGACATAAATCCTGTAAATGGGGATTTATATGCAGCTACCTTATTTGGTATTTATAGATCTACAAATGGTGGAACTTCTTTTGAGCCAGTCCTTTTGAATGGTGGAGGTACTACTGTAGCTGGAGTAATCACAGAAAGCGACATTCATATTACAAGTACTGGAGTCCTTTATGCAGCATTAGAATCAAATGCAACTGAGAGTGGAATCTTTAGGTCAACTACAGGTAATGCTGGAGAATGGACTAACATTACAGATGCAGGTTTTCCGACGGCATTTGGGAGAACTGTGATAAGCACTGCTCCAAGTAATGAAAATGTTCTTTATGTTTATGCAACCAATACCGATGCAGCGCCTGTTAATGTTGACTTTTGGAAGTACACGTACGTTTCAGGTAATGGGACAGGAGTAGGAGGTACATGGGAAGACAGATCTGCAAACCTACCTGGTTTCGGCGCTCCGGTAGGAGATGTTGATACTCAAGGTGGTTACAATATGTTTGTAGTTGTACACCCTTCAGATGAAAACATAGTTTTTTTAGGTGCAACTGATGTATTTAGATCTACTGATGGCTTTGCTACACCTATAACTTTAGCTGGATGGGTAGCTGGTTATAGCCCAAATAATAATATTAGTTTATATACTAATCATCACCCAGACAATCACGCGTTAATTTTTGTCCCTTCAAATCCTAATATGGCGATATCTGGACATGATGGCGGTTTAAGTATAACTGATGACATCTTAGCAACTAATCCTGGTATTGAGCCTGTAGCTTGGAACTCACTTAACAATGGATACCTTACCACACAAGCCTATGCAGTCTCTTTTGGGCCTGGTGATCAAATTATGGTTGGATTTCAAGATAATAGTACATGGTTGACTACTTCTGCTGCTTCTGACGCTGTATGGAGTGATCAATTTAGCGGTGATGGATCTTATAATGCTTTTAATGATGATGGAACAGTCAGGTATTTATCCTCTCAAAATGGTCGGGTTTTCAGAATAACTTATGATAACGCTGACAGTGAAGTTGCGACTAGCTTTCAAGAAATTAGGCCAGCTGCAACTGTAAATCCAGCCACAGGGGCTTTTGATGGAATTTTTGTCAACCCATTTGAATTAGATCCGAATAATGATGAAATTATGTACTTTCCTGCTGGTAATGTAGTTTGGAGAAATAATGACCTCTTAAATGCAAACACAAGCGCAGGGTGGACAGAAATAACAAATGGAGTAGTTGCTTCAGGTAATATATCAACTATCAGTGTATCTACGATACCAGCCAATGTTGTTTATTATGGTACAACTACAGGTGGAATATATAGATTAGATAATGCCAATGTAGGTAATCCAACAGCCGTAGATATTTTCACAGGAAAAGGCCTACCAACAGGTAATGTTTCATCAATTGCGGTCGACGAAACTAATGCAAACAACATTTATGCTACTTTCTCTAATTACAGCATTCCTAGTATTTTCTTTTCTGATGATGCTGGAGATACTTGGACTGACATAAGTGGTAATTTAGAAGAAAATGCGGATGGTTCAGGATCTGGCCCATCAGTTAGGTGGTTCAACATCGTCGGTAGAAATAATATCTATTTAACAGCTACCAGTACAGGATTGTATTCAACAACTACTATAGATGGTGCGAGTACTGTTTGGACACAAGTTGATCCGAATGGAATTGGTAATGCAGTTGCTGAGCAAGTAAGGTCAAGAGAAGATGGATTAGTTGTTCTTGGAACTTATGGTAATGGTATCTACAGTGCTACATTTGAGGTTGATAGTAACCCAGTAATAGTTGCCAATGAGATTACTAATATTGTTGTGGACGCCAATGATCCAGACACTGAAATTGATGTAAGTGCAGTTTTCTCTTCTACGCTTGCCGTTCCATTGGACATAACAGTAACAATAGAAAACAATAGTAACTCTTCATTAATTACTACTGATGTAGATGGAGATCTACTAACTTTATCTTATACACCAGACACTTTTGGTTCAGCAACTATTTCTTTAAGAGGTGATGATGGAAATGGTGGGGCTGTGATTACTTCATTCGAAGTTTTAGTAAACCCTTTTCCTGTTAATTCTTTTCCTTATCTAGAATCATTTGATAATGATGGTGGCGCGTTACCTGGAGGATGGGGAATTGTTAGTTTATCTCCTTTCAATTGGGCAATTAATTCGGGAGGTACTCCATCAGCAGGTACAGGACCTTTAAATGATAATACAACAGGTACAACTGGTTTTTACCTTTATACTGAGGCCTCTGGACCTAATTTAGGGGATGAAGCATCTATCTTATCAAGAGAAATTGATTTAACTGGTACTACATCTCCACAATTAGATTTCAATTACCATATGTTTGGACCAACAATTGGAACATTAAATGTCAATGTGATAACCACTACTGATACTACTAATGTCTTTACTTTGACAGGACAACAACAAGCAGCTCAAGCGGATCCTTATATTGAAACAAGAGTTGATCTTACTGCTTTTCAAGGTGAAGTCATTAGAATTGAATTTGAAGGCTTAAGAGGCGATGGATTTACAGGAGATATAGCAATAGATGATTTAAGCGTGGTGGATCTTTCATTCAATGACCTTCAGGTAGTATCAATAGATTCACATGTTGAAGGTGAGAGTGTCCTTGCCAATCAAGTCATCATTGCTACTTTCAGTAATTCTGGCATAAACGCACAAAGTAATTTTGATGTTGTTTATTCCGTAGGTGGCCTAGAAATTGGTAGGGAAACAATCACTACAGTTCTAAATAGAGAAGATGAATTGCAACATACATTTGCAATGCCATTCAATTTCACAACTCCGGGTCCAGTAAACTTGGAAGTAACCGTTGAATTAGCTACTGATGAAATTCCAGCAAATAATTCATTAGCTATTGAGCTAATTGTAGCAAATCCAATCACTGCTTATCCATATGTTGAAACATTTGATAATGATGGTGGAAATCTCCCTGCTCAATGGGCAATAGAAGATTTGTCACTTTTTGATTGGATAGTAGACAGTGATGGAACTCCATCAGGTGGCACAGGCCCATTAGGTGATAATACTACTGGTACTGGTTTTTATGTTTATACAGAAGCAACTGGTGCAAACCTTGACGATCAAGCTTCCTTGTTAACTCCATATTTTGATCTAGACGGACTTACAGCTCCTGAATTATCATTTGCATATCATATGTTTGGAGATTCTATCGGAACTTTGAATGTAAATGTTATTTCTATTTCTGGTGGTACAACTAATATTTTTACCCTTAGTGAGGAGCAACAGGCAAATCAAGATGATGATTATATTACGGCAATTGTTGATCTTTCAGCTTTTATTAATGACACTATCAGGATACAATTTGAAGGGATAAGAGGAAATGATTTCACTTCTGATATTGCTATTGATGATGTAGAAGTCTCAGATCTAAGTAATAATGATCTAGAAGTAGTTTCTATCGATTCTCCTGAGAGTTTAGTTTTTGGAGATGAAACAGTTTCTGCAACATTTAGAAATGCTGGATTAGTAGCGCAAAGTGATTTTGATGTAACATATTCAGTTAACGGTAATGAAATAGATAGACAAACAATCACCTCTACATTAGATCCTGGGCAAGAATTAGAAGTAACATTTGCCACAACATTTGATTTCTCTGCAGTTGCAGCTTATCAATTAGAGGTTGAAGTAATTTTAACTGGTGATGAGGTAATTGAAAATGACGCTATTCTTACAGAAGTAAGAAGAGCATTATTTACTGGTGACTATGTGATGATCCAATTAGTGAATGGAAGTGCACTTAGTGCGCAAGGTAATCCAAACGTATTTGCTGCTAATGGTATTAATACACCAGTCTTTGTTGATTTCATCAGCGAAACTGAAAGAGAAATCTCCATTGAATATGGATCAGGTATAGGTATAGGCCAAGGAGCATTTCCTTTTACTTTCACATTAAATGCGATGACTGGTGATGTTGTTTTTGGAAACGATCAATTTTCAGGACTTCAATTCGGTCCTACAAGACCTATTCTATTTAGTGCTGGAGCTACTCCGGGTGTATATGATCCAATGGATGAAAGTGCATTTACAATGACTTTAGTAGAAGATGCTAGTAACGAAGGTGGTGCAGGCCCATTCCAAGCATCATTCCAATTGTTTATGAATGAAGCACCTACTTTAATTGACTTAAGTAATGCTGAAGTAATGGATAACCTACTATTAGGGGAAACTATCGGTATTTTAACAACTACTGATGCCAATCCTAATGATAGATTTTCTTATTCTGTAGGTGGAACTGATGGAGCTAGTTTTGCAATAGGTCCTAATAATACATTAGTAAGTGCTGTAGAATTTGATGCTGCTGTTCAATCTTCATTTGACATCACTGTAATTGCTACAGATGCTGGCGGTCAATCAATAGATGAAGACTTTACAATCACAGTAGGAGATGGTACAGGAACCTGGACTGGAACAGTAGATAATGATTGGAACAATCCTAACAACTGGGATGATGGAGTTGTTCCAACTGATCTTCAAGATGCTGTTATTCCTGGTGGTGTTACTAATATTCCAGTGATTATTTCTGGTGACTTTATTTTCATAAATAGCTTATTTGTAGAAGCTACTGGATCTATCTCTATTGAAGCTGGTGGTTTTTTAGCACTTATAAACAATTTATCCAATGAGGGTTCTGTTTCTATTGCTTCTGGAGGTTCTTTAGCTATTATTGGTACAAGGAGTGGAGGCGGTACCTCTACATTCAATAGAAATCTTACAGGGAATAGTGCACTATCTATTGTAGGATCTCCTATAACTGGGTTGACAGTAGCAGATTTAAATGCAGATTTAATCTTTGGCTATGATAATACGAATCAAGAATTTACTAATGTACCCGTAGTGGAAGACTTAAATCCTGGCAGTGGTTATTTTGTTAGTTCTTTTGAAAATACTTATAGTTTAAGTTTTGAAGGTTCTCTAAATGCAGGTACTGTTAATGTACCTGTAACGGATGGAACTACTGGTGATGCCTTTAACTTGGTTGCCAATCCTTATGCTGCAAGTATTATTGCTAGTACCTTTTTCTTAAATGACAATAACACTGCTAATACAACTGGTAGTCTATATCTATGGGATGATGGAGGATCAAACACTGCCGGAAATGAAGGAAGAGGTGGTGATTATGTAACAGTAAATAGCATGGGTGCTGTTTCTGGTGTTGTAGACTTAGGTAATGGAATAGATGGAACGAATGGATCTAGCGCTTTTATTGGTAGCATTAATTCTGGACAAGGTTTCTTTATAGAAGCTACTAATAGTGGATCTGTTACATTTACACCTAATATGCAGGGAATAAACAACTTAGATGCTAATTTCTTTAGAACAGCTAATCAGCAGAATAATAGAAATATATTAAAACTATCTTTAGCTGGTGTTGATTCAGAAAATAGTAATCTATACAATGAAACCATGATTGGATTTGATGCCAATGCTACAATTGGAGTGGATTATAGTTTAGATGCTAGGAAGTTTTCTGGAAATGAAAATATTTCTTTCTACTCTTTATTAGGTGATGAGTCTTATGCTATTCAAGCTTTACCTAAAGTTTTAGAAGAGACTTTTGAACTTCAATTAGCTTTTAATGTAGATGTAGCTGGAACTTACAAACTTTCTGTACAAGATTTCATTAATGTAGATGGTGAAGAATTTAAGTTATACTTAAATGACAACTTAGCTGGTCAATCATATGATCTTTCTAACCTAAATGACGTTTTATTCCAAACAAGTGCGACAGATCTTGACAAGCGTTTTACTATTACTCTAACACCAAATACTGTTTCTGAAATAGATGATAGTGAATTTAATGCTACTTCATTAAAATTAATAAGAGGAAACTCTGAAAGTTTAATTATTGGTTACCCTGCTGCTTCGGAGCATGTTGTTATTCATGATTTAGCAGGTAAAACAATTTTTGATTCTGAAATGAACTTCGAAAATGCTCAAACAGTTGTTAAAACTAACTTTAGTAGTAATACTGTTTATATTCTTCGAATAAATGAAGAGGCAATAAAATTCATATTAAAATAAAGATTATTTGTACACTCCATGTTGCATAAACAGTAACATGGAGTGTTTCAAAAAGAAATTGATCATATCAAAAAAATAAGTAAATGAAAAATTTAGATAAAATACTTCTCACCTTACTCGCATGTCTTGTAGTAACAACTACATTTGCACAAGGCCCTCCAGGCCCTCCTGCGACACCTATTGATGGAGGACTTAGTCTTTTGTTAGCTGGAGGTGTTGCATATGGAGCAAAGAAGATTAGAGATCATAGACGAAGTAAGAAAGGGTAGAACCTGATTTTATTTCGTATAAAAAAATCCCATTATCTCTCAATTGAGAATAGTGGGATTTTTTTTTTAAAAGCATCTCTTGATATAAAAGATGAAATTGTATCCTTTATAAGTATGGATCAAGCAGTAAACCTGTGGAATAGGAAAAAACTTTAAATCTATCCAACCCATAAAAAATAACATTTAAAATTTTAAGCGTTTAATAATCAAATACTTGACTTGATGTTTGCTAAAGAAGTTTGAGTTTGAGAGCGAGCTTAGAGGAGCTTCCCCACAGATTTATTGCTTGATCCATAAATATTACTAAGGTTTTATCAATCTCAATAGCATACTAATTTAGCCCAATCAAATCTAAATACTGGTTATAAACCTGAAGTGATTTCATTTCCATCTTAATGGTATTCGGTCTCATGTAACGTTCTCTATTTATTATACCTTCTACTTTTTCACCAGCCTTAGGTGCTGCTGGCTCGTTTACTCTTAAAGTTTTAATAGCATGTTCACTCCAAGCTAATAATTGAAAACCAAGGCCATGTTGAATAGCTCTCCTATCTGTTTCAAATTCAAATTGATCCAGAAATTTCCAAGAAAGATTCCCAAACGTTACATTCAACATCTTAAAAAAGCTCCTTTGTTTGAAATCAGTAGAATGAGCTAATTCATGCCCTAAGACTCCTACTTGTGCATCAAAAGGCATATTTTCTAATAATATAGGACTAAATAATGAATGCTCTTTTGTTCTAATAAGGATCAAATAAGTACGTTTATCAGGACGTCTAAAAAATGTACTCCAAATGGTGGGTCTAGAAACAAAAGGTGCTCCATTTTTCCTTTTCTTAAACTTTATCTTTACGTTTTTAAGCTCCGGATAATGAGAAAGAGCAAGTAATGCCTGTAGTTCATATCCTTCAGGTAATTTTTTGTGATTACCAAATTCTTCCATCAAATCTTCTAAAACAATTTGAACTTTTATATTTTCATAGGATACAATTGGTTGTTGAGCATAAAGCATTGAATTCATAAGTATGAGAATCACAACCGTGGAAAACACTCTCTTCAAAATCATCGGATTTTTTTTATAAGGCATATGATCAATATATACCTATATTATAACACAAGTAGTTTTTATCAATACAACTTCCAATATCTGACAATTTTCTCAAAGACCAATAGATCTACTCATTTTTTGAATAAGTCACTGGGTTTATTGTATCAATTATAACAGCAAAATAATCCCAATTATAAAAATGAACCAACCCCGACCCAAGGGTACGGGGTATCTCTATCGGCCAAAAGCTTTTTTATCGACTCAAGAGTCGGGGAATTAGGTATCCCTCAGGGATTAAAAAACTGAACCTAAAGGAATAAGTATGTATGCAAAATAAACAAAAATTAACTATCTCCTCTATTGACCAAATAATAAGCCATCGGTAAAGCTCACTAACTGGTGAAACAATAATGATTAAACTAATTCTTACAGAAAAGGAGTTAGCTATTAGAATATCATAAGTACTACTAGAAATTTTGTGGACTTATTAGTTTTCTTCTCTGCAATGCCTTCTGAAGGAGATCTTGCGCTTTTAGTCTCAATAATCATGGCTATTTAGGGTCTACCTGAATTTAACTTTGACATAAAAACATAACTATTTCATGACGAATATAACAAAATGAGCTTTCAATGACCAATTTGAGCTTATTTCCACAATAAGTATTACACTGATTTTAAACCCGAATGATGCAATAGAAATTTGATGAAAACTATAACTAACAGTCATTTAGCCACTTAAATCCTAATTTCCTACTCACCATAATGAAGACTATGTCTGCGCTGCAAATCAGAATTTAAGCAGCTATCTAACAGCTATTTATGATTTTCTCTTAAAAGTCTAATGCATCATTCGGGTTAAATTTAGAAAACACCAATACCTCACTTTTGCTCGAATCCTTAAAAACCGAGGTATTGAATTTGTATATAAAAGGATAAATGTACTTCAAAACACTTTAAACAAGGGTTTTTGTCATTTTTTAAATTCAGGGAGATCCTATCTAATGCTTCACAATGTTATTTTTATTGATTTTAGTAGCTACTTATTTGATTGAATTGATTTAAATGGGGTGATCTACCAACATCCTATCTTTTTATAGATCCCATCATCATATCTATTGCTGGTCTAAATAGCAACAAGGTCTCTTGAATAAGACCTGATTGTGAACCCAGTATTTTGGAAATCAAGATATTATTCAATAAATGGAATCGAAAATACTTATTAAGTGCTCAAATCAACACATCATTAACTATTTGTTTATAAATTACTTACAATAAGTTATACACATCCATTCTTCCTAAAACAGAATTTCGATAGAGTTTTACGTAATTGAGTTTCTAGCCTAGCTAACTATGAAAAATTGAATAGATAAATGGTGAATTGATTATTTAATTTGAAAAAGTAATTCTTTCAAAATGAACCAACCCCGACCCAAGGGTACGGGGTATCTATGGGCAATAATTTAATGATCGACTCAAGAGTCGGGGAATTAATATCCCTTAGGGATTAAATTCTCCATGTATTTATAACCACTCCCTGTATTGAGCAATAATATATTTTCATCTGTCCGAATGCTTTCTGATCTGGTTAACATCTTTAACGCTTCCCAAATAGCTGCCCCTTCAGGAGAAATCAAAATACCTTCTGAACTACTAATTTCTGCCACACCTGCTAAAATTTGTTGATCCGAAACTGCAATTGCACTTCCATTAGATTCTTTTAACACTCGCATAATCATGTCTTCCCCAAAGGCATGAGGAACTGACAAACCATTTGCAATAGACATTTTATAGGAATCACTATCCTGTATAACATTATTATAGGTATCTACTATTGGGGTACATTGTGTCGTTTGTACAGCTATCATTCTTGGCAATTTGGTTGAAGCAATCCAGCCCAATTGGATCATTTCTTGAAATGCTTTCCAGATTCCCAACAAGCCAGTGCCTCCACCAGTAGGGTACAAAATTACATCTGGTAAAATCCAATTCATCTGTTCTGCAATTTCATAACCCATAGTCTTTTTTCCTTCCAAACGATACGGTTCTTTTAAAGTAGCCATGTTAAAAGCGCCAGTTTTCTGCTGGATCTCCCCTGCTACTTTCCCGCATTGATTAATCAGGCCATCTACTAAAAATAATTCCGCACCATAATGCTTACATTCATCTTGAAACATTTTTGGAGTTCCTATAGGCATAACTATAGTAGCTTTAATCCCAGCAGCGGCGCAATAAGCACTTAATGCTCCCCCTGCATTTCCTGCCGTAGGGACAACACATTCTTGTACCCCATGTTCAACTGCCTTAGATACAGCCATGCTTATACCTCTAGCTTTGAAAGAGCCTGTAGGGTTAAGTCCTTCGTCTTTCACTGCTAAGTAATCATAACCATATCGATTGGCCAGTCTTCCCAGAGGTAATATTGGAGTCATCCCCTCCCCTAATGTCACCTTATTTTTGCTATTGAAAAGAGGTAACATTTCTGCATAACGCCACATTGTCTGCTCTCTACCTATTAAATCTTCTTTAGCAAATACATCTTTGAAATCGTAATTAGTAACTAATGGTTTATTGCAACATGGGGAAAAAGTATGAAGCTTCTCTATATCGTAAACTCTACTGCATTGTGAACAAGAGAGGTGAGTTGCATTTGAAATGGTATCAATGACATTTTTCATGCCTCAATATTGCAGAAATACTTATAACTTTAAAAATAGAAACTTATTATAAGTCATAACCTAAAGTTATACTATTTCATTGATTCTTTAATAAAATAACGAAGCATACCTATACTTTCCTCCCCTTTTCTCATTACAAAATTAAACTCTCTTTCTACTCTAAATGAATCAATTTTAATTTCTCTTAATTCCCCATTAGTCAATTCCTTCTCAACTGACAATCTAGATAAAAAGCCTATAGCCTCACCTGCTACTAAATAGTTTTTTAACGCTTCTGTACCACCCAATCTTGCAATGATGTTTAATTCACCCATCTTTACTGAGTGTTTTTCTAACTCCTTAGTCAATACTGATAAGGTTCCAGATCCTCTTTCTCTCAATGCCAAAGGGACCTCCTTTAATTGTGCCACTTTCAATCCTTTTCTTCCATAAGGGCTTTTACTAGAACATACTGATATGATTTCATCTTTCATGAAAGGCTGATATTGAACGGTATTTATTTGATGATTAGTCTCTATACATGCTAAATCAATCTCTTGATCCACCAATGCTTTTAATACATTTTCACTGTTTCTATTAATTAATAGGATTTTGGTCAATGGATATTTCTTATGGAATGCCGATAATATTTTGGGCATTACATATAATGAAATGGTTGTGCTTGCACCTATTTTCAATTCACCTTTAGTATCTAATTGACCCTTAACTAGATCAAAATCAGATTGTATTTGTCTCTGGATCAATTTAGCTTTTTGTAAGTTCTCAAAAAGCTTTTTACCTGATCTAGTAGGCTTAATGGTATTACCATGTCTTTCAAACAAGGCAATTCCTATTTCCATCTCTAAATTCTTAACCTGTTTACTGATAGCAGGTTGTGAAATAAATAATTCTGATGCAGCTTTTGAAAAGCTCAAATGTGTTGCTACCGAAAAAAAAACCTCATATTTAAATGCCAACATAATTGAGTAGTAAACTAATCTTTAACAATTATTTTCTGATTGCCTGTTGATCAATCATGATCAATATCGCTTTAAATCAACTACTGAGCTCAGGACTAAATCTTTATATTTATTGAATTCTAATTGGAAAACTGTCATATCAGCAGGAATAAACGCTTCTTTTTCCATAACAATGTATTTACTTAATGCCCCTTTAGGTCTAACAGGTCTTTTATCAAATCCATTACTGCATTTACGGCAAATGTTTTCAAAAATATTCTTAGCACAATTTTGGCAATAAACACACTTAAAAGCACAGATCATAGCTCCAGAATTTTCAGAGAAAAGCTTCTTTCTACAATTTTCATATACTGGCCTTAATCCTAACATAAGTAAATCTATCAATATTATGATCCACCCCAAAGACTTATCTTAAATTCCAAAATGTTCTAAAATATAGATTCATCATCTAACTACTCTTCCTTCCTTTTTGTTAACTTAACCTTAAATACTATTGAGCAGTCAAATGAGTAACAGTACAGAGAGAAAAGTTTCGGTAACAGGGCCTACAGAAGTTAGCAAACTTCTTCTGAAAGAACCAGCAGAGTATGCAGCTGGATTTACCGGGATCAAAGTTGCCTTGGCACATACATTTAAAGAAATGGGTGTAAGCAAATCTTTAAAAACTCTTTCACATATGAACCAACATGATGGATTTGACTGTCCTGGATGTGCATGGCCTGATCCTGAAAAAAGATCTAAACTAGGTGAGTACTGTGAAAATGGAGCAAAAGCATTAGCTGAGGAAGCTACCTTTTTAAAAACTGACGAAGACTTTTTTTCGAAACATTCTGTAGAAGAACTTTCAAATTGGAGTGATTATCAGCTGGGAAAAAGCGGAAGGTTAGTATGCCCATTAGTTTTAAAACCAGGTAAAGTCCATTATGAGGCAATCAGTTGGGAAGATTCTTTTGCTTTAATAAATCAGCATTTAAGTAAATTGGATAGTCCAGAAGAAGCTATTTTTTATACCTCAGGGAGATCAAGCAATGAGGCTGCTTTCTTATATGGTTTGTTTGTAAGACAATTTGGGACAAATAATATGCCTGATTGTTCCAATATGTGCCATGAATCTAGTGGGGTTGCCTTAAACGAGACACTTGGAATTGGGAAAGGCTCTGTAACCTTAGATGACTTTGAGCATGCTGAGGTAGTGATCGTTATGGGGCAAAACCCCGGGACAAATCATCCTAGAATGCTCTCTGCATTACAAAAATGTAAAGATAATGGTGGGAAAATAGCCACCATCAACCCGCTCAGAGAAGCAGGGCTTGTGAGGTTTAAAAATCCTCAGCAGATAGGTGGACTCATCGGGAATGGCACTATTTTGACTGATTATTTTTTACAGGTCAAAATTAATGAGGATGTTTCCTTGCTAAAATTAATCATTAAGAAATTAATAAAGCTAGCTGAAGAAGAGCCTACTGTTTTAGATCAAAATTTTATTAAAGAAAAGACTGAGGGGTACAAAGAATTATTAATCGATTTAGCCGCTTATCAGGAAGATACTTTATTGGATAAATGTGGTGTCTCAGAGGAGGTTATAGATGAATTAGTTAAAGAATTGGCCACTAAAAAAAGGATCATTGTCTGTTGGGCAATGGGACTTACACAACATAAAAACGCTGTTGATAACATCAAGGAAATAGTTAACCTGCTTCTGCTAAAAGGTAGTATCGGTAAAAAAGGGGCTGGTACCTGCCCTGTGAGAGGGCATAGCAATGTACAAGGTGATAGAACTGTGGGAATTATGCATCATGTGTCTCAACCTCTGAATAGTGCCATTGAGAAAACATTTGGATTTAAGCCTCCAAGTAAAGAAGGTTTAGATACCGTACATGCGATACAGGCAATGTATGATGGAAAGGCAAAAATTTTCACCTCCTTAGGTGGGAATTTCGTATCTGCAGCATCAGATACTCATTACACGGCCAAAGCCTTACAGAATTGTGAATTGACTGTATCTATCAGCACCAAATTAAATAGAACTCATCTTATAACAGGTAAAACTGCTTTAATCTTACCTACTCTGGGTCGATCTGAAATGGATTTTAAAGATGGCAAAAAACGTTTTGTAACTGTAGAAAATAGCATGGGTAAAGTTCATAGGTCTTCTGGTCTTCTCCCACCTACATCTAATTTATTAAAAAGCGAACCCGAAATAATTGCCCAGTTAGGGCACCTGCGCTTTGGGAGTAAAACAATAGACTGGCAATCTATGGGTAGAAATTATGACCTAATCAGAGAAAAAATTGCTGAAGTGATCTCTGGTTTTAAAAACTATACTGAAAAATCAAATAACAATGGGTTCTATCTACCTAACAATGCTAGAGAAGCGGATTTTTCAAAACTCACTAATGCCAAAGCTAAATTTAGTATCTGTAGCCCTTCAAAACTTAATTTGTTGCCAAATGAATTTATCATGATGACTATTCGGTCACATGACCAGTTTAACACGACTGTCTATGGCCTAAATGATCGGTATAGGGGAATATTCAACGAAAGGAGAGTTGTCTTCATTAATGAAATCGACCTAAAGAAACTAGGCTATAAACATCTAGACCAAGTGAATATTATGAGCAATTATGACAATCAAATAAGAACAGCTAAGAATTTCTGGTTGGTTAAATATGACATCCCGGCTGGCAATTTAGCATCCTATTTCCCAGAAACCAATGTGTTAGTCCCCATCCATCTTTTTGCTAAAAAAAGTAATACACCCATTAGCAAGTCTATCGTAGTTAAACTAGAGAAAATAAATCAACCAATTTAATTCCTAATAAAATCATTTACTCTACTGACATACTCTGATGAGTATTTTGGATTTGTATAAATTTTAACGTGACTAGCACTATCCATAAACCATGTTTTAACCAAAGGACTATTTAACTTTTCTACTTCTTTTTTAGTTTGTTCTGCAGAAGTAGTTAAATCGTGGTTACTCTGTATAATTAGCATAGGTATATCATGTCCTTTCATCAATTCGGAAAGTTTTAATTTAGAAGCATAATTATCTATTTCCTCATTAAAAAGCTCAAGAGTGTTTTCGTAAACAAATTCTGGTAATTTTAGCTTTGAAGCATTATCCATTAGTAATTGTTCTACATTCGTCAATGGACTATCTGTAATAATTTTTTGAATATCGTAATTATCTGATTGGAGTTCCCTCCTATCCAGGAAAGTATAACTTGCCATAGCACCCATTGAAAAACTATATAAAATAAAATGTTCTTGTTTTTTCGTGTTTTTAAGGTATGCTAGACCGCCTGCAATATCCTGAGCAAAAGAGTACCCCATAAAAGTTCTCGCCGTGGTAGATTTACCAGAATTTCTCATATCTGCTAAAAACACATTGTACAGAGTATCAATGCCTTTTTCTTTTAACAAACCTAAATATTTCATGGTTTTCAACCTATTAGAGGTCCTTCCATGTATTAAAAATATGGTACTATCTGTCTTCTTAGATGACTTAATAAACCATCCGCTTAACACCAAACTATCAATTGCAGAATAAAAAGACACTTCTTCTGTATTATAGTATCCATAGTCCTCAGGTTTCTGATAATTTCCTAGTTCATATTCAGCTAACCAAGTAGAATCTTCCAAAACCCTTTCAAAAGTAAAAGGTTCAAAATCTGTAATTTTCTGATATACGAATTGTGGTAAATAGAAATACACAAGTGTTAAAGCCAAAAGTATCACCACTAATATTCCATATAGGACTTTTTTCATTGGGTAAAATTAAAAACTTTATAAATTATTCTTCTAATTTAAGCATACACTTTAGACCAACATTCAGTTTTCTCCAACGAAAAATAAAAATAGTACTATTTTCAACCTATTCTAACAGAAAAATCTAATGAACCACAAATGAAAATAGTTGCAATTCTTCACTTAATTTTATAATGACCTTTCTTCATTTAAAGGCCTTCTTAGTAAATTGCAAGCATGTTGGAAAATGGTAGCGAAGATTATCTCTCTGGTTTAAATCCACCGCAAGAAGAAGGCGTAGTGAATACCGAAGGCCCTACAATGATTATTGCAGGAGCGGGATCAGGTAAAACAAGGGTACTTACTTTGAGAATGGCTCACTTAATACGTGCCAAAAATGTGGACCCCTTTTCTATTTTAGCACTGACTTTTACAAATAAAGCCGCGAGTGAAATGAGAAAAAGGGTGGAAAGTGTAGTAGGAACAGATGCAAGGAATCTTTGGATGGGGACTTTTCACTCTGTTTTTTCAAGGATATTGAGAGCTGAGGCAAGTAAGCTTGGTTATCCAAGTAATTTTACCATTTATGATACAGACGATAGTAAATCACTCATAAAAACCATCGTAAAAGAATATGGTTTAGACGATAAATTATATAAGCCAAATGTAGTTTATAATCGCATTTCTTCTGCTAAGAATAGATTAGTTAGTTGGAGAGAATATATCAACAATCCCATTTTCAAGGAAGACGATGCAAGCAATATGAAGCCTGAAATGGGTAAAATCTACAAAACATATGTAGAAAGGTGTTTCAAGGCAGATGCAATGGATTTTGATGATTTATTATTCAATACCAATGTCTTATTTCGAGATCATTTAGATGTCTTAAATAAATATCAACAAAGATTTCAATACCTACTCATAGATGAGTTTCAAGACACCAATGTATCTCAATATTTAATTGCAAAAAAACTAGCTGCAGTACGTAGGAACATTTGTGTTGTAGGAGATGATGCACAAAGTATTTATGCTTTTAGAGGAGCTGATATTCAAAATATCCTTAATTACGAAAAAGATTATCCAGAACTTAGGGTAATTAAACTAGAACAAAATTACAGGTCTTCTCAAAATATTGTGAACGCGGCTAATTCTGTTATTAGAAATAACAAAGGTCAACTTGAGAAAAGTGTTTGGACAGCCAACAATCAAGGGGAACTAATTGATTTAATAAAAGCTACATCAGATAACGAGGAAGGAAGATTAGTCGCATCCTCTATTTTTGAAGCAAAAGTTAATAATCAACTCAAAAACAGTGATTTCGCTATTCTGTATAGAACCAATAGCCAATCTAGGGCAATGGAAGAAGCCCTGAGAAGAGCCAATTTGAAATACAAAATAATAGGAGGCTTATCCTTTTATCAAAGAAAAGAAATTAAAGACATTATTTCCTACATCCGCTTTGTAATCAACCCAAATGACGAACAGGCAATGCGGAGAATTATCAATCTACCCAAACGCGGTATTGGCCCCGGTTCTATTGAGAAGATAATAGTAGCAGCTAATGAGCACAACATTTCCGTCTGGGAAGTACTTCAGAAAGCTGGAGGTTACCTAACTGGTAGAGTAGCAACGGTCTTAGATCAATTTGCAACTCTTATTAAGAGTTTTCAACTGTCTGTAGAAAAAAGAGATGCATTTGAAGCGGCATCTTTAATTGCTAAAAATTCGGGTTTATTGAAAGAGTTGTATGAAGACAAAACTGTAGAAGGGCTCAGTCGGTATGAAAATGTACAAGAATTACTTAATGCGATCAAGGAATTTACAGATGATGAGGGAAGGGAAGACAAAAGTTTAGGAGCATTTTTGCAAGAAGTTGCTTTACTAACAGATGCTGATAATCAAAATAGTGATGATACTGATTTCATTACCTTAATGACTGTACACTCAGCCAAGGGATTGGAATTTAAAAATGTCTTTATTGTTGGTTTAGAAGAAGATTTGTTTCCTTCACAAATGATGTTGAACAGTAGGGCTGATTTAGAGGAAGAAAGAAGGCTATTTTATGTGGCAATTACAAGGGCGGAGAATAAACTTTCTCTATCATATGCGCTAAACCGATATCGTTTTGGCAGATTGAAAACATGTGAACCAAGTAGGTTTTTAGAAGAAATTGATAATTCTTTCCTAAATATTCCCAGAAGAACATCAATGAAATCTGGTTCAGATTCTCCTTCTCAAAGTTATTATGCCAAAAATTTTGTAAACAATATGAAATCACAAACCAATCGGCGTTTTGTGAAACATACATCACATTCTCCAAGCAAAAATTTTGTACCTTCCGACACTGCAGACCTAGAAGTAGGTATGAAAGTAGAACACCCCAAATTTGGATTTGGAAAAGTTATAGAAATTGACAGAGACGGAACTAACCAAAAAGCAAAGGTTGATTTTGAGAACAATGTTGGTGAAAAAACATTATTACTTTCATTTGCTAAATTAAAAATTCATTGAACCATACTTGAAGGATTGTGAGTGAATCATGCAAAAATCCTAAAGAAACGGTTCTTATCTAACCCTGACACTTATATTTCATTAAAAGAGTCAGCAATGAACCAACCCCGACCCAAGGGTACGGGGTATCTATGGGCAATAATTTAATGATCGACTCAAGAGTCGGGGTGCCCGACCAGGGGAATTAATATCCCTTAGGGATTAAAGATGACCTATAAAGTCAATGCTTTAACCTGCATTGTGCTTAGATTATTAAGAGAAAATCATAAATAGCCGTTATACCAGTTTAGATTTAAAGGGCGTATATCTATTACCCTAAGTTCGGGTTAAGAAACCAACTTTAGTAGGTCTACATCCAGTTTTTGATAGATTAGTTAGTGGTTCCTTGCTGTTTAAGATCGACCTTAGAGCGATTGACGGGGTCCTTTAAAAGGCTAGGGTCTTGGCCACCTCAAATCTGCTTCATTTTTACCACCGCCGTGGCAAACCGCTGAAAAAAGGAAAATCTAGTTTAGCTTGAAGACGGAGTCCAGACAAAAGCAACTAGAACGGCTTCAATGAATATTTTTGCACTTAATTGCGATAAAACCTTATCTCAAATTCAGGTAATTGTTTTTTGAAAACAAAACTCTTTTTTACCTAAAAAAAAAGACGTTCAAAAATTGAGCGCCTTTATTTAAACATATTAAAACTATATTCTTGTGTCTTTATACAGCCACAGTCTGCGGCATTTCCATATCATAAATGGTCATTAATGCCTTATTAAAAAGCTTAAAAGTAGCTTCATCGACTGTGAATTCTTCGCTTGGTTCCTCCAAATCCTTAACAGAATAGCCCTTCTCCCTTACTTCTGGAACAATTCTTAACACTACCCTGGGCCACGCCATAGGGGTAATATTTTCCTCACACCATTTTTTACAGTTAATGACTTTAATCATGTTGTGTATCCTTATTTTCTTTATAATTTGAAACCTAATACTGTATAATCATCTGATTGTCCTTCGACAAACGTTTTGTTAATAGCAGTATCTATTTCGTTTTTTTGTTCCTCAAAAGGTTTAGAAACATTACTTTCAACTAGCTGGGTGAAGGTTCCAATATCCATCAAATTCTTATCCATCCCTTGCGTAGAGGAAAGGAAACCACCAGAGAACATATAAAATGAAACTGGTTCGGTATATTTTAATGTATATTTCTTAATTGCTTCTTTAGTATCACTGGGGTCTTCTTTAGATCCCTGTACCAAAGATAAATTATTTTCGTGGTAAATTAATACATCATGACCGACACCTGCAAAACTCAATTTTTCATTGATATGATCAATTGATACAATTGATGCTTTTACTTTACCTCCAAGTTTTTCTTCAGTACCAGATTTAAACATTTCATTGAGTTCAATAAACAAGAATTGAAGAATATCATCTGCGTTGATAATTTTTCTAGCTTGAACAATTTCATTTACCAATGAATCTGCTATAAAACTCTGTATAGAACCTATTAAACCTTCCCCTTTACACTCCAACAATGCAATAAAAGTGTATTGTTGTCCTCTCATATCAATGCTTCCATGCCAATAAAAGTCAGCACTCACAATGCCTTTCGGATTGTAAATCACAAAATGCTCATCAAACTTTCGTTCTAACTTAGTAGGATTAGGCAACATTGATTTTTGGAGCTTTCCTACAAAATTTATACTTTTTGTTAAATCATCATTGAGATCTGAGAGCTCTTTGGTTCTTTCTTTTACCGTACTTTCTAAACCAACATTTACTGTTTTAAGCTGCTCTACTAAATTTACATTATCTTTTTTCAATTGATAAGACTCCATTGCTTTATCAATTGTGGATTTCATTTCACCAAAATCCCAAGGTTTTGTAATGTATTTATAGATTCCTACTTTATTTACAGCATCTTTTATTACTTCAATGTCAGTAAATCCTGTAAGTATAATAGATATCATTTCAGGATAATCAGGAGCCATCTTTTCCAAAAACTCCGTTCCAGTCATTATAGGCATTCGTTGATCCGTAATGACTAATTGTATCTCATTATTCTTTAGTATTTCAAAAGCTTCTGTTACTGGGTCTTCTGTTACATAGACATTAAAAAGCTTTTTAAAAAGTGATTTAAATACCCTTAAATTACTCTTCTCATCATCGATGTATAAAATACTATAAGGTTTCTTTTCTCTAACCCTTCTTTCTTTAGTAGGTTCTGCTGTTGCTATCTCCATGCTGTAGATTTGTGACTCATTTTTTCAAAAGACAAAACTGACAATTATTTATTGAGAGAATAAACATCCTCTTTGTTTTTAGTTTTATCAATCTTTTTAGGTAGTGTAATCACAAATTCTGTACCTACTCCTACCTCTGAATTTAACTCTATTTTTCCTCCATGCTTTTCAATAATGCCAAATGATATTGACATTCCTAAACCTGTACCTACACCTACTGGCTTAGTTGTAAAAAATGGTTCAAATATTCTCTGACGAACCTCGTCAGGAATACCACAACCATTGTCTTTTATTCTAATAACAACCGCATTGTCATCTATATTTTCAGTATAGATTTGAATTTCAGGGTTTTTTCTATCTTCAGGCATTGCTTGTATAGCATTGTTCAAGATATTCATATATACCTGATTTAACTGACCTGGATAGCATTCTATCTCCCCAATGGTGTCATCATAGAATTTTGAAACTGTGATTTTATTTTTAGTCTTATTTTTAAGCAGTGTTAATGTTGCATCAATATTTTCATTAATTAATGCTGGCTTACTTTCTTCTTCATCAAGTCTAGAGAATACCCTTAGGCCTTTTACAATTTCAATGGTTCTTACGGCTCCGTAATTTACGTCGTTCAAAATCTCATCCAAATCTTCTAAAAGCTCTTCGTATTCTACATCTTCTTTAAGTTCTAATATTTCCTCTTTTAATTCTGCAGGATCTGTACCCTCCTCCTCTAATTCAGAATATTTCTCAAGTACTTCCTTAACTGATTCTAAAGACATTTTAATGGAACTAATTCCATTGTATATAAAGTTTATTGGATTATTAATCTCATGTGCAATTCCCGCTGTTAATTGTCCTAGAGAAGCCATTTTTTCAGAGTGTACCAACTGAGATTGTGTACCTTTCAGCCTATTCATGGCATCATTGAGGTTTTTAGTTGCTGACTGCTCTTTTGATAACAGGTCTTTCATTTTCTTCTCAGCTAAGAATAGTTTTTCATTATCTTCTAACTGCTTATCAGCTAATTCCCTAATCTCAACTTCAGAATTTTGAAGTTTCTGATAAGCTCCCTCTAAATCCTTCTGTGTTTTTAATAATTTCTCGTTAATGGATATCTGCTCTTTGGTACTTCTTAACAATTTCTTTTCAGATTCTTCCAATTGAGCGTTTTTGATCTCCATTTGTTTTTTAGACCTTTTCAACTCTTTATTTACCGCTATTTGAGAATCATATGACTTTCTTAAATCCTCTTCAGATTTCTTCACTTTTTGATAAGCTTTATTTGCTGAAAGAAAGTTTTTACCTGCTAAATTAACTGTGGGTCTAAAAATGAATAATGATTGAATTAATAATATGGCTCCTAGTGAACCTAATAAAACCCATTCCAACAAAGAATAACGGCCAATGTTTACTTCTGAAGTTGCTAAGAACCTGTTGGCCATTTCCTGTGTCCTTTCAGTAAAATTTCGTTCTAGTTGAAATATGTCATTCGTAAAACGCTGGAGTTTAAGTTTCCTATCCCCATCCTTAAATTTCACCAATATCAAGCTATTACTCGAATTTTCTAATAATGTATTGTAACCTTTTGTTTCTTGATACAAAGAAGCAATTTCATTATCATCCAACTGAGATTCTATCCCTAAATCATCACTTCCATCTCGAATTCCTTTGTATATCAATTGGAGTCTTTCAAGCGAACTCTCTACCTCAGCTTGAGCTCTTACGTAGTTCTTTTCGCTACGGTCAGAGGCATAAACCATGGCTGCGGCTGATTTTGCAATCTTTTGTATCATAATAGATTGTTCCCCTGCGAGGTTAATCAATTTATTATTGACATTTTTTGCTTCAAGTACATCTCTTTGAAAGACAAACTCATTCGCAACTACAATACCTATTATCAAGGCAATTGTGATCACATATAGAATAGTAAATAAATTATTCTTCATAATTATTTTGTTATGAACCTGATTATTCGATTCTCAAATTTATTTTATCATTCGCTCTTAAACCAATAAACTTGCCTGATCCAGTTTATTTGATAATTGAACTAGAAAACTATTGTGATAAATTTTGATTATTGACTAACTACAATAAATTACAATAGTTGTAAAAATAAGGCAATGTTTACATTAAATGCTTAATCAAATTTACAAATTATATTTTAATGGGACAAACAACAAATAACCCACTTCCTGAAACATATTATTTGGATTATTTCAATTTCCTACTTTCGTTCACCCAGAAGAACTATGCAAACATAATAGGAAAAAAGGAATTAAGCTTTATTAAGAAATTCCAAACCTTAAGTTTTGAGGCTAAGTGCTTATTTGTTCGCATCTCTAACAGAAAAGGGCCTGCTTTTAGAGCATCAAAATTAGTTTATCGAGAAATCCCTAATCTTAATCCCTCAATCAAAGAACTTTGTCGAAATGAGTTCGTTTCATTTGAAAACAAGTTGGATGCAAAAGAATTATTATTGCTATTCACTAAAACTGAAATTCTGAAATTAGGAAAAGTCAATGACTGGCAAAGTTTATACAGCTCCTCCTCAAAAAAAGATGATATAATTTTTTCAATAACAGATGGTGTAAATGAAGATAAAATCACCAAAATTCTTTTCGACGAAGAGGTCATTATTTTCTTTGAATGCGTAGAACTGATCAACTTTTTTAAATTGCTTTTTTTCGGAGATTTATATTCAGACATGACTCAATTCGTTATTAAAGACTTAGGTAATATAAAACTCGAAGACTTTACTGGAGTTACTTTCTCTCCTAATTTTGATACAAGGGAAGAAATAGATGAGTACATTAAAATAGCCAAGATCTATCAAGAATTTAAATCTGAAAAAGAATTACTACCTCCTCTTGATTGTTACTATTGGTTTAATGATTTACAACTAACTATTAATTCACCAAATCATAAAAAGATCAAAAGTCTTTATAAGAGATTCATTATAAAGTTAGCAAAGCATCTTGAGACAAATAATTTACTGACTGAAGCATTAGAAATATACCAAAAACTGAATGTCTCCCCAGTCAGAGAGCGAAGGGTAAGGTTATTAGCTAAGTTAAACGAACTGGCACAAGCTAATCAACTTGCAAAAGAAATTTTAGAAAACCCAGAAGATGCTAATGAGGAACTATTTGCAAAGGATTTCCTAAATGCTAAAGAAGGTAAAATCAAAAAAAGTACTACAAGATCCTTAAAAACTGCAGAAGAAATAGTT
Source organism: uncultured Cyclobacteriaceae bacterium (assembly GCA_937958005.1). Lineage (GTDB taxonomy): Bacteria > Bacteroidota > Bacteroidia > Cytophagales > Cyclobacteriaceae > JANSWY01. The sequence goes on from CALGOB010000010.1 coordinate 60,903, forward strand.
ATTGAGAGGAATACTTCAATCAATGTGGAACAACAGGCAATAGCATATTTTGAAAGTAAAGGTTATCACGCTTTTCATACAGAAAATACTCTATGGCGTTTCCTTTTTGGACTTGTTTTCTGGGAAGAGACGTATGACCTCAGCCAAAATTCATTTCACCATCCCTTGCAAAGGTCACCTTCAGATCTAAGAGACCTTTCATTTTACGAAAAAAGATCTGTTGCTATTGACAAACGGTTAAAGTCTATTAGATCAAAAAAGAAATTTAATTCGCTAGTTAATGATACTTACTCTTTAAAATATGGAATTGCTAATTATCTAGTTTTTTGGAACGAACAGTTATTAGAAGTTTCACTTAAATCAATTGAACTGCTACCGTTAATTGGGTTAAAAAAAATACTATTAATGATTGCAAAACATGTCAAGACTAATTCAACAGGCTTTCCAGATTTATTTATTTTCAGAAACAAAGAGTATCACTTTTATGAAATAAAATCCCCTACGGATCAACTATCTGCGCAGCAATTATTTTGGATTGACTACCTCAATAAATGCAAGATAAAAGCGGATGTTTTAAAAGTAAAGTGGCAAAAATAAAGGTCATTAATCCAATGTTTAATGTAAATAGGTATTAGTATTTTATTTAAGCGTATCTTAATTGGCACTTATTTGTCACTAGCCATTTTTGGGTTTGTAATATCATTAAATGACCTTATTCAATCAGTGTTTCATTACTTAATAAGATAAAACAAACTGACATAAAGATACAGAGGCAAGTAAAAGTTAAATGAACAGTGAAAAGGATGATGGATTCATCTCAAATTATTCAAGCAGTTAAATAGAAATAAAAAGAGGTCTGATATTAGAGCAAAAACCATATCTTAGACCCTATGAAAGTATTGATGTTTGGATGGGAGTTTTCTCCACAATATACTGGTGGGCTTGGGGTAGTATGTCACGATTTATCCAATGCATTGTGTAAAAAACATGAGGTAACTTTCATTGTTCCCAGTAAGAAGAAACAATCTTTAAAAATAAAGAAAAAGAAAACTACTAGAAAGACGAACTTAAGAGCGGTAAGTCAAATTAAATCTGATCGGTTAAACAAGGTATTAAACAACCCTCAATTTAACTATCTTGATTTAAATTCGAACTTGGTTCCTTATGTTTCTGGTAAACTGATAGGTAGTTTAATAAACAAGAGAAATGTCTCAAAGAAACAGAAAGAATTAGAGGTATTCAATTCCATTCCTTTGACTGGAGAGTATAATAACAACCTTACTGCTGAAGTAATTAAATATTCAATAAGTGCTTCTGAGTTATATATGAACAAGGGGTTTGAAATCATTCATGCTCATGATTGGATAGGTATTAACGCAGGTATTTTAGCTAAAAAACAACTAAAAATTCCATTAATAGCCCATATCCATAGTATAGAATTCGATCGAAATGGCCTATTTGGCAATCCAAGTATCATTAAAATGGAAAAAGAGGGCTTACTGCAATCTGATGCAATTATTTGTGTAAGTAACAAAACCAAACAGAATATTATAGAGCAATATCAAATAGATCCATCTAAAATAACGATAGTTCCCAATGCTCCAAGCTGGAATACTACTACTAGACAAGCTAAGAAAAACCAAAGAACCAACATCGGGTTTATTGGCCGGTTTACTTATCAAAAAAGCCCCGAAAAATTCATTGATCTGGCTAGAGAATTGTTTAGCTACTCAAGTAAATTTAGTTTTTCAATGATTGGGACAGGGCATTTATCTGATAGGTTAGTTCATAAAGCCAATCAATTAAACCTCACAAAACAAATAGAATTTAGAGGTTTCTTAACTAGAAAAGAGATAAAAAAAATACTCAAGAAAATTACAGTTCTAGTCATTCCATCTATTTCTGAACCTTTTGGCTTGGTAGCATTAGAAGCTACCGCGATGGGAGTACCTGTTATTATTACTGATAACGCAGGGGTTTGCGAATATATTCCTTTCAAAACTTTCCCCCACTGGGACACTCATAAAATGAAACAATTAGTTATTGAACTGATTAATCATCCTAAAAAAACCATCAACTATGTCAATGACTGTCAAGCCCACGCAAAAAAACTAAAATGGAAAAAGGCTGCGAAACAAATTACTAAAGTGTATGAAAAGCAACAATTTAATGTTTCTAATCTTGAGTAAATTTCAATATCCAATTATGGTTAATCTTAATCCTTTAAATTTAACATAAGCTATTTATTTGTGATTTCATTTTGGGAAAAATCCAGTTTGCTACAAAAAGACATTGTCATAATAGGCAGTGGAATAACGGGTTTATCAGCTGCTGCTTGTATTAAAGAAATGCAGCCTGAGCGAGGAGTTACTGTTATAGATCAAGGCATTTTACCGACAGGCGCCAGCACCAGAAACGCTGGTTTTGCCTGCTTTGGAAGCCTCAGTGAGGTTATAGATGATTTATTTACCATGCCTCAACAAGAAGTAATTGACCTTGTTTCTATGAGACTGAGTGGCTTGGATATCCTAAAAAAAAGACTTGGTGAAAAAAGTATCGATTTTCAACAACATGGGGGTTATGAAATAATCAATGAAGCTGATGTGCATTATGTAGAAAAAATCAACTTCATCAATGAGCTTTTAAGTCCCTTATTTGGAAGAAGTGTTTATGAACTAAGAGACGAAAAAATAAGCTCTTTTGGATTTTCTAGTGAACATATAAAACACTTGGTCTATACTCCATTTGAAGGGCAACTTGACACCGGAAAAATGATGTCTAAATTGCTTTCGTATTGCAGGGATCTTTCTGTTGAGTTCATAACAAACACTCCTGTCACTAAACTTGAGGATGTTGGTGATTCGGTATCTGTAGTGCTTCAAGATCTATTGATTTTAAATGCCAATAAGGTATTGATAGCTACTAACGGGCTTACAGAAACATTAATTCCAAATACAAGCGTAAAACCGGCAAGAGGCCTTTTGTTTATTACTGCACCTATTCCAAAATTAAAGTTTAAAGGAACTTTTCATATGGATAAAGGATACTATTACTTCCGGAATTTCAATAAAAGGGTCATTTTAGGAGGTGGGAGGAATTTAGATTTTGTGACGGAACAAACGATCAAACCTGGAATTAACCCTTTAATATACAAACAATTAGAAGGCATTCTAAAAAATATTATTTTACCTGAACACCCAAAAAGTGACATTAATATAGAACAGACTTGGTCAGGTGTTATGGGGTTCAACAACACCAAAAAAGTAACTATTGAAATTTATTCACCCAATATTTCAACAGCAGTAGGTCTAGGAGGAATGGGAGTAGCCATAGGAAGTCTGGTTGGGCAGAAATTAGCAAAAACCATAATTTAGCGTTTTAAAACAGAATTTTAACTATCTTGCTATCTTGAAGGGTTGCATAATTGAGGGTTTAAATAAGTTATCTATTTCCTCTTTAGTAAGAGATAAATAAACTAATTCTTTAAAGAGCCTTAATCTAGTTTTAACCGACTTGTATATGCATGCTGTTAATTGAACATTCTCAATTACCATAAATAAGGTGGTTTTAGCTGTTTCTTTCATAAAACACACCAAGCATGTCTTAATTTTAAAATTGAAAGAAACAACATTTAACGCTAAATATGACCTATAGAATATTGACTAAAATTCTTACTTTTACGTCCCTGACATCAGTAAGTATAGCAGCCATTTTCAAATTAATCAATAAATTAAATAGTTACGAAGTAATAAGTGCTTCCTTATTAGACACCTTATTTTTGGTTAGTATTGTCCTTATGGTTCTAGTACTGCCACTTCCCTATTTCTTACGTAAAAAGGAAGAAGAACTAAGTTTTTTGGAAGCTATGATTCCTATTATCTTTTTGATTCTTTTACTTTCCATCAATGTCGGGATTTTTGGGGATGATGCTTTATCAGGTTCCAATCAGATCTGCTTAATTTTAGCCGCTGCTTATGCAGCCGTGATGGCAATCCCGACAGGGTTTAAGTGGGATTTTTTAGAAAAAGGAATTATTAAAAGTATCAGCTCTGCCATGGGTAGTATGTTAATCTTGCTTTTAATTGGCTCACTGGCAGGGACATGGCTTTTAAGTGGTATTGTCCCAGCCATGATCTATTATGGTCTTGAGATACTCAACCCAACTATTTTCCTTTTTGCAGCATGTATAGTATGCTCTATTGTGTCTATTGCTACGGGCAGTTCATGGACAACAGCAGCCACGGTAGGAATCGCCTTGATTGGCATTGGCAAGGCATTGGGTCTTGAGGAAGGTTGGATCGCTGGAGCTATTCTATCTGGTGCTTATTTCGGAGATAAAATATCTCCCCTATCGGACACTACAAATTTGGCTCCTGCCATGGCTGGCACGGATCTATTTACTCATATAAAATATATGTTGTACACAACGATCCCTTCTATTTCTATTACCCTGGTTATCTTTTTATTCAAAGGGTTTTTAAGTGATGGGGCTGGGACTATATCAGATACAGAGATTATACAAAATGCTATCACTAGTAAATTTGATATCAATGGATGGCTTTTTCTTGCGCCAATAGCTGTTGTTATACTTATTCTTAAGAAAGTACCTGCACTTCCGGCAATTTTAGTTGGAATTTTACTTGGAGGCCTTTTTGCCATTATCTTTCAACAACCATTAGTTGCTCAAGTTGCTGATTACTCTAAGGGGGCTATCTGGGAACAGAACTTCGTAGGAGTTATGAAAGCCATGTATGGAGATATTGCAATTGTAACTAATAATGCAATTGTAGATGAATTATTAAGTTCTTCAGGCATGAACGGCATGCTAGGAACGATATGGCTCATTTTATCAGCGATGATATTTGGTGGGGTTATGGAAAGTTCTGGTATGCTCAAGAAAATTGCCGCAGGTATAATGAGTGTTCTTCAATCTACTGGTTCTACCATATTTGGCACTGCCTTTACTTGTACTTTTTTCAATGTAACAGCATCTGATCAGTATTTAGCAATCGTAGTTCCTGGAAAAATGTATGCAGATATTTATAAAAAGCGTGGTCTTGCACCTGAGAATCTAAGTAGAACCTTAGAAGATTCAGGTACCGTTACGTCAGTACTGGTCCCTTGGAATACTTGTGGTGCTTATCATTCCAATGTATTAGGAGTTTCAACCGTAGCCTATTTGCCATACTGTTTTTTCAACATCATCAGCCCACTGATGACAATTACATTTGGTTTCCTAAATATCAAAATTAGAAAATTAGTCAATAAAGAAAATTAATGTTCCCAAGTAGAATCCCAAAAGAAGACATCAAAGACTTACCTTTACTGAAATATGAAGGAGAAATAATCATTATAAAGGATAATGAAGCGCTTACTCTAGCACTTAATGAAATTGAGAAATGTGACAAAATTGGTTTTGACACAGAAGCAAAACCAGCTTTTTCTAAAGGAGAATATAATCCTGTGTCTTTACTTCAAGTTGCCATTCCAGAAAAGGTCTTTTTGATTAGAATAAATAAAACTGGTTTTACTGAAAGATTAGCTAGGCTATTTTCAAACGAAAAAATATCTAAGATTGGAATCAGCATCCGTGATGACATTAAAGATTTGCAATACCTTAGAAAATTTGACCCAAACGGTATTATTGAAATCAATGCAATTGCAAAAGAGCTAGAAATTGAGCAACAAGGTGTCAGAAACTTAAGTGCAATCTTTTTAAATGGTAGAGTTTCTAAAAATCAGCAAGTTACCAATTGGGAGAACCCTACCTTGACAAGACCTCAGCAGGTTTATGCAGCAACTGATGCATGGGTATGTTTTGAAATCTATAACCTGTTGGAATACAAAGGGTATATCTAAAAAACTATCCTCTTTTAATTTGTTATCATCAGTACTTCAGAAATGGTTAATGTTGGTTAATTAACAAAATGTTTTTGAACTATTTCATCAACCATACCTGGATTCAATGGCTTATTGTAAAAAGCATCAACTTCCTTTATCTGATTAGCTTTCCGTTCGTCATCAGGATTTAGTGAAGTGGTAAGCATTACAATTACCTTTTTACTTTTCTGTTTTGGATTTAGTTTCTGATATTCGCCCAAAAAATCCCAGCCATTCATTCCTGGCATATTGATATCTAGGAAAATAAGGTCTGGATTTTGATATCCTTTTTCTTTCTCTGTTTTAAGATAAGCCAAAGCTTCCTCTGCATTTTCTTTAATTATTATTTTATCTGTACAATCTGTTTTCTTAATGACCAGTTCATGAAACAAATTATCATGCTCATTGTCGTCAATCAATAAGATACATCTAAGTTTTCTACTCATAAATTATCTGGTATTTTAAAAAAGAAGGTCGTGCCTTCTCCCAGTATCGATTCTACCCAAATTTTTCCATTGTGAAGATCTACAATTTTTTGACATTGGGCTAAACCGATACCTGTTCCTTCGTATTGTTTTCTATTATATAATCGTTGAAAAATTTTAAAAACTTTCCCTTTATGTTCTTCAGCAATCCCTATCCCATTATCTTCCACTGAAAATTGCCAAAAACCACTTTCTTGATTTGCATTAATCTTTATATAGGGGTCAACCCCTTCTTTTTTAAATTTCAAAGCATTGGATATTAAGTTTTGCATTAGCAACCTAAAACCTGTTCCAAAAACTACTAGCTGCGGAAGGTCACTGCATATTTTTATGGTTGCATTTGACTCTGTGATTTTCAAGGAAAGGTCTTCTTTCACAGATCTTATCACTTCATTGCAGTCTATATTTTCCAAGTTGATATCTCTACCTATTCTAGCATAATCCAACAACCCTTTTACCAATTGACTCATTCTATTTGAAGATTGAGCAATAATCTCCAAATACTTAACCTCATCCTTGCTCAATTTATCTACAGAATCCAGTTGTAAAAGGCTAATAAAATTGGAAATTGTTCTTAAGGGTTCTTGTAAATCATGAGAGGCTATGTAAACAAACTGTTCTAGTTCCTTATTTCTAACTTCTAATTCATTGGTTCTCTCGTCTACTTTTCTTTCTAAGTTGTCGTTAGCATACTGAAGTTCATTTTGTAGTTTTTTAATCTCAGAAATATCTTTCCAAGTTGAATTACTATAGAGTATTTTCCCATCTTCATCTCTTATCGCCTCAGTATTCAACAGAATCGGAATGGTATCGCCAGATTTAGTAACAATGAGTAATTCAACATCTGATACTCTTCCTGTTTTTTGAAAATCTTCAAACGCTTTTTTAACATCAGGTAAAGATTTAGGGTGGTAAAAGTTAAAGATAGATTTCCCGATAATCTCTGTTTTTTTGTATCCAGTCTTATCGGCTGTAGTTTGATTACATTCTTTGATTTGAGCATTAACTGGATCAACAGATATTTGCATATCTGGTGATTTTTCATAAAGTAATTTGTACTTATTCAATTGTTTTTTTAACACTTGCTCGGTATTTAATGTTCAAAAGACATAGTATAAGTTTAGTCAAGCTTCAATGACAGTAAGCTTCAAACCAATCATTTCCTACACATTTTCTCAAAATCATTTGCATGATAACCTTCAAACAAATGAACCAATCTAGACCCAGTGCCTCTGCTAAGAAAGCTACGGCCCTCGCAGAAGGGTACGGGGTATCTATGGGCAATAATTTAATGATCAACTCAAGAGTCTGGGCGTCCGGCCAGGGGAATTAATATCCCTTAGGGATTAAAATCATGCAAAGATCATGCCTTCTAAAGATGCAAAAATTATCTCATTAATTATTTAATTATGAAGCAAATTCATTTTTCTTTATTAACATATGTCAGTCAAATTTAAAATCAAGTCAAATAATAAATGATATACTACCCATTTAGATATAAAACACCGTTTATCTTCCTGTTAATTTTTCATTGCAGTGCGTTAAAAAGTCTTCCTTTAGCGCTGCTAAAGGTTCATTTTTGCCTTGGCAACCCTATCTTGCCCCCCTCCTTCTTCAATAAAAAATTACCGGCAAATTCTAATACGCTCTTTTATGCCTAAATTTGTATAATTTCAGCAAAACAATACTTTCTTAAAATATAAAAATCTAGTTACATTGTATAAAGTATTACCTTTCTTCGTAAGGTAAACAGACCATATTATATAAACAACCCTAAATAGAATCTGTCTAGTCAGTCCCTCGCCTATGGTTGTGTCCCCACAATCGTTTCGCCGCTATATATAGTGAGTTTGTGAGGACACAAACTCAGGCGGAAGGTATATTATGGACAGACTCTAAATAGTCAACCCCTCAAAAGATCAAGGCTGTGAGGTATAGAAGTTATAATCAAAAGTGACTATCTGTTTGAAATCATTTTTTAATTTTCTACAAATGGTCTACAGATCCAAGTAGCTTATTGGGTCAACAGCTTGGTTATCAAATAATCACCAATTAGAATAAAGATACAACACTTCACTACTGCTAAAGTACCTGCTTTTCCAACCTCTAATGCCCCACCAGTAATATAATACCCTTGAAAGCTAGCAATGGTAGGGACTAGCAGGCCAAACAAAATGGATTTAAAAAAAATAATGGTAATTATATAAGGGTTAAAATCGCTTCTTATGCCAATTACATAATCCGTCTCAGAGATGATTCCTAATAGACTGACTGTTAAGTACCCTCCCAGTATAGACATAAAGCCTCCTAAGAAGACTAACATAGGAAACATTAGAATAGAAGCTATTATCTTAGGGAATACTAGAAAAGACTTTGAATTAATCCCCATAATTTCTAAAGCATCTATTTGTTCCGTGATTTTCATAGTGCCTATTTCACCTGAGATAAACGAGCCTACTTTTCCAGCATAAATCAAAGCTACCAATGTAGGAATTAAAGAGAACATTGTATCTCTTACTACCATGGCTGTAATAAAATCCTGAATATAAGGGGAAGTAAGGTTAAAAGCAGTTTGAATAGCACTTACTGCTCCAGTAAAAGAAGAGATGATAACTACAATAAGGATGGTATTGATCCCTATTTTTATACACTCTTCCATAAAGTTATCCCAAACTATAGAGAGTTTTCCGATTCCTTTGAAGGAACCGGCCAAGAACAAAAAAAATCTTCCAAATTCACCTAAAACTGCTAACATACAGTATCCAATTTCGCAATTGTTTTATTATTATTCATCATGAAGTATATTAATATAATTATTTAATAACACTTCTATACCTTAGCGTTACATAAAAGTCAAATCAAAGTTTTCTCGAAAATACTCTTTTATTTAACCATAATCACTTTGCTCCCATTGAAAATCAATAGCAACTCCTGTGTCATTTAATAATTTTAATTTCTTGTTTAATGTCTCTACTTGAGGGATCTTAACACTGCCTTTCAAGGTACATACTTCAAGATAATCTTGTGAAATAATACCTATTTCAAAATCAGACACTAATCGCATTACTTGGTTAGTAGATTCATACGGAAAGGCCATTCTAATTTCTCTTAAAATATACTTCTCTTCTATAGATGAATTATCTATAGATAGACTAGCAGCAGTTTTATAAGCCGTAATTAATCCACTCACCCCTAATTTGGTTCCTCCAAAATATCGAATAACTACTATCAAAGTATTTGTTAACCCAGAAGAGCGAATTTGTCCTAGGATAGGATCTCCCGCTGAATGCCCTGGTTCACCATCATCATTTGCCCTGCTCACTTCTTGCTGTAAACCAAGTATGTAAGCATAGCAATGATGTCTCGCATCAAAATACTCTTTCCTAAGTTCTTCAAGCTTGTTTTTTACCTGTTCTTCATTTTCTACTAGAAAAGCTTTGGAAATAAATTTACTCCCCTTTTCTTTATAGAAGCCTTCCCCAACTTTAGATAATATCTTATAACTATATTCAATAGACATCTAATTCAAATTTTTAAGTAGGCTTTCAGCTTCTTTTTTTGTCCATTGGGTTTCCGTTTTAGCTTTAGCTTTCTGTAGGTAACTTCTTGCCAAGCTGGGATCAGAATCTTTAAGACATCTCCCTAAACCAAGGTATGCCCAACTAATATAATGAACACCATGGCCTTTCAATTTTTCATCAAAAGTAATTGCTTCAGTATAAGATTTAACAGCCTTTTGAATATCTTCTAATTCTTTTTCATAATAAACGCCCTTAAAAACTTTCATAGACATTTGATAATAATTTCTCTTGTTGTTCATCAAGGCATCAGTTAAATTATTAGCCTTTACAAAAGCCTTTCCTTCTATTAGTGATTCAATGTATTTGGTTCTAAAATAATAATTCTCCGGATACAATTCATGTAATTTCCCTAGGTAATAAATCGCTTTCTCTGTATCACGTTGATATCTCAAGTAGATATAAGATAGGTATAAATGCGCTTCAACTTTTGAAATAATAGTATGTTCAGTCGCCTTTTCTAGCTGTCTAATTCCTTTTTCCTTATTTCCAGTCTTGAAAAACCACAACAATGGTTTATATGCAGGGTGCTTCTCTGGGTATGCCACCCTAAAGTAATTATAGAGCCCTGAAGTTAAAAGAAATTCTGGTGCTTCATCTACCAATTTAAAACCTTGCTTCATAAAGCCGTAAGTCTTATGAGCTTGACCTAATGCTTTAAAATAGGTTCCTTCATTGGCAAAATGCTCTGCCAACAAGCCTCGTGCAGACATTTCAAAAAAGATACTTTCAGCGTGATAATCATCTGGCATACTTTGTGATTTCTTAATCACCATGTGCAGTTTAGACTCAAAGACCTTAAAAATAGTATCCGCTGTATTCATTGGCATCTCCTTCCAGAGAATATAAACGGCTTCCATCAATGGAACTATGGGGTGTTCTGGTAACTCTTTCTTTACTGCGTTTATCGTTCTAAAAGAGTTTATAGAGTCCGACTTATAGATATATTTAGCAGCTTCCTTTACTAACGATTTATTATATTCATCATCAAATAATTGCCCAAAGGCTTGTTTTGAAGTGATACTGGAAAACAGTATTGTAAAAAATAATATGATTTGCTTCGTGCTAATGATTAAAATGGTTTAATTCTGCGTTCAAAAATAGTCTATTGGTCATAGTATTAAAGAGTTATTTACGATTTTTGTTAATCTTTATATTTAAGGAATGATTCATATGTCTTAATGACGGATAAAAACAAGTATATATCGTACCAAGGAGATTTAAGTCCAAATCAAAAAATTGATTATCCCACTTTATGTTATTATGATTCAGAATACTTAAACGTACAGTCTTATCAAGTTATTGAAAAAAAGTACTTAATTAATCAAGAAAAAAACAAGGTTGTTGGGATCTGTATTCTCTCAGTTGATCAAAATCAAAGAAAAGTCAGTTTACCTAAAGCTCCCTTTGGTTCATTATACGTAAATGAGTCTATAGAATCTGATCAAATCAAAAGCTGGTTGAATAAGATCATACAACCTTCTCTAATACTACGTCACTATCCTCCTATTTATGGTAAGAAAGTGAATCACTTATTGGAGAAGTCTTCATTTAAACGACTAATAAGGGATCTAAATCATCATATTGAATTGAAAAATTTTAATTTATCAATGCTTCATGATATGCAAAAAAGAAGGATCCAAAAGTGCCTAAAAGCTGGGTTTAGGTTAGAAAAAATCACCTCAGTAGAAGAAGTTATACAGACTCATTCCTATCTCTCTGCTTGTAGAGTTGAACAAGGATTAACTATTAATATTACTCAAAAAAAATTACTCTTACTATTTAATAAACTTCCTTTAAATTATCATATTTTTCAAGTATTGAATCCAAAGAATGAAATCATGGCTGCTACTATTGTGGTAAAAGCTACTGAGAACATTATCTATAATTATTTACCTGGAAACTTAAAGTCTTCAAATTCTTACAGTCCAATGGCTTTTTTGATTTTTCAAATGGCCAAATACTATCAAGATAGATCTTTTCAATATTTAGACTTAGGGGTTTCAAGTATTAATGGTATAGAGCAAATTACTTTAGCGTTGTTTAAAGAAAGAATGGGAGCGAAAAAAAGCTTTAAAGACACTTACTATTTTTAGAAATGGAGAAAAAAAATCCTTTAGTAAGCATAATCTGTTTATGTCATAATCACGAAACGTATGTCAGAGAAGCACTGATATCTGTACTTAATCAAGATTATGCTTCTATTGAACTAATTATAGTAGATGATGGCAGTACAGATAAAAGTGTTGACAAAATTGAAAGTTTTCTAAAATCAAACCCTCTTGTAGCTTTTATTAAAAATGATCTACCGAAAGGAAATTGCACAGCATTCAACCAAGGGTTAGCTAAATGTTCTGGTGAATTTGTTATTGACTTAGCTGCTGATGATGTTTTATGTTCCCAAAGAGTATCTAAGGGAGTAGAGTCTATGATACGAAAAGGGGTTTCTTATGGGGTGAATCATACCATGGCCACTTTAATAGACTCTAATGGAAAGGTAATAGGTCTACATGACCCAAAAGTAATTAATAAAGCGGTATCAGGAAATTTATATCAGGTATTGATCGAAAAGTTTCTTATTAGTGCTCCTACTATGATGATGCGAAAATCAGTCCTGGATGAATTAGGTGGTTACGATGAGAGTTTAGCTTATGAAGATTTTGATTTTTGGGTTAAATCCTCGAGAAATCACTTGTATGATTATACTGATGAGATTTTAATTAAAAAGAGGATTCACAAGGAAAATTATTCAAAAAAGCAATATAGTTACAGAAGCAAGCAAATGTACTCTACTTATTACATCTGCCTAAAAATATTGCATTTGAATCAATCTAGAGAGGAGTTTTTATCACTCAAGAAAAGGCTGAAATACGAAATCAAAAAATGTATTCAATATCTTAATTTCAAATTATTGTTAAAATATACTCGTTTATATATTACTATTATTATGAAACTTAGAAAATAGGATGTTCAATTTCATTCCTGCTTGTACTTTTTCCTCCAAACTACTTTTTCCCTCTCTCTTTCAATAATCATATTCGCTAATACACTAGGTATTTCTGAAGGGTTAGGAGTTTCTAAAGCTTTTTGAAAATGTTCTTGAGGAATATCAAGTCTGTAACAAGCATTGATCAATCTATTAAAATCATTATTTAAAAGAAACCCTACTATGACAATCAAATTTTGTCTTAGTAGGGTTTCATCAGAGAGTTCTAATCCAACGATCTCTTCATCAGTTAAACAAAGGTCTTTACTAATTAAATCCTTGATAACAGATAAATCAATGCTTGACATAATCGATAAACTTATTTCTTATCCTCTGTGCTAGCAGTAGGTTCTTCTTCCTTTACAGTTTCTCCTGATTTCTCATCAAATACTTCTGGTGCTACAATTGCCAAGGCATTGTACCAATTCACCACTTTTTTAATATCTGAAACGTAAACTCTATCTTCATCATAATCTGGTAAGATGAATTTCAAAAAGGATTTCAATTCATCTGGGGATGAACTACTGTTTAACCCCGTATCTCCTTGAAACTCTTTATGAATTTTGGTCATTACATCTGGCAATGGTGTAGATCCATCAGCAGTATGTGTATAAATAGAAATTTCTGATAGTACAGAAACTTTTGAATTCATATTAGCAACTATTTTCTTTTTGCTTTCATCTAGAGATTCTAAAATAACTCCATTCCTAGTAGGTTTTACAACCTGCCATAGACCACCTTTTCCTGATACTGATGCTAAATCACTAAATTCCATAACTTTTAAAATCTACCTGTTTAAAAAAAAATCAAAGTAAACAGTTTCCTGTTGAATATTCAAAAATCCACGGTTATATTCTTTCCATTTTTATCAATTAAGCATTATTGTTTATTTCATCTATATAATCTAACAGGCTTTCTTTACCGCTTTTAGCAACTGATGAAGTGACAAACATCTCCGGTAACTCAGCCCAATTTTGTTTAAGTACTTTCTTAAATTTACTGATATTTGAATTAACCTTGTTTAACGAAAGTTTATCTGACTTAGTGAAGATCAATGACAAAGGAATCTCATTTTCTCCTAGCCACTGAATAAATTCCACATCTATTTTCTGAGGTTCATGCCTAGAATCAATTAAGACAAAAACGTTAAATAAATTATTCCTATTCAATAAATAATCTTTGATCATTACTTGCCAACTAGCCCTACTATCTTTACTTACTTTGGCGTAACCATAACCTGGTAGATCTACCAAGTACCAATCTTCATTTATTAAAAAATGATTAATCAATTGAGTTTTTCCCGGTCTGGAAGAAATTTTAGCTAATTTACCATGGTCTGTCAACATATTTATCAAGGAAGACTTCCCTACGTTAGACCTTCCAATAAAAGCATACTCAGGTAATTTTGTTTCCGGGCACTTATTATAATCCGTATTACTTACGATAAATTTGGCTGTTTTTATGACCATATCACTAATTTCAACAATTGAGTCTTCAGTTAGGCCTATTTGAAGCCACGAAAAAGACATAAAGTTGGCAAAATTACATAATTGTATCTTAATTAATTGATAACAATTACACATACAATCTGTTAAAGCTTTAATATTGCATTTCTTTATATAAGAGAGAAAATTTCTATGACAGTAATTCCGTACAAAGAAAAACATACAGGTAAAAAACAGCAGGTTGCCGAAATGTTTGATAATATTAGCCCAAAATATGATTTCCTAAATCATTTTCTTTCATTGGGTATTGATATTCATTGGAGGAAAAAAGCGATCAAATTTTTAAAAGAAGATCAACCCAAACAAATCTTGGACATTGCAACAGGTACTGGTGACTTTGCCATTCAGGCACTTAAACTTAATCCTGATAAAATTACAGGTGTTGACATATCTGAAGGAATGTTAGATATGGGTAGAAAGAAATTAAAAAAATTAAAGTTAGATGACCGCATAGAATTACTTTCAGGAGATAGTGAAGGTCTTCAATTTGAAGATGAAACATTTGATGCGGTAATTGTTGCATTTGGTGTTCGTAATTTTGAGAACTTGGAAGGAGGGTTAAAAGACATGTTAAGGGTTTTAAAAAAAGGCGGACGGGTTGTTGTTCTAGAATTCTCCAAACCTCAAGTTTTCCCTTTTAAACAATTATATAATTTTTATTTTAATTCAATATTACCCAGAATTGGTCGTTTAGTCTCCAAAGATCATGCAGCATACACTTATTTGCCTGATTCTGTAAAGAACTTCCCAGATGGTGGGGCATTCATTGAAAAGTTAAACAAACTAGGTTATAAAGAAACCAAATGCAAGACACTTACTTTTGGCATAAGCTCAATTTATACAGGAATAAAATAGTTATTGTTATCTTAATTATCTTGTCCTCGTTATCATTTGAGAGCATTGGACAAAATAATAGAACTGAAAACCTATCATCCTATGATGAGCAATGGATTCATTATGGTTTTTTATTCGGATTACACAATTCTAGGTATAGAGTTAAATTCAGTGAAGCCTTTTTAAGTAATGCACAAGATTCTATCAGTAATATTGTTCCTGGAAATAAACCAGGATTTAAATTAGGTTTTATAGCCAACATACACCTTTATCAATATTTAGATCTCAGAACATCCATCACTTTTTCCTTCTATGAATTTGATCTCGATTACATTAGAACAAATGCTGAAACACTCAATGTCCTCAATGACCCAACTATGGTTGAGTTTCCAATACTCTTAAAATATAAATCTCAGAGAAGAGGAAATACTGCCTTCTATTTATTGGGTGGGATAAATCCTTCATTTGAAGCTTCGGCAAGTGCTGAAGAGGAAAATATTGAAGATACTCTCGAGACCTCAGGTTTTAATTTTGCTATAGACATTGGTATAGGGCTAGACTTGTATTATCCTTTATTTAAATTCTCTCCAGAATTGAGGTATTCCTATGGAGTTACTAATAGATTAAAAAACAATATCAATGATTTCAATATAGGTCTTAGATCATTAACGACTCATAACTTAGCCTTAATATTTACTTTCGAGGGCGGTCCCAAATAAGTTTTCTTTTTTTAATTAAGTGCATCACCATACATCCAGAAATAATTAGTATGAACGGTTGATAAAACACTTTAAACCTTTCTAGGGTACCAAAGTTAGGAATAGAAAGAGCCAGAAAAGTTGCCATTGCAAAACAATAGAGAATTACTACCCAAATCCAAAACGGAACAGGTGGCCTAAATCTTAAAGCGGCAAATAAAGAAACCAACAAGAGTATTAATACACTGAGGTTTTGTAATCCAGCTGCATAGTGGTAAAAATTTTTACCTTCCCAAACTAAAGGCCTAAATAGTCCTGCAAACAATGCTATTGGAGCATTTTGTATAAATACACCTACTTCTGGTTTAAAGTTATGATAATTAATAACGTAAGAAGGGTCACTCTTTTCCAAAAATCTTTGATGATCTAAATACACCCTTCTAAAAATCTCTGTCCCCCTAAAATTAGGGCTAAGTTGCCGAATAAATAATAGAGAAAAAATCAACAATAAAAATGAGACTAAATATTGAGATAATCTGGATCTCAAAAATTTGAATGTTTTATATTTCACAAATAAATAGAACCATATTGCTATATATAATGGAATAAAAACCGCTGCTATATAATATTTTAATTTGATCAGAATATACAGTGAAAAAATACTTATTAAGATTATAACTAAGTTATCCAATTTTCTATAGACCAAGAAATTAATAAATAATCCACTTAGGAGAAAAAGAGCGGATACTGTCAGTGTTTCTTTCAAAACTCCAGAACTCCAAAATAAAGTTCCTGGGAAAGAGAATAAGAAAAACCAATAGACTAATCTAAATTCATTTTTTAATTTGATTAATTTAATAAACAAAAACCAAGAACTGAAGAAAGAGAGTAGTGAAAAGTAGATAGAAATCAACCAGTAATTTCCATTGGTGAAAATATTTAAAACCCCTACTATTTTAGCAAAAAAAGCCGCTCTTGGAGCGTCAGTAAACAAATCAGAATAGCTTTTTTCTGAAAATAAAAGTTGATTAAAAAACTCATCTATATTACTATGAAATAATTCTGCCCATAGTTTAGAAGCGTTGAAATACCTTAACGTATCACCTCCACCTAGATGATAAATATAGACATAGCCAAATAAAAAACTAAATATAATTTTTAGGCCAATAGCTGACCAAAAGAATAAACGCAGTTCCTTTTTTATCACTTGCCAGCTGATCAAGCTAAAAAAAAACAAGAGGCATAAAATGTGAATTATGATGTTAATCATTTACTTATTCAATAAAGAAATTCCTATCGAGCAATGTACACATTTTTTCTTTTTGCATAATTCATTATACTGCATGATCAATGCTTGAGAGTCATATGCACTGTTGCTCTTAATCCCTTTCGATTCCCATTTTCTAATAATATGATTATTCTCGGCCTTGGTATTTTCCAACAGTGCAATAGCATGATCCATAAAAGACTTATCATCAAGATACCTTGAATAAGCGACTAAGACTGGAACAAATGTGTTAATCACTATATTTTCAATACTTCCTTTCCCAATTTTAATACCTAATCTTTGTGATTCTTTCCCAAAATCATGATGTGTTCTCCAATAATCAGATACAGGTACTCTTACTTTTTTTACTATTTCAAGTAAAGGAGCTTGGGCAATGCTAAAACTAAAAAGGTTCTGAATATTACTTAACAACACAGCCAACTGTGCAATCCTTATGGTAGGGAAATTGGCAGGTCTTATGCGCATCATTTTCCACCTTTCTTTTGAAACTCTCTTATTAGAAAGGTTATATTTGGCCGACAAAAATTCATGTTCTTTTTTAAGGGCAATTAAATATTCATCATCAATATCTATTGCTTCCAACAATCCTGCTTGTCCAAATAACAATGCTTCAACTTGAAATAATTGATCTGAATGCTTCTTAATTATTTTATATGGCAAGGCTAAACTGAGTTGTAAAAAAGCATCATTGTTAATTTTAAAACCAAAATTCTGCATAAGTAATTGATAGGTCGTTTCTTCCCAATCCCCATCATTTTTAGCCAACCTAGTAAGAACTAAGTCAGATTTTATACGAAGCCTTTGAGTTACTGCCTTATCCAGCATCTCAATTTGCTTTAATTTGCTAACACTCCCTAACTGAGAACCACACATAATCTCATGTTTAGCACTTAATAATTGAGTATAATTAGCGAATATATTGGAATCTATTCTCCCTTTTAAAGAAAGTACCGGCAGCAAATAACCATGGCCATCTATCACGTCTTTATCATGATCCCAAACCACATGAAGAATTACATTGTCATACGCTTTGTTTTGGTCATGGTGATGTCTATACCAATCTGAGCTTTTAAGATGAATCTCTATTTTTCCGACCCAGTGAATATCATTAATTCTTACTTCACAATTTTCAAAATCCGGCCCTTCATTAGTCTGATAATTCCCTTGTTTTAAAATCTGTAATTCTTCTCCATTTTCTAAGGTTAAATCCCTTGTTTCAAAACATAAGTATTGCCATACAAAATGCAAGAATTCTTCTTTCATTTATAAAATTAGTTCTATTATAAAAACTCCTTCATTTCTTGTTGGAGTTGGTGTGCTTTTTCTCCTGCTATAGCTGCAAAATCTTTTGAATGATCCGCATATATTATTCCTCTTGAAGAATTAACTATAATTCCACAATCTGAACTCATTCCAGATTTACAGACCGCCTCTAAACTTCCTCCTTGAGCTCCTACTCCTGGAATCAGAAAAAAATGCTTAGGTAACATGGCCCTAATTTTCATTAGTAGTTTAGGTCTCGTTGCTCCTACAACATACATCATATTCTCATGTGTACCCCACTCAGCGCTTTTTTTAATTACTCTTTCAAAAACTTTTTCTGAAGACATCTCTAACATCAAGTCTTGAAAATCCATTGCTCCTTTATTTGAAGTAGCGCCTAGTACAATAGCCCATTTTCCTTCAAAAGCCAAATAAGGGGTAATTGAATCCTCCCCCATATATGGAGCAATAGTCAAACTATCAAAATCCATCGTTTCAAAGAAAGCCTTCGCATACATAGTTGAAGTATTCCCAATATCGCCTCTTTTGGCATCCGCTATAGTAAAGATATCCTTAGGTATGTAGTCTAGCGTCTTTTGTAGAGATATCCAACCTGCTGCCCCATTTACTTCATAAAATGCCAGATTAGGCTTATAGGCTACTGCAAATTCTTTAGTTGCATCTATTATCTCCTTATTGAATTCAAAAACTGGGTCTTCAGTATCTAACAAATGAGTGGGTATTTTACTCAAATCCGTATCAAGTCCTACACTTAAGAAAGATTTTTTCTTATTGATTTGTTCAAGAAGTTGTTCCCTCGTCATTATATATGAAATCTTTTCCTCGAAGTTAGTATCAAATCTTACAGGACAAATACTAATTAATCAAAAATTAGTAAGATTTTATTTAAATGGAAATCATTTTGGCAGGTAAAATGATCTATTTTTTCGTCCACAAGATTTTAACAGCCTCTATTTTTCGAGTCTTTAATTTATGGTCATTCATCACTTTGAATCCATTTTTTTGATAAAAATAGGTAGGGGTTCTATATAATGACTCATCTTTTTTTATATAATTGCTGTCTTTAATTATCCAGCCACATAACCTATCATATTTGTTTTGCAAATAATTCAATATCCTAGTCCCAAGACCCAAATATTGGATTTTTTCATCTATAATGATCACAAACCACTGATCATCATCACGCTTAAATACTGCACTCCAACCAATTGGCGCTTGTTGCGCATCTAAGATTAGGTAATGAATACAATCCACTAGAGTACTCAAATATTCATCAAATCCATTAA
Source organism: uncultured Cyclobacteriaceae bacterium (assembly GCA_937958005.1). Lineage (GTDB taxonomy): Bacteria > Bacteroidota > Bacteroidia > Cytophagales > Cyclobacteriaceae > JANSWY01. The sequence goes on from CALGOB010000010.1 coordinate 80,727, forward strand.
TTGTACTTATTCTCAAAGTAGTTGGATAATTATTATTCCATAACTTTAGTATGATACTTTTCTGTTCCTTACTTAATACGTCAACTTCTAAGATCTCAAAGTTCATTTCACAAATATAAATTAGCACCCTTTGGGTCGTAAAAAGCTGCATCAAGGAATATTACTTGATATAGCATCATACTTTTATCTTTATCTCGCATATGTATTAGAAAATATATCCCAACTAATTAGTCTCTTTATCATCATTCAACACAAGTTTATTAAATCACCATAGCCATGCTATGTTTCCCTAATATAAGAGTCTACAATTTTGAGCTTTATGAACTCATAACGATTTCTCGTGCAGAATGTGAGTTAAATAAATATAGCTTCAAATTGAAAAATATATGACTTTCCAAACGAGCCAGAACAAGTAATACCTATTTAGATATAAAACACCGTTTATCTTCCTGTTAATTTTACATTGCAGTACGTTAAAAAACCATCTTAATCAAAAAATTACCAACAAAATCTAATACGCTCTTTTATACCTAAATTGGCATAATGTATGACACATGATGTTTTATTTCCCCTCTAAATAACGAAGATATTTGGCCTTCATTTCTGCTTGTTTTATTCTATCCATCTCATAGGTATAACTACTATAGTCATTTCTGTAGTTCAATGATTTAATTTCATATGGTTTAAGTATATCGAATCCGCGACCATATTTTTTCATATTTTCAAACAAGAAGCTTTTTATACTATCATATTCTTGTTTTTTAATAGAAAGAAATTCAAAAGTATGAAAGTTTTTTTGATCTATCTCACCAGTAATCAAATCCATTTTCATTTCACTATTTTCATGAATTTTCACCTGTAATACTCTATCATCTAAAACCCACTCAGTATAATTAAATTCACCAGAATACGCATAGCCCTCTTGTTTATATTCATATAGGTATTTTTCGTAGTTTTTTGGTTTATACCTGGTTATCCCCCTTAGACTATCATACTCCCTATTAAACTCTTCTTGTTTTTTCATTCGTAGTGTTTTTCCGTACTTAATATACAATTTGTGCAGGGCGGTATCTAATTTCTGAGTAGAATAAAAATCTGAATAGGCAATAAATGTAGTAATCTTTAAATCTTTATTGGTTTCAATGTCAACTTTATTAAAATAAATCCCTTCTAAAGTGGCTATACTGTCTAAAGAGAATGATTGGAAGAAATACCTTTCTTCTGGCATGATTACAAAGCGATCGCGTTCTTGCCTGTATTCTAATTTCTCTTTATCAGGAGATAGAGCGGGTTCTAGGTTTTTCAAACTATATTCATTGCCAATTGTATCCAATGATTTTGAAAATAACTGACGAACATCTTCATTAAAAGTTAAAGCGTAGATGTCAAACTCAGAATTTTTCTCTAAAACTTTTGGCTGTAATAAAGTACTTTTTTTAACAGTAGAATCATTACCCCCACAAGAGAAAAACAGTGTGGTAAATGTCAAATAGAATATGCATAATTTGTACATGATTTGCGGTTTGTTATATTATTTAAAGCTTGATTTCTACAATTTAAAATGAGTCTAAATTTAAATAGAATTTCTCTCGAATTTCAAAGTTCTTTTGTGATTTCTAAATGTATCGGTGATTCCTTTTGAGATCACAATAATTTTATGTTGAAATACTTGTTTATCTAGTGGTTGAGGTTTAATCAGTATTAGGCATTAGAAATAGTTATGAGTCAATAAACATCAAAATTACAGGCACTTATGCTATATCAATTTAGGTTTATTAGAGCGCATATCTATTAACAAATTTAATATTTACCATGCGTTAAAAATACTCACTATAGTGATGCTATGCTTGCGTTTTTTACCCCAGCAAGAAACTGCTTTGTCAAAATCAAACTTACCAAAATATCTTATAAGCCCCCTTTAAACATAAATTGATATTATACCAATTTAGATATAAAACACAGGGCAATTGTGTGTTAAATTTTAACTTTATAGCCAATGAACCAACCCCAACCCAAGGGTAAGGGGTATCTATGGGCAATAATTTAATGATCGACTCAAGAGTCGGGGCGCCCGGCCAGGGGAATTAATATCCCTTAGGGATTAAAAGTCTATCCGTAATGGTTTCTTGGTCAGCCACCCTGCCGCAGTGAAACTTGGGCAGCCGTTGCTGTAAGAGTCTATCTGGCTTGAAAACAGGGTTGCCCAGACAAAGCTGTTAAACCCGAATGATGCATTAGACTTTTAAGAGAAAATCATAAATGGCTGTTAGATAGCTGCTTAAATTCTGATTTGCCACGCAGACATAATCTCCATTATGGTGTGTAGGAAATTAGGATTTAAGTGGCTGGATGACTGTTAGCTATGGTTTGCATCAAACTTCTATTGCATCATTCGGGTTAAAACCACAAAAAAAGATTTTTGTGGTAATTTGAGGGAAATACTGATTATTTAACACGCAATTACACTGACACAAACACCGTTTATCTTCCTGTTAATTTTTCACTTCAGTGCGTTAAATAGCCTTCCTTTAACACTGCAAGAGGTTTCTTTTTTGCCTTGGTGACCCTCCACCTTCTTCAACAAAAAATTACCTACAAAATCTAATACCAGGGTAAACGTATTTAAGTTTTTAATTTCTAAACTGTTGCAATAGCTGTACTCGTTAGCTGCGTTCTGGATAGAAATGGCATCCTTTTTTATGTTTTTACAGTAAAAAAATAGAATGGATAGTCTGGGTTTAACCATTGACCAAACATCATGAAATACTCTTAAAATTTTCTGAGCTTAAATCGATAAATCCCATTCCCATCATCTACTGTCATATTAAACTTCTTATGAGTTAAAAATGTAATTTCAGAAAAGTAGGAAAATTCCTCATTATTAACATGGTCATAAAAAATCATATCAACTAAAAATGTTTTGTCATCATCTTCATCTCTTTCTAAAATCATAGCCCAGTCACCATCAAAGCTTTCTCCTAAAGAACTGTCTTCATACACGGCAGTGTAATCATCATAAAAAGTAATCAGATCATCTTCATAAAAAATTGTAACATTGTCACGAAAAATATCTCCACTTTCTCTAAAGTTGGCTTTTTCTATTTTCCATGTACCTGTTATTCTTCTTTCTTTCCTGTCCAACAGTCTCTCATCTGTACAACTTGCAAAGAGTATTAGAAAAGCAACAAGTAAGCTATTTAGGTTCTTCATGTCCATAGTGTTTAGTCTATGAATAAATAGCAACAGTTATGCCAAAGTATTAATATTTCTAAAATTCAATTACTGTCATTCGACTAAATCTGAAAATGCTTAATATTATGCCTCTAAACCAAATATAGGGTGATTATTTCTCAAGTTCAAAAAACACCCCTTATCTTAAAATGGTTTTCCTGAATAGGTAGCTTTCGTTCGTTTTTTGTCGCTTCGGCGATCCGATTGATCAAAAAAGAACCGTGCGTCAGCCGCCAAAAAACAACAGCGTCCTGGCGAACAATTTAAAGCCTCTTCCCTAAAACCGGCAGCGGCCGACAGTCTCGCGCACTCCGCTAAATTCTCACACCCCGTGACGGTGTACCAACCCACCTAAACGCATAAAAATGAGTATCTTTTTTCTCGGATATCAGTAAAATTCAATTATTGAGATATATAAAAAAGGTTATTTCATGAATAATCAAACTTTCTAGAAAATGGAATAAATACGGCACACCTTTCCATAAATAAAAATAGCACCAAGTTGTGTCACTTGATGCTATCTTCTCTTTTGGCTTACATGACTTTTAGAAATCATGCAGACCATACCGTTAGGTCAATCTTGCTGTTTAAATACTTTTTTTAGTAAATCTGTTGTCCTAGCCAATGGGTTAGCTCTTATATTTTCTTCTTCTTTTTGGATCAACAGGAAAAGACCATCCATTGCTTTATTTGTAGCATAATCCTCTAAGCTAGGGTTCACTCTATCAACAAATGGGATTTTATTATATGAATTAATCACATCTCCATAATATTTAGTCGCTTGTGTTTTATCCAGTGCTCTTTTCATAACTGGCTTAAATTTACTCCTTAGCTCTGCTGAAGTAACTCTTTTTAAATATTGTGTTGCAGCATCATCATTTCCTTTTAAGATACCCCAAGCATCTTCAATAGTCATGTTTCGTATGGCTGTTAAGAATATAGGTTTAGCTTCTTTAGCTGCTGACTCAGCACCTCTGTTTAAAGTAAGCACAAATTTATCTACTTGTTTTCCAAGACCAATTTGTCTCAATTTTGTTTCAACCTTTTTCACGTCAGGCGGAAAAGGTATTTTTAATTGTGGGTTTTTATAGTAACCGTCTACCTTAGAGGCTAAACTAGTTCCACTGTTTGTCCCATTTGACAAGGCTTCTTTTAATCCACTAGCAACTTGACTAACAGAAAGCTTATCATCTTCCAAGATTCCACCTAGTGTGTTTTGTGCCTGTTGCAACTGCTGAGAAGTACAGGAAAATAAAAAGATTGAAATTATACAAGTAAATAGAAATTGCTTCATAATTAGGAAATTTATTGAATTCACAATTATAACATATTCATTTGACGAATCGTATATTCAAATCATAATATGCTTATTTGGTTTAATAAAAAGTCCTCAAATAAATATTTCAACTTCCTCATTAGTTAAAATACTTATTATTGAACATAAAGAATGCCTGATTTTAAAGCTTGCATTGTCTGTTCTAAAACTGTTTTTTTAATTTCTTCTTGATCGTCTACTTCAAATTCACTGCAAATTGCATCAACAACCTCTTCAATAGTACTAGGTTCTTCAAATTTGGATAATATCAGGTATGCGAAAAAACCCAAGTCTTCATATGCTATAGCACTTTCAGGTGTAGAAACTATCAGGCGATACATTTCATCCCCATCTGTGAAAATTTTATTCTCGCTTGGTAGATAAAACTTAGCTTTATGTAATGTTTCTTCACTTTCTTCCAGCAAGTCTAAACTCCGTTGGATTTCTACCACTCTTTTAATATGTAAGTATGAAAGTCCTACCGGATGCATTTCAAGTTCATTTTTCATTTTCTCAAACTCTAAAACAAACTTAGAAGTATCATCTACCAACGTATCCAGCTGCTCAACTATATCTCCAAAAGTATTTTCATATCCAATTTTTGCTATATCAATCTGAGTGTCAATCTTAGAAATGGTCTCTGGGAATACTTTATTTACCAATTTTGATTTTAAGTCTTCTAGAGTAATCGATAAAATCGAATCTTTGGAATAATCTTGGTATTCTCCTTCTACCTCTGGTTTAAGAATAGTGGCACTTCCATCATTCTTAAATAATTTTAAGAAGACGTAACCAATACCTGCATCTCCCATAAACAAACTTGTTTCTCCACCTTCTTTATAATTGGCAAAACCTGTAGGATAGAACCCTACTTCTTTAATCTGTCTTAACGCTTTATCTCCAACTTTTTTAAGCTCTTCATCAAATTGCTTTTCGGGGAAAGTTTCTGTTAATTCTGCTAACAATAAAGAGTTTCCACCTACTCCATGACAAAGTGTATATGTATGGTAAGGGTGCTCCCCTTGCAGGCTTTGTATGGTACTATCAACCGCATTTTCCAAATCTGGCAAATAACGGTCTCCTAGAATCTTATATGCTGCAATTCTAGACAAACCTACTCCTGGACTTCCATGACACCATGCTTTCATAGACCCCGGGTCATTGAAATAATCAAGGTCATTTTCTTTATACTTTAGTTTAAATTCTTCTAAAGTTTTCTCATCAAAATAACCCTTTCTAAAATCTGGCCAGTTAAGCCAATCTTCTTTAAAGTATTGATTTTCATAAGCAAAAGCCATTTCTGCTAAGAAATAGAAAGCACTATTATTAAAATATTTACCTAATTGCAAAAATGCATACCCTATACCAGAAGTTCCATGTGAAAATCCACATAGACCGGTGGTTTGCTTGTTACCACGATCCCAATAGATACCAGTATTTCCAAAATTTCCTCTATCAATTAAGAAACTGGTATAAAACTCAATTTTCTCTATCAACCGATCATCTTTAGATTTCTGATGAAGGATAAGAAGCCCTATTAAAGTTCCTGCCGCACCATTGATAAGATCATCTACTGCATGTACAGAGGGCTTTCCAGATTCTAATGCAATGACTATTGCCTTTTTCAAATACTCCTCTTTACCAGTTATATCACTGGCAATCGAAAAGACATAAGCCAACCCTAATCTTCCTGTAAATAGAGCATAATAATCTGTTGGATTATCTTCATGATATTTCCAGCACCATAACAATGATTCTTCAGCAGCATGAAGATATTTTTCCTCTTTGGTAGCTTCAAAAAGTTCCATTAAAAAAAGAGCAATACCTGATACTCCAGAGTAAATAGATTCACTTTCTTTCCAAGTTGTATTACCATCACTATAAGTCAGGGTTTTCCAATATATTCCTACTTCTCCTTTTAATGATTTTTCAATAAAACCATCTCCTATTCTAATTGCTTCTTTTAAATACTTCTGATCCATTTTGCTCAAAGTTAATTTTATATGACCTTTAAGGTTTCTTTAATAATATAAGCTAAGTATGCTTCATCTCTATTGAGAACCCCTAAACGATTGTTAGTCATATGCACATAACTATCAAATAGTGCCCATTTAGATTGAATTTCCTTGTTGTATTCAAATTTTTCAAATATTTCATAATAATTGGTCGCTTCATAAGTCTGAGATTTAATCAAATCATCTAATTTCTCATTAGTTAATTTTGCTCCATTTACCCAATGTTCTAACCATGAATCTTCTATATCTCCTTCTGTCAATAGTTCTTGTATCTGTGTGAAAAACGAGATAAATGATTCTTTCTGTGGTTGATAGGATTTTTCAAAAGCCACAAGTGTTTCATCTCGCCTTCTTTCTAGCTCTTCTTTTTCTATTTCTTGACCGTAGTAATAATAGGCACGCGATAACCATCTCACAAAGTACCTATCAAAGAAATGAATCATTTCATTCTTGTCCATCCCAAAACCATATACCATGGATAAATGCATTTGAATAGCTGCTCCCATGGCCAAATCATAACCCCAGCCATCTTTTCCATCTTCCATAAACTCAAAAATAGTCTCTGAAGAAAACTGAAAATGTGCTTCTGAGTGGATTAACATTTCATTACCACCATATCTTTCTGTCTCAGGCTCATACGGTAAGAATTGCACTGTATTATTTGGAAACCACTTTTGATCGTCCTTTAGTTCTTTCACATAATCAGGCTCCTTTCTAACAGAAGGATGTTCGCTAAAAAACTGATCAAAATACGACTTATACAATGGCTTCAGTTTTTCCTCAAATACTTCTAAATCCCCAAGAAATCTTAACCTAATGTGAGGTCCTCTCTCCCAATATCTAATAAAGAAAAAGCCTTCAATGATATTCAGCTCTTTCACTTTTTTCACAAAAGGAATTATAGCATCTGTTACAAATTTGTCTAAAGGTTCTGCATAGAAAATATGTGATGCTAACCATTGACTGTCTTTATTTCTATTCATCTCTCTATTATTCTAAATTAGTTATACCATTGAGTCACAAATTCAGTCACGAATCGTTTACCATCTACCTTTAGCATTTGATCAGATGTTGGCAGCATTTCTACTACTTTCATGGTCATTGGCGTCTTTTGCACTAGTTTATCGAATAGGTTCACTAATAGTGGCTGTCGAAAATCAATATATTGTGGTTTATAATCATCCCTTGTTAATTTCTTTCCTAATTCAGGGTCAACTTTTGCTCCTCTATATGGGTCTACGTATATAAATACTTCATTTGGCAAGCCATTCTCTTTTTGCCATTGTGAGACTTTCACAAAATAATCATAAGGCTCATCCATTGATGTTTTTTCAGGCAGTAAGGCTTTAGGGGCATACCATGTCTTCCGTTGAAAAATCAAATCGCTGATCACCACTCTTGGTGATACGCTTATTTCTAGTTCTTTTTTCTCGTTCTCTCCTACTTCTTTTCTGTTAAGATCATTGTACTTTTTGTTAATTAAATTAAGGATATGATAAGCACTAGAATAATCTGCTTTAGTAAATTTATCCAGCAATTGAAATAGTTGAGATCTTCCTGCATGTGCTTGAAACCCTAAATCGAATACAGATGCTTCTTTTCCTGTAGGTTTGTGGATTAAATTGAGCACTCCGTCTTTTAATCTAACTGAAAAATCTAATATAGGAATCTGAAAATCCTCTGCCAGAGAATTATGTCCTCCTGGCATCCAAATTTCATTCGGCATTAATGGGGGGTGTAAATTGGCATTGAAATAAGAAGCATCACAATTTTCTAAATACAATTCGTTCTCTCCTATCAATTCACTATTCCAGTCTCTAATTGAATCCGTGATTTTTTCATCTAAAATATGTAAAAACCTACTGACCATCTTTCCATATCCAGAAAATGAAGTATTAACAAAAGTTTTTAATTCTCCCTCTACCTCCATTAATTGTATAAAGCAACCATATGATGAGGAGGGTCTATCATTGGTATCAATAGAAAGATCTTTATTTACTTTACTAATTACTGATAAATCAAACTCAACATCTTGTCCTTCTGATATTTCAATTCTTGATAAAAACTTTTCTTCCCAGTCTACTAATTCTTGATTAACCTCTTTTTTATCGTTTTCATTTTCAGGTTCGTCCTCTACCTCTTCGCCTTTTTTTATTTTTTCTGCACGTTTTGCCCTTTCTTCTTCTAATTTCTGCGCTTTCTCTTTCTCAGGTTTCTTAAATTCTTTAAAATAATCCTCATAAAAAGTTAATAGGTCTACAGATGTGTCGTCTCCATACTTCCCTTGAAAATATTTAATCATATTCTCTTTCTCTACATTTGCAGATTTGAAAATTTTCATCTCTTTGAGAACATCATCCAATGTTTGGATAATAGCAGTCATTTTATCATTTTGAACAGTGGCATTTAGTTGTCTTGTAGTATCTTCATAAAACACCTGCTCAGGCTTGAAATTAAAATAAGTACTTGATTGCTTTTTAAATACGACCTCTTCTTCTTCTTTCTCAGCTTCTTCTACTTCTGCACCTTCTTCTGTTTTTTTCTTATCTTCTTCTTCTTTCTTTTTAGCCTCTTCAGCCTTTTGTTTTTGAATTTCCCTTAATTCTTCCTGAGATTTTCTTTCATCTTCAGGCAGTCCGGCTTCTTCATGGATTTTCAAGCAAATTTCCTTAAAGATGTCAAAAGCTTTTTGCAAGATGTCACCCCTATCAGCAGAAGGAGCATTTGCATAATCTAAGGATAACTTTCTCAATTCTATCAAGACATCAATCAACTCACTAACATGGGTTATATCCTTAAGAGGAGTCAACACTTTTATAAGTGCTTCATCCCAATCTGGATCTATTCCTGAAACCCCTAATTTGTACTCCAAAAACCCATAATCAATCAGTTGCTTCACATAATCCTCGATCTCAGGTTTTTCAGCCTCTATCGCTTCTAGTAACTGCTCCACCAGTTCATTAAATTGAATTCCAACCTTATCAGCACTTACCAGTTCGTAGATATATTCAACTACTGGATTTTGTGGAATTCGTTGAAATGCTTCAACGTTGTTATTGTTGGTAAGGTAGAGATAGGATTCATCCTCCTTTTTAATAGTAGGGTTATTTCTAACCGTGAGTTTATGATATAGAGGTTGGTAACTTGTAAAAAGGTCAGACAAATATTTAAAAAGGTAATTATTAAGTCTGATATGACCAATTAATTCATCTAAGTTATCATCGTGTTTTAATTCTATATTTTCTACTTTATCCCCATTCTCTACTACCGAAAGATTAGTAAAAGTGCTAAATGGAGAAGTTTTGGCATACATTCTAGTCATGTATTGCAATAAACTGATTTCCGTCTGCATCTCCTTCTTTCTAAAAGCAGAAACTTCTTTACTCTTATAAGATTTAAGTCTATCCAATAAAGATCTACTGGATAAAACTAATCCCTTTTTTATGGTATCTCCATCTACTAGTTCTTGAAATTTTTTTCTGTTTTCAATCAAGGTTTCTAAGTAAACCTCTTTACCCAAAGACAATTTTTCCTTAATAACTTCAGCCGATTTCAAAAAATCAGATAGATCTGCATTAAGGTTATCTGGAAGTACCTCTTTTGCTTTGTTTAGTTTACTATTCTTGAGTTTTCTACCATTAAAAATATCTCTTCTTACATTTTGAACTGCATTTTGCACTAATTGGTCGCTAGAGGATTGGATAAAAGACATCAAATCATCACATAATTTCTCTTTGAACTGTTCTCGTTTCTCGTAGAGCTTAGACAATTCACTTGAAAATTCTGATAATTGATCAACTTCCAATTGACTCCAATTGTCAAATGTCTCCCCTCCAACTCTGATCAATGAATATGGAAATAATTTCATAAGGCAGTTTATATTTTTATAAGTTATTTCAAATTTCGTGAAGTGTCCCTTCAAATAGCTGGCAAAATCAATTTATATAAGGTTTTTCTTATAAGTGTAGATTTATATATCGATCTATATTAAATATCACGAAGTAGTATCAAGTAATTTCCGTAGCTGATTAAAAATCCTCTCAAACAATCTTTTGTCTTCAGTAATAATATCTGCAGCCCCTCTCATTTCTTGTCTAAATGGAATTTCTTTCTTATAGGTACTTATCAATTTCTGTTCTACTTTTACGGTTACACTATACTTATCTTCTCTCGGGACAAGTGCTATATTTTCAATATGACCTACTAATATTCCGTAGTCATTAGATGGGTAGTTTTCAAACTTAATGTTAACTTTTTGCCCTTCTTCTACTTTTCCTGATCCCGCAATAGGCAATTCCATCCTACCAATAATATCACTTCTTTCAGGAATGGCCACCAGCAATTCTTCTCCATTTTGTATGTATTGGTTATTTGACCAGAACTTGCTTAAAGAAATTGTCCCGTCAATAGAGGAGATAAACAAGAATCTTTCTTTCCAATTTTGGACTCCTACTTCAAGTGCACTATAGGCTACTTTAATCCTATTTCTTAACGTTTCACCATCATCTTCATTATTAAGTTCTTGTTCTCTTAATGAATTCTTAGTTCTTGAAATTTCTATCTGATTTTGTAAAAGTTGTGATTCAATATTATCTAAGGATTGTTGTGAGTTTATAAAACTTTTAGAATCTCTTAAAAAGGTAATTGAATCTTTGACCCCTAAGGTTAATTCCAAAGAGTCTGTCTCGTAAATCTTCTTAGAAAACTGAATATCTACTTTTGCATTTTCTAACTGTCTCAGTAAGATTTTTCTACTATTTTGTAATCCAATCAAACTAGATTGCGTAGATTTTATTTGTTCTTTATTTGCTGCAATTTTTTTGGTTCTTGTTGCGCTTTTCACTGCATCAAAATAATTACCAAATGCAGATTGTACCTCACCGAGATCTAGTGTTGTGTTTAGTTCTAAAAGAAATGGATCAAAATTTCGGTCATAAATAATATCATAAGATCTCCTAATGATAGAGTCTAAGGTTAAAATATCTTCATACTTTGCCGGGTTTTCTATAATTGCCAAAACCTCTCCTTTCTTTACAACTTGTTCTTCCTTAACAAATAAATTGATTTTACCGCTTGTTTTGGCAACCATATGTTCCGGAGGGTTCTCAGTAGTAATAATAATTTGAGCAGGGACTATATCTGGATACCTAATAATCCAGCTCAAAATGAGGATGGCCACTACTATTCCAAAAAAGACAGTAATACCCCATTTCAATAACCATCCAGGTATATCACTGAGTATTTCTTGTACTTCCTCGCTTCTTATTTCAATTTGGTCATGTTCTTCAGGCATAGTTCTCTACAAATTTGATTAGTTACCTAGTTCCAATTGATTTTTAACTAAACGATAGTAATCACCACGCTTTTTGGTCAATTCTTCATGATTGCCAATTTCTGTGATTTTTCCTTTATCCAGTACAATAATCTGGTCTGCATTTTTTACAGTACTGAGCCTATGTGCTACTACCACTACTGTTCTACCTTGAAAAAAGCGATCAAGGTTTTCCATAATTACCTTTTCATTGTTCGCATCTAAAGCGTTAGTAGCTTCATCAAAATACAGATAATCTGGATTTTTATAAACAGCTCTTGCGATTAAAAGCCTTTGTTTTTGACCTTGACTCAAACCATGTCCATCACCCCCTATTTTAGTGTTGTAACCCAATGGTAATGATTCTATAAATTCTTGGATATTAGCAGTCTTAACTGCATATAGTAATTTCTCTTTATCCACATAATCGTCACTTACTGCAATATTTTTAGCAATAGTATCAGAGAAAATAAACCCATCTTGTAAAACAGCTCCACATTTATCCCTCCACAACCTATTGCTATAGTTTTCTAGATTAATATCTCCTAGGTTAATAGCTCCTTCCGTAGGGTTATAAAATTTAAGCAACAGTTTAACTAAAGTTGTTTTACCGCTACCACTGGCACCTACGATAGCCGTAATCTTCCCTGCAGGTATCTTGATATTAATATTCTTCAAAACATGTTCCGCATGGGGGCCTTCATATTGAAAGCTCATGTTTTCCACTTTTAGAGACATGTCTTCAGGGAAGATGGTCACTTTATCTCCTTTATCTACTTCCTCGTCTTCTCTATTATGTATTTCTCCTAATCTCTCTAAACTGATTTTAGCATCCTGAGCAGTAGTCACAAAACTTACCAACTGATTAATTGGTGTATTTAATTGTCCTATGATGTACTGAATTGCTAACATCATTCCAAGGGTAATCTCACCATCAATTACAGATTTAGCTGCCAAGAAAGTGATAAAAATATTTTTAAGTTCATTAATGAAGGAAGAGCCTGCTTGTTGATATTGATTTAAAGCCAAACTTTTTATACTTACTTTAAAAAGCATCGCCTGAATTCTCTCCCATTCCCACCTTTTCTGCTTCTCACTATTGTGCAATTTAATCTCTTGCATACCTGTAATTAGCTGAATCATATTACTTTGATTTGATGCCATCTGGTCAAACCTTTTGTAGTCTAGATCCCGCCTTTTCTTCATAAAAATTAACACCCAGAAAACGTAAAATATGCTTCCAAGCATAAAAACGAAGAAAATAGGTAAGTCATACACTGCTAAAACAACTCCAAAAATGATTAAGTTAATAAACGAAAACAGTATATCAAGTGTAGAAGATGTTAGGAACCTTTCAATTCTAGAATGATCTCCAATTCTCTGTAAGAGGTCTCCAATCATTTTTGTATCAAAGAATGAAATAGGCAATTTCATTAACTTAATCAAAAAGTCAGATAATATGGATATATTAATACGGGTACCTAAGTGTAGTAAAATCCAACCTCTTATAAATTCAACGGCAGTTCGACTTAAAAAAAGCATTACCTGCGCAATGAGTATCAAAGTAACAAAGCTCAAATCCTGATTTTGGATACCAAAATCAACTATAGACTGCGTAAGAAAAGGGAAAATCAATTGCAGTAAACTACCGGTGATCATACCGATAAAAAGCTGAATTATAAATTTCTTATAGGGCTTTAAATAATTAAACAAAAAACCAAAACCTGCCCTATTCGCTTTTTCCTCTCCTTGTTCATAGAACTCAGGGGCTGTTTCCATCAGTAGAACCACTCCTGTTTCCTCTCCTCGTTCTTTATCGCTCAACCATCCTTTCAAGAATTCTTCTTTGGATAATTTCAATTTACCGTGGGCAGGATCTGATACTAAAACCTTGTTTTTAGTAAATCCATAAACTACGATAAAATGTTGTTGTCTCCAGTGGGCAATGAAAGGTGTGGGAGCTTCTTCCTTTAACTTATCAAAAGGGATTTTTGCTGCCAAAGTTCGAAAACCAATATTTTCCGCGGCATCAGAAATTCCAAGTAGGGATACTCCTTCTCTTGTGATATAACTTTTTTCACGTAATGATTGCAATGAATACTGCTTACCATAATGTTTAGCAATAATCCGCAGGCAAGTAGGCCCGCAGTCCATTGTATCAAGTTGTTTATAATGAGGAAAGCTTTTCAGCATAATTTTATTTAAGGATAGTTGCGAACTTAACAAATAATAAGGTGGTTGAAAAATAAATATTCAAACAAGAAATGTCTAATATAAATATACCTGATTTCTGCTATTTTCATAAGAGAATATTTCTAACGGTTTTATAGTATATTATCATTTGTAAAATGAATTCTAAGGGATTCATAACGTATCGTTATTAAGTAAATTATCGAACTCAATTAGTTTTTCTGCACTTAGAAAGGTAATAATAAATCAAGCAATCTAAGAATAAATTCCAGTTATCGATAATAGATTTCTTAACTATTTCATATTTGGTACGAGCTACTTCATAATTGATCATAACGGTCTCATATTTCATATTAAGTATTACCATGTTATATTAGTTACTTATCAGACGGGAAATGTGAACAGGATTTTTCGATTATTTCAGCATCATCACCTTGAGAACTATATTAGGAAATCACCTAGTCACTTTGATGGCATATTGAAAAATCACCTAGAATTTATTAACTAAATGGACCAACCTAACCCAGTACCTCTGCTGAGAAAGCTACAGCACTCGCAGAAGGGTACGGTACGGGGTTGGTTCATTTTGATCTTTTGAAAACCAAGGTTGGATTGATACTCCTTGTTATCACCCAATAAAAAGACCACATTATCCCCATTTTTAGAGTTCTTATTCGATACATTTGGATATGACTTAACCGTATTTACCTCAGAAACTACCAATGCTCTTCCTAATTTTTCATCTATAGCTATTAATAGATTGTTTGCTTTGTTTCTTGCTGCTTTGATCGCTTTTATTTTCAATTCTTCCTTTAACTCAATTATTTTTGTGTATTTGTATTCCTGCAAACTGATTGAGTTTACACCATCTTCACCTAAATAATTAATCAGGTTGTTTAACAATGAAACCTCATTCAATTTAAGTTTAAAAGATTTTGAGCTGAGAAAGTCTTCCAGTTTTCTTTTCCTCCAATGTCAATTATAACCGTAAATATTTTCCACGGTTAAATGGTTACTTGGTAAGCCTAACTCCTCAACAGCACTTATCAGTTCCGATTCCAATTTATTCATCTTCACTTTCCTGCCTCCTTTCTTATACTCTTTGAGAATTATTTGCAGATAAATTTCATCAGGTATAATCTCTTGTTCAGCTTCACCTATTACCTCAATAGTTTTTAAATTGATTTTATTCTCCTGTGCGTTTGCTGTGACACTTAACAGAATAAAAATGTATCTGAGTAGTTTATTGACCATAATTTTCTTTGTTTTATGATGAAGATACATTTACTAATGCGATTCCATAAAATGGATTGGTATCAATAATTGTTATGAAAGATTATCGAGAAATTAATATTTTGAAAAAAAATCAAAAAATCGAAACACTTTTAATCTTACAGCGTTAACACTTCACAATATTATATGTACATACATTTAATTAGAAAAAATTATGAAAAAATTGAGTTACATCCTATCATTAGTTGCTATAGTAGCTTTAGCATTCAATGCAAATGCACAGAATTATTCAGTAGATGCTTCAGCAAGTAACGTTACTTGGTTAGCCAAAAAAGTAACTGGTCAGCATAATGGAGACATTAAAATCAAAAAAGGTAATTTAACTTTCAAAGATGATGTTTTAACTGGCGGTACAATAGTTATAGATATGACTACTATTAATACTTTGGATTTATCTGGGGAAACCAAAGGTAAATTTGAAGGTCATTTAAAATCTGATGATTTCTTTGGTGTAAGTAAGTTCCCTACTGCAAAGTTAGTTTTGACTAAAGTAGTTCCTCAAGGACCAGACAAATACAAAGTAACGGCGGATCTAACGGTCAAAAACATCACTAAGAGCGTTAAATTCATTACTGATCTTAATATGTCCGGTAACAAAGTGAATGGCAATGCTGACTTAACTGTTGATAGATCTGAATTTGATATCAAGTATGGTAGTGGTAGTTTCTTTGAGAATTTAGGAGACAAAACGATCTATGATGACTTTGATATAACAGTAAGTTTAGTGGCAAATAAGTAATCCATTTACCTGTTTGCAAATAAGAAATTCTCAATTACATTTTTGTATATTGAATTAAATCCTGACTTAAAACTGTCAGGATTTTTTAGTTAAAATCAAGTTAGATTAATTGGATATTTACCTAGATGTGAAACATTCTCTCAATTTATTTTATCCAATTGTTTTTATTATAGATTTTTATCTTATCTTTGTCACACGAAAGAAGAAATAAAGAACTAAAGATAATTGGGATATTTAAAAAATTCCCATCTCATGAAAAAAAATCCCGATCATTAGATCGGGATTTTACTTTTTATTGCATTCTACTGTTGCTTTTCTGCTAGATCTCTTTTTTGTTATAGACTACTACCGATTGTGCTATCATGTCATGAATTGCCTTTCCTTTGTCTGAACCCATAACAGTCAGTAATGATATCCAACCAAGTGCTGTTTTAAATATAAATCTTACAATAGCTAATGGTAAAATCAAATTTTTCTGCTCATCTTTATGATTTCTTATCCTTATCCCCATCACAAAATGGCCTAACGTACCACCTAAAAAGCTTGTGAACAAAGGGTCATATAACAAGAAAATAAAAACAAAAACAAAAAATCTAGCTTTATCAGGTACGTCACTTAGTTTTGAAAATATAAATGTGGCCAAGGTCATAAAAATCAATAACACTATAGTGTCCATAATTAAAGCTTTTACTCTAACCGACACTCCAGGATAATCTTGGTTGTTCATTTTAATTTGTTTATTGAATGGTTTATAATTATTGTTTTTTTCGATAGAATATAAGGAAAACAGAAATCTTAGAAAAGGAAAATAAAAGCTTAATTAAACCTTTTATTTTCCATTAGGTCTTACTTTTTAGACTTCAATCCCTGAACTTCTTCTATTAAAATATCAATGGTTGATTGAATTGTTTCTAACGATTCATTCTGCCTTTTTAAATCTTCGATTTCTCTCTCTTGTTTAATAGTATATAAGGTTAACTCTTCTATTTTTTCAAGCAATTTGGCATTCATCTCAGAAACTTTAATCCCATTTTCCTCAACTACATCAGCAGATGGTATATTAGGTAGGTGACCATTACTTTCTATAAATCGTGCTACTTCTTCTAAACTTTTCAAGTCATAAGATTCTTCAAAACATAATCTGGCCAAGGTGAAGCTTCTAGGGTCATTTCTTTGCCTCTTATAGAGCCGTTTACTGATAATTTTTCAGTGGGGTCACTCACTCCTATTCCTACATTTCCATTGGTATCTATTATCATTTTATCAGCAGTACCTTTAGGCTGAAACCTGATTTTTCCTTGAGAAGTTCTCAAAACCAACCCATTAGATAATTGGCTATCAGTTGATAAAATTCCAGCATTAGTCCATGATGAAACTTCATTGTAATTAGCTGATGTTGATATCAGCGAAACTGTTTTACCTGAGGCCCCATCTCCTATAGTAATTCCACGTCTTGCTTTATTACCTGTGCTATTATTAGAAATTTCTAAAAAAGTACTTCCATTAAAGTTTTTTTCAATATCCAATATATTGCTAGGGGCAGTTGTTCCAACGCCAACATTTCCATTGGGATTTATCACCACTTTATCTGTAAGACCATTTGGCTGAAACCTGATTTTTCCTTGAGAAGTTCTCAAAACCAACCCATTAGATAATTGGTTATCAGTTGATAAAATTCCAGCATTAGTCCATGATGAAACTTCATTGTAATTAGCTGATGTTGATATCAGCGAAACTGTTTTACCTGAAGCCCCATCTCCTATAGTAATTCCACGTCTTGCTTTATTACCTGTGCTATTATTAGAAATTTCTAAAAAAGTACTTCCATTAAAGTTTTTTTCAATGTCTAAAATATTACTTGGCGCTGTGGTTCCTATCCCTACGCTTCCTGTAGACTCAATTTTATTTTGCCCAAAAGCCCAGCTTGAAATAAATAGTAGTAGGAATATTACTTGTGTTTTTTTCATGTTTCTAAATTTTATTAGTTTCTCTTTGTACCTATTTATAAAAAATAAATAGATCTGTCAGTCTTATATAGATTTATTCCTAAAAGGTAAACATGGCTTTAGCAGAATATTGAATTAAAAAGAATTTAACTAAGAAATTGGAACAACAACCAGCTTATTTTAGTAGACAAAAATATTTCACAGAGTTTTGTCTATAATGTCCACTCCGCCTGAGTTTGTGTCCCCACAAACTCATTGTATGTTATGAAAAAACGATTGTGAGGACACAATTTATAGACAAACTTTAATTTAAACTTAATAGAGATAATTTCAAAGTTATTCTGACTCTATTAATCCCTCTCGTCCCTTTTAGAATCAGAGTTCATTCGGGGTTAAATATTTACCAAAATTGCCCTATAAATGAACCAACCCCGACCCAAGGGTACGGGGTATCTATGGGCAATAATTTAATGATCGACTCAAGGTACTGTGAGAAAAAGCAAGCCATATGATATAATTATTTTAAGTTTGCACTACCGAAAAGAGGACTTTTGGTG